>CBFGQM010000089.1:0-15975 GCA_965650905.1 uncultured Streptomyces sp. | reverse complement strand
ATCCTCCGGGTGGTACGCCTTCCGGTGGTGTTCACCATGCCGCGACGATGCTGGCCGGCCCCGGCCCCGGCCCCAGCCTCGGCCCCGGTCCTGCCGGGCCGGGCACCCCTCCGCCTCCGCAGGCCCCCGGTATGCCGCCCGGCGCGCCCGGCATGCCTCCGGGTGTTCCGCAGCCGATGCCGGGTCAGGGCCCCATGCCGGGTCAGTCGATGCCCGGGCAGCCCGTGCCCGGTCACCAACCTCCGGCGTATGGCTACCCGCAGCAGGGGCAGCCGACGGTCGGTCCCGGTTATCAGGCCGTACTCCGTTACCGCGCCCAGGACGGTTCCGAGCAACAGTTGATCCGCCGTTCCGCGCCGGGCACGCCCCACCCGGAGTGGCAGATCCTGCACGAGCTGCGGGCGATGAACGTGCCGCCGCAGCAGGTGCTGGAGCTACACACGGAGTTGGAGTCGTGTGAGCTGCCCGGTGCTTACTGCGCGCGGATGATCCGGGAGAGCTGGCCGCAGGCGCGGATCACCAGCATCGCCCCGTACGGCAGGGACCATGCGAGCCGTCAGCAGGGCATGGCGCAACTGCTCGCGCACCAGGGCGAGCTGCACCAGGTCGCGGACGGGCCCGCCCGGCCCGCGCCGGTGCGGGCCCCGTTGCCGCAGGTGCAGCCGGCGCCGCCGATTCCGCCGGAGGCGGTCGGGCACGAGCTGGCGGCCGCGTTCGGGCCGGCGGTGTTCCGGTTCGACCAGGGCGCGGTGTCCCGGCAGGGTGTACCGCCGGTCGTGGCGCACACCCTGATGGCGGCCGGTCTGCCCGTCGACATGGGCCCGTTCTTCTGGGCGCAGGCGCAGCCGGGCCGCCCGGTGCCGACGCTCGCCGAGCTGGCGCAGGAGCGTGGGGTGCAGCCCGCCTCGGACGCGGGTTCGTACCTCGTCATGGGCAGTGACTTCGGCAAGGCGATCTGCGTCCAGTACGGCACGGCGAACATCGTGGCCGTGCCGGTGGAGGCCGGTCCGGGCGGTGCTCCCGTACCGCCGCAGTTCGTCAACACGGGGCTGCCGGAGTTCGCGCGCGGTCTGGCGCTGCTCGGGCGGATGTGGCGGCTGCGGTTCGGGCTGAACCAGGAGCAGGCGGGTCGTTGGACCGTCGACTTCCAGGCGCAGCTCGCTGCCCTCGATCCGGCGGCGCTCGGTTCTCCGGACAGCTGGTGGGCGGTGTTGCTGGAGCAGATGTGGGACGGCCTGCTCTGACGGCTCGTTGATCTGCGAGTCGCTCGCTCTCTGCAAGGGCCGGACCTGGTCGTTCGACCGGGTCCGGCCCTTTGCCCTGTGTTGCGTCGCATACGTTGGATGCCCCGGACTCCCGAGCGGATGAATGGGCGGAGTGTCGTGTTATGGACACTTCCGTCTGATCAACCAAGATGTGCGCCACATCGTGTGTTGTACGCAGCACGCCGGAGAGGGGATTCGAGGATGAGCAGCGGGTCGGTGTCGCCTCAGGGCTTCGTGGTCGTACGGGGGCGTGGTTACCGTCCTGAGCAGGTCGACGCGTACGCTGCCGCACTCTCCTGGGACCGTGACGCGGCGTGGGAGCGGGCAGCTCGGCTGACCGTGCTGGCCAGGGAGATGGAGGAGGAGACGGAGCGGCTGCGCGAGGTCGTGGCCAGTCTCCCGGCGCAGACGTACGAGGTGCTCGGTGAGCGTGCCCAACGTCTCTACGAACTCGGCGCGCAGGAGGCGGCGGCGCTGCGCGAGGACGCGCGGCGGGAGGCGCGACGTGTCGTTGAGGAGGCGCAGGCCGAGGCCGGGCGACTGCGCGAGGCGGCGAGGGCGGATGCCGACGCGGTGCGCGGCGAGGCCGAGGAACGGGCCCGGCACCGGTTGCTCGCCGCGGGGGCCGAGGCCGACGAGATGCGGGTCGCCGCGCGCCGCGAGGTGAAGGAGTGCCGGGGTGAGGCGCTCGCCGCGCTGCGTGATATGCGGCAGCGTACGGAGGGATTGCTGGCCGACCAGGAGAGGGAGCACGCCGAAAGCGGGGAGGAGGTGCGGCGGGCGGCCGCCGAGCGGGAGGCCGTGTTCGACGCACACTACGGATCGCGGGCGGCGCGCGCCGAGGCGGGGCTGGGCGAGGCGGAGCAGGCCCTTGGCGACGCACAGGAGTCGGTTCGGCGGCGGCAGGAGGATGCGGAGGCGCGGGCTGCCGAGCTGATCGCGGAGGCGGGGGTTCATGCGGAGCGGGTTACCCGTGAGACGGAGCGGGTGCTGCGCGAGCATGGCGAGCGGTGGAACGACCTACGGGCCCACATGGACAACGTACGCAGCAGCCTCGCCGCGCTCACGGGACGCGCTGCGGCGGAGTAGGGGTTCGGCTCTCGCCCGCTCCAGCGGAGGTGATGGTCGACGCCGACACCGCCGGCACGGATACGGGGTAATGGGGGGAACGGGGTGACGGGGGGAGAGTGAGCCCGGCGCCAGGCCGTTTCCAACCCCCCGGCGCCGGGCGTTCTCATCGGCGGCGTTCGAGGAGGACGTAGCCATGGGCGGTGCCGATGATGGCGTAGTCGGCGCGCGGATGCAGCTGCTGGGCGTAGGCCTGGACGTCGCGGTACTCGCCGGAGGAATTGTCCAGGGCGATGAAGTGTGGGGTCACCCCCTGGGTGTTGGAGAGCCAGAAGACCCGGCAGCGGGAGGTGAGGCGGCTGATCGGGCCGATGTTGGACTCGACGGTCGCCCCGTCCGGGATTCGGGCCAACAGGCGCTCGATCGCGGTGACACGCGCGGGCGTGCGGTAGGCGGTGGCCTCGGTCAGAGTGGACAGCGGCAGCGTGGTCGTCAGCGCGAGCGCTGCCGCGGTGACGGCGGCGGGCAGGTGCAGCGTGTACGAACGCAGCCAGGGGCGTGGGCTGCGCTGGGTGGTGGCGAGCGCGTCGGCGAGGGCGAGCGTGACGACCGGCATCAGGACCGCGCTGTAGTGCCAGTCCGTTCCCCAGTAGTGCGAGTCGTGGGAGAGGAAGCGCCAGCCGAGGGTCGGCAGGGCGACCAGCAGGAGCGGGGAACGCAGGGCCAGGAGGCCGGTGGTGGGGATCAACAGCCAGGCCAGCGTGCGGAGTTTGGTGTCCATGCCGTCGAAGGGGCCGCCTTCGCCGTTGACCTTGTTCCAGTAGTCGTAGGCGTCCGCGGTGTTGAAGGCCGGTATCACCAGTGTGAGGGTGACGAGCGTGGCCAGCGCGCCGAAGGCCGCGACCCCGAGCGCGTACAGGGCCGTCTTGCGGGAGAGGCGCCAGGACCGCAGGGCGACCACCAGGGCGATGGCGGCCAGCGTCAGACCCAGGTCCTCCTTCACGACGACCAGCGGGAGGGCCCAGCACAGCGCGGCCCGCCAACGGTGCCGCAACACCGCCTCCAGGGCGTAGGCGATCAGCGGCACGGCGAAGCAGATCTCGTGGAAGTCGAAGTCGACCGCACGCTGGATGCCCCACGACAGTCCGTACGCGATGCCGAGCGCGAGCCCGCGAGGGCGTCCGAGCAGCCGGGCGGCGGCCCGGGTGACCGGCACGGCGGACAGCGCCACCAGCGCGGCCTGGGCGATGAGCAGGGTGACAGGGGAGGGGAAGAGCCGGTAGAGGGGGGCGAGCAGCGCGGTGACGGGGCTGAAGTGGTCGCCCAGGACGTTCACGCCGGGTCCCTTGAGGTCCACGACCGGCACCTGGAAGTGCGCGTAGGCGCGAACCGCCTGCTCGAATATGCCGAGATCCCAGGACCTCGTCTCGAGGTGCGCGTAACGGCCGACGGAGACGATCGCATACGCGGTGAACAGAACGACGGCCAGGATCTGCGGATCCCACCCGCCGTCCAGGAGGCGGCGGCGGAAGGGCCGGCCACGGGAGGGCGTGACCGGCGCCGGGGTGAGGGACGGGGCCTCCCGCGCCGTCCGGGCGCGGTCGGGCGTGGCGGCGGTGGCTCCGGGCACAGGTTGATCCTTCGGTCGGTCGGTCGGTCGATCGGTCGATCGGTCGGGCGGGCGGTCGGGCAGTAGGCCGGCGGTCGCGCTGGGTCGGGCCGGGTGGGGCTAGACCGCGGAGGCGAATCGGCTGGGGCAGTTGGAGGTAGGACGGGATCTGTGACGGTACCGTTCCTGAACAATTGAGCGGGACTGATTCCCGCTTGCCGGCCTGCCCCCAGGACGGTCGAGATGTGGCTGCCGGGCAAGGACTGCCGAGACCGGCTGCCAGGACTGTTGAGAACAGGACAGTCCTTGCCCCGGGAGATCGCCCGGACCGAGCAAGGGCAGCGCCGTCGTACCCTGGACACCCCCGGCCCGTACGACGTGTCGGGCCGTCCGCGTTGCTCTCTCCTTGGATGGAAGCCTCTTCATGAGCCTGCACGGTCTGCTCGACGCCGTCGTCAAGGACGCCGCACTCACCGAAGCGGTGAAGGCCGCCACCGACGGCAACCGGATGCACGTCGACCTGGTCGGCCCGCCCGCCGCCCGCCCCTTCGCCGTGGCGGCACTGGCCAGGGAAGCGGGCCGTACGGTACTGGCGGTGACCGCCACAGGACGGGAGGCCGAGGACCTGGCGGCGGCGCTCAGGTCCCTGCTGCCCGCCGACGGGGTCGTGGAGTACCCGTCCTGGGAGACCCTCCCGCACGAGCGGCTGTCTCCGAGGTCGGACACCGTGGGCCGCCGTCTCGCCGTGCTGCGCCGCCTCGCGCACCCCCGCCCCGACGACCCGGAGACCGGCCCGGTCTCGGTCGTCGTCGCACCCGTACGCTCCGTGCTCCAGCCCCAGGTCAAGGGCCTGGGCGACCTGGAGCCGGTCGCCCTGCGGACCGGCGACACGGCTGACCTCGGAGGCATCGTCGAGGCGCTGGCGGCAGCAGCGTACTCCCGCGTGGAACTCGTCGAGAAACGCGGCGAGTTCGCCGTACGCGGCGGCATCCTCGACGTCTTCCCACCCACCGAGGAACACCCGCTGCGCGTGGAGTTCTGGGGCGACGACGTCGAGGAGATCCGGTACTTCAAGGTCGCCGACCAGCGATCCCTCGAAGTCGCCGAGCACGGCCTGTGGGCGCCGCCCTGCCGCGAGCTGCTCCTCACGGACGACGTACGCGGCCGGGCCGCGGCGCTCGCCGAGGCGCACCCCGAGCTGGGCGAACTGCTCGGGAAGATCGCCGAGGGCATCGCCGTCGAGGGCATGGAGTCCCTGGCCCCCGTACTCGTCGACGACATGGAGCTGCTCCTCGACGTACTGCCCAAGGGCGCGATGGCCGTCGTGTGTGACCCGGAGCGGGTCCGGACGCGGGCCGCGGACCTGGTGGCGACCTCGCAGGAGTTCCTGCAGGCGTCCTGGGCGGCGACGGCGGGTGGCAAAGAGGCTCCCATCGACGTCGACGCGGCCTCCCTGTGGTCCATCGCGGATGTCCGGGACCGGGCCCGCGGGCTGGACATGATGTGGTGGTCGGTGTCCCCGTTCGCGGCGGACGAAGAGCTCACGGTGACATATGCCGCTGACGCGGCGGGGGACATGCTGAAGCTCGGCATGCAGGCCCCGGAGTCATACCGCGGCGACACCGCCAGGGCCCTTGCCGACACCAAGGGCTGGCTCGCGGACGGCTGGCGCGCGGTGTTCGTCACCGAGGGCCACGGTCCCGCCGCCCGCACCGTCGAGGTCCTCGGCGGCGAGGGCATCGCGGCCCGGCCGGAGTCCGACCTCGCCGCGCTCACGCCGTCCGTCGTCCAGGTGGCGTGCGGCTCGATCGACTACGGCTTCGTCGATACGGCTCTGAAGCTCGCCGTCCTCACCGAGACCGACCTCACGGGCCAGAAGGCCGCCGGCAGGGACGGCGCCCGCATGCCCGCCCGTCGCCGCAAGACCATCGACCCGCTGACCCTGGAGACGGGCGACTACATCGTCCACGAGCAGCACGGCGTCGGCCGGTACCTCGAGATGGTGCAGCGCACGGTCCAGGGCGCGACCCGCGAGTACCTGGTCGTCGAGTACGCCCCCGCCAAGCGCGGCCAGCCCGGCGACCGGCTCTACATCCCCACCGACCAGCTGGAGCAGATCACCAAGTACGTGGGTGGCGAGGCTCCCACCCTGCACCGCCTGGGCGGCGCCGACTGGACCAAGACCAAGGCGCGCGCCAAGAAGGCCGTCAAGGAGATCGCGGCCGACCTGATCAGGCTGTACAGCGCGCGCATGGCGGCGCCGGGGCACGCGTTCGGCGGGGACACCCCCTGGCAGCGCGAGCTGGAGGACGCCTTCCCGTACGTGGAGACGCCCGACCAGATGACGACCATCGCCGAGGTCAAGGAGGACATGGAGAAGACGGTCCCGATGGACCGGCTGATCTGCGGCGACGTCGGCTACGGCAAGACGGAGATCGCGGTACGGGCCGCCTTCAAGGCGGTCCAGGACGGCAAGCAGGTGGCGGTGCTCGTGCCCACCACTTTGCTGGTGCAGCAGCACTTCGGGACGTTCGGCGAGCGCTACTCACAGTTCCCGGTGAACGTACGGGCGCTGTCGCGCTTCCAGTCGGACACGGAGGCGAAGGCGGTCCTGGAGGGGCTGCGGGAGGGGTCGGTGGACGTCGTCATCGGCACCCACCGCCTGTTCTCCGCCGAGACCAGGTTCAAGGACCTGGGACTGGTCATCGTTGACGAGGAGCAGCGTTTCGGTGTCGAACACAAGGAACAGCTGAAGAAGCTGCGGGCCAACGTCGACGTCCTGACGATGTCGGCGACCCCGATTCCGCGCACGCTGGAGATGGCCGTGACGGGCATCCGCGAGATGTCCACGATCACGACACCGCCGGAGGAGCGGCACCCGGTCCTGACCTTCGTCGGCCCGTACGAGGAGAAGCAGATCGGTGCGGCGATCCGCCGCGAGCTGCTGCGCGAGGGACAGGTCTTCTACATCCACAACCGTGTCGAGTCGATCGACCGGGCGGCGGCGAGGTTGAGGGAGATCGTCCCGGAGGCGCGGATTGCGACGGCCCACGGTCAGATGTCGGAACAGGCCCTGGAGCAGGTCGTCGTCGACTTCTGGGAGAAGAGGTTCGACGTGCTGGTGTCGACGACGATCGTGGAGTCGGGCATCGACATCTCCAACGCGAACACGCTGATCGTGGAGCGCGGCGACAACTTCGGCCTCTCACAGCTGCACCAGCTGCGGGGGCGCGTGGGCCGCGGCCGTGAGCGCGGCTACGCGTACTTCCTCTACCCGCCCGAGAAGCCGCTGACGGAGACGGCCCACGAGCGCCTGGCGACCATCGCCCAGCACACGGAGATGGGCGCCGGCATGTATGTGGCCATGAAGGACCTGGAGATCCGCGGCGCGGGCAATCTGCTGGGGGGCGAGCAGTCGGGCCATATCGCGGGCGTGGGCTTCGACCTGTACGTACGCATGGTGGGCGAGGCCGTGGCCGACTACCGTGCCGCGCTGGAAGGCGGCGTGGAGGAGGAGCCGCCCCTGGAGGTCAAGATCGAGCTCCCGGTCGACGCCCACGTCCCGCACGACTACGCGCCCGGGGAGCGGCTGCGTCTGCAGGCCTACCGGGCGATCGCCTCCGTCAACACGGAGGACGACATCAACTCCGTACGCGAGGAACTCGTCGACCGCTACGGGAAGTTGCCGGAGCCGGTGGAGAACCTGCTGCTGGTGGCCGGGCTCCGGATGCTCGCACGGGCGTGCGGCGTCGGGGAGATCGTCCTTCAGGGCAACAACATCCGGTTCGCGCCCGTGGAACTGAGGGAGTCGCAGGAGCTGCGGCTCAAGCGGCTGTACCCCGGGACCGTCATCAAGCCGGCCGTCCACCAGGTACTGGTCCCCCGCCCGAAGACCGCGAAGGTGGGCGGGAAGCCGCTGGTCGGACGGGAACTGCTGGGGTGGACCGGGGAGTTCCTGGCTTCGATCCTGGGGTCGTGAGTAGAGGGCGACCGGGCCCGGGTCCGACTGCGTGGTCATCGCCATGGAGCTGCGTGATCCGTGAGCTGGCAGAGGGGTTCCTCTCGCTGGCCGGAGAGCGAGCGCGAGCGGCTCGCGAACGACGCGCTCAACCGGTACCCCGACTTGCGGCGAATCGTTGGTCGAATGGGTGGCCGATAGCCGGGTCACTGCTTACCATCGATCACCGCAAGACTTTGTGCACCGTCGCACAAGCTCCTACAGGAGGTCTCCTTGCACCGCCGCCGTCGCACCGCGCTCCTCCTCTCCGCCGCGCTCGCCACCGCACCCCTCCTCACCGCCTGCGGCAACGACGCGCATCCCGGTGCCGCGGCCGTCGTCGGCGGCGACCGCATCACGGTCTCCCAGCTGGAGAACCGGGTGAACGAGGTGCGTGCCGCGCAGCGGGCCGCCATCACGGACGACACCCAGTACCAGCAGGCCATCGCCCACTCCGGCGGTCTCACCCGCGACACCCTGCACAGCATGGTCCTCGACCGCGTGCTGCACCGCGCGGCCCAGGACGCCGGCGTGACGGTCTCCCGCAACGAGGTCCAGCGTCTGCGAGCGAGCTTCGAGGCGCAGGCGGGCGGCGCGAAGGCGCTGGAGACGATCTGGCTGCAGCAGTACGGCGTGGCCCCCGAGCAACTCGACGCGAACCTTCGCAGTCAGGTCGAGGCCCAGAAGCTGGGTGCCACACTCGGCACAGACACCAGCCGGCCCGCGTTCTGGAAGGCCCTGTCCGACGCCTCCAAGAAACTCGGCGTCGAACTGAATCCGCGCTACGGCTCCTGGGACGTCGAGAAGAGCGGCCGCGTCGACGCCAAGCTGCCGTGGCTGCGCGAGGTCACGCGGGCGGCCGGCCCGGAGACGGCGTAGCGACTACCGGCCGTGTACGGCGGATGACCCGTGACCCTTTTGTCAGTGGCGTGGGTTACGTTCGTTGTGTGAACCCATCCAGCCCGGGGCGCATCGTCCTGCTCACCACAAGCCACCGCGTCGCACCCGGACTCCTGTCCTGGCCGGCCTGGCAGGCGCTGCACGGTGCCGACCGCGTCCTGTGCGCGGACGGCGCACACCCCCAGCTGCCGTACCTGCGTGAGGCGGGCGTCAAGGTCGACGAGGCCGTGCCGACCGCCGAGGAGCTCGTCGACACCTGCGCCGGCGGCCGCACGGTGACCGTGGTCGCCACGGGCGAGGGCGAGCCGCGCCTGACCGACGGACTGGCCCGCATGGCCGGCTCCGGGCGGGTGCGGATGCCCGACCTCGAACTGCTCCCCGCCTCGTACGACCTCCCCGGCGCCCGGCTCCTCGACCTAGTCCAGGTCATGGACCGCATTCGCGCCGAGTGCCCCTGGTCGTCCCGGCAGACCCACAAGGGCCTCGCGAAGTACGGCATCGAGGAGGCGTACGAACTGGTCGAGGCGATCGAGGAGGGTGACCGGCACGAGCTGTGCGAGGAGCTCGGGGACGTCCTGCTCCAGGTCGTCTTCCACGCGCGCATCGCGGAGGAAGGCCGCCCGGAGGACGGCGCGGAGCCGTTCTCCATCGACGATGTGGCGGGCGGCATCGTCACCAAGCTCATCCACCGCCATCCGCACGTCTTCGGCGACGAGACCGTGGAGACGCCCGAGGACGTCAAGGAGCAGTGGCTGCGCATCAAGGCCGTCGAGAAGCAGCGGACGTCCGTGACGGAGGGTGTCCCGCTCGGCCAGCCGGGCCTGGCGCTCGCCGCCAAGCTGGCGTCCCGCGTGCGCACGGCGGGACTCGAGGTCCCGCTGCCGCCGGGCGACGGCGTCGGCTACGAACTGCTCGCGATGGCCGTGCGCGCCG
Organism: uncultured Streptomyces sp.; assembly: GCA_965650905.1. GTDB lineage: Bacteria > Actinomycetota > Actinomycetes > Streptomycetales > Streptomycetaceae > Streptomyces. The sequence continues at coordinate 6,203 of CBFGQM010000089.1, read as the reverse complement.
AGGCGGAGGGCGTGGACCCGGAGACGGCACTGCGGGCGGCGGCGCGTGCGTATCGGGATGCGATACGGGCGACGGAAGCGTCTCTGATCAGCTAAGCGATCCTGAATCGGATTGAGTTCCGGGATCGTTTCCCGCCGTGGTGGGGAAGCGTGGGCGTGGAGATGGAATCCCGCGCCCAGTGCTGCCTCTCGCGGCCGGTGTCGGCTGGTGGTGGGTGTGCTGATCGTCGTCACGCTCTGGTGCCGGTGAAGAGGGAACCGCCCTTCTGCCGGCCCCGCCCGCTGTTCAGGGCCCCGGCCGACTTCTTCGCCTGCTTCGCCCGGGAGCGGTGAACTCCACCGGAAGGTCTCGTAGCCCACGCATAATGAGCCCGCCCCGCCGGCGCAGGTCGGCGGGGTCGGCCGCGAGCCGGAGATCGGGCAGGCGGCGCAGCAGCGTCTCGAGGGCGGTGCGGCCTTCGAGGCGGGCGAGGGGAGCGCCGAGGCAGTAGTGGATGCCATGGCCGTATCCCAGGTGTTGGTTGTCACGGCGGGAGAGGTCGAGCGTGTCCGGCTCGGCGAACCGCGCGGGGTCGCGGTCTGCGGCGGCGAGTACGACCAGCACCGGGTCGCCAGTGGCGATGCGCTGCCCGCCAATGGTGAGGGGTTCGGTGGCGAAGCGCCAGGTGGCCAGCTCCACGGCGCCGTCATAGCGGAGCAGCTCTTCGATTCCGGTGTCGAGCAGCAGCTGCTCACCGCGCTCGATCGACTCCTGCAATCTGGCCCGCTGTTCAGGGTTGCGCAACAGCGTGTACATGCCATTACCGATGAGGTTGATGGTGGTCTCAAAACCCGCGAACAGAAGTACGAAACACATGGCGGCGGCCTCGTTCTCGGTGAGGTGCTCGCCGTGGTCGGAGGCACGGATGAGGCCTGAGATCAGGTCGTCACCGAGATCGGTGCGCTTGCGGTGGATGAGTTCGGCGAGGTACCCACGGATCTTCTTGACGGAGCGGGCGACGCCGCCGCGCGGTCCTCCTCCGTGCCGGATCATCATCCCCGCCCAGTCACGGAAGTCGTCCTGGTCCCCGCGCGGGACGCCGAGCAGGTCGCAGATCGCGTAGATGGGGAGGGGGAAGGCGAAGTCGTGAATGAGGTCGGCCTCGCCCTGCGGCGCGAACCGGTCGATGAGGCCGTCCGTCAACTCCTGCACACGGGGCGCGAATTCCGCCACCCGGCGCGGGGTGAACGCCTTGGAGACGAGACGGCGCAGCCGGGTGTGGTCCGGCGGGTCGATATTGAGCAGATGCGTCACGAGATTGGCGCTGCGCTCGCCGGGGATACCGGTCCTGCTCTTGCCGTGTGCGTCCTCGGCGTGGTGATCGGGGTTCTTCGAAAGCCGTCCGTCCGCGAGGGTTTGGCGTGCGTCGGCGTAGCGGGTCACCAGCCATGCCTCGACTCCGCTGGGCAGCGTGGTCCGGTGGACGGGTGCGTGATCGCGCAGCCAGGCATAGGCCGGGTACGGGTCGGTGGCGAACTCCCGGGTGAAGAGTTCGGGCGCGGGGTTCGGGACATTCACGGGATGACCGTAGCCGGGACCCTGGTTCCTGCGGAGGTGCCGGAGTTCGATTGGCCTGCTGTGGAGGAGCTGATTACGGCCTTCTTTCCGGCGTCGCCGGTTCGCGCGGTGCGGCCTGTGGGCGTTCGCCAAGGACAGGCGGAACACATGGTTCATGAGGGCTTTTGGCCGGCCCCCATCCCTTGTTCTTCGCAGGGAATCCCGGCCTTCAGGCCGGGCGGGAATGCGATCTGCCCGGAAGACACGCGGCAATCGGCCAAGCTGACGCTCCCTCATATCTGTGATCCTCGCGTGATCTACGGTGCATCTACTTGTGACAAGCGTTGTGGTCCGACTAGGTTCACCGCTCGGAACGGTCCCCACCCGCCCTTGCAGTCACCTGACCTTGCCCCGCCCGGCTTCGCTCGAGCGGGGAGACCCCTACCGCGAAAGGGCAACCGCATGCTCTCCGGGAACGGTCGTCACCGTCGCCCCCGTCAGAGGCCGGCTCTCCTCGTCGCGGCGGGAGTGACCGGTTCGGCCATCACGATCCCCCTGCTTGGCGCGACCGGTGCGAGCGCTGCCAGCGGTACGACATGGGACGCGATCGCGGACTGCGAGAGCGACCGATCATGGAGCGCCGACACCGACAACGGCGACTACGGCGGCCTCCAGATGACCCAGGAGACCTGGGAGAACTACGGCGGCCTCAACTACGCCCCGAGCCCCGACCAGGCCAGTCGCTCGCAGCAGACAGCCGTCGCCGAGAAGGTCCTCGCGGACCGGGGAACCAGTGCCCGGGCGACCTGCGGGCTCGTCGTGGGCCTGGCGCAGGACTCCGCCTCGGCCCATGTCACCACCGGCGTGGCGGGAGACTCCACCTCGTCGTCCACCGACTCGGGTTCGGGCTTGGGTGGGGGAGGGGGCCTGGGTTCGGGTTCGACGTCGACCGACGATTCCATGGAGTCCGACACATCGGATACGCCGGATGCCGCGGAGTCAATCGATGCGACACAAGACTCCGTCGGTGGAAGCGGCGCCACATCACCGAGTCCCGACAGCTCGCCCGTAGGTGCGGCGAAAGGTGATGACTCGGACAACTTCGGGCAGAGTAATGATTTTTCGATCGGTTTGGACGTGAGCGTGAACGCGGGTGCGACCGCGGACGCAGGTGCCGGCACCGGTCGTCATCGCGGCGGCAGTGCCGAGGAGGGCGCCGCGGCCTCGCGTGCGGACGACTTCCTCGGCCGGCATGCCTCGCGTGGCGGCAGTGCCTTGCGTGACGCGGCCGACGGCTCGTACGTCGTCCGTTCCGGGGACAGTCTCTGGGCCATCGCCGACTCCCTTGGCCTCGAGGGCGGGTGGCCCGAGCTCTATGCCGAGAACAAGGAGACCGTGGGCGCCGACCCGGACCTCATCTTTCCCGGTCAGAGCCTTGAACTCGGCACTGACTGAGTGATGACAAAATCCTCAAATTGGTCGAAAACTGGCGATAGTTCAGGCTGAATGTCCAGTTTGACGAAAATGAGACATGAGTCTCACAGGCCCTGATCGTCTTTGAAATTCCGCGGACACGGCCCGAACCCGACAGCTCACCTCGCAGGCGTCACGGCCTCCAGTTCTCGGCCTCCACCTGGGCCGGGTACGGCGGCACGCAGTACGCCGCCACCGCCGACCAGGCATCCAAGGCCCAGCAGATCGAGATCGCCGAGAAGGTCCTCGCAAGCCAGGGCAGGGGTGCCTGGCCGGTCTGCGGTAAGGGCCTGTCCGGCGCCGCGTACGACGGTGGCGGCGCGTCCGCGGATTCCGGTGCCGCGCAGCAGAACACCCAGCAGTCCGAGCAGCAGTCCCAGCAAAAGTCCGAACAGGAGTCCCAGCAGCAGTCCGAGCAGCAGTCCCAGCAAAAGTCCAAGCAGGAGTCCCAGCAGCGGCCCGCGCAGCAGTCCGCGCCGGCCAAGGAGCGCGCCCCCCGATCCGAGGAGCGCTCCACGCCCAAGACCGTCGAGACCCCGACCGGTAAGAAGGTCAAGAAGGGCGACGGCGAGTACAAGGTCGTCAAGGGCGACACCCTGAGCGAGATCGCCAAGGAGCACAACGTCAAGGGCGGCTGGCGAAAGCTGTTCAAGCTGAACGACGACATCATCGACGATGCGGACTTCATCTACCCGGGCCAGCAGCTGCACCTCGCTGACCCGAATCTGACCCGACGCCATCTTCGGGGGACCCTACCCTCCGCATATCCCTCTCATAAGAAAGCCATGCAGGCTGAAGAGGTCTAAAGAGGTCTAAAGAGGTCTGAAAAGTCACCCGGAGAATACTCCCGTCAAAGATCCCGGGAGTGTGCCCCGTCCCCACGGGTTCCCCGCCCCGGTGTGTGTTCCCTCCGCATGCGCCGTGGCGGGTTTTCCCTTGCCGCCCTTGCTCCTGCCCCTTCCCTCCTGCCCCCTCCCTCGCCCCACCTCCCGCCCGCCCTCCCTCCCTCGCTTTCCCGCGCCCGGCCTCCTCGCTGTTCCTCCCTGCCCCCCTCCCGTTTGTTCCGTTCTGGAACAATGCGTACCGCCAGTTCCGTCCAGGGGGTGGTCGGACGGCCTGGTGATCCCCCGGAGCCGGTTAGGCTCGTCTCACGGAGCCGCCGCGGCTCCGTGCTGGGCGGGCCATGCGGCCCGTGTACCCGCGTCACATCCCAGAAGGAGATGCTCGTGCCGTCCATCGACGTCGTCGTAGCCCGGGAAATCCTGGACTCCCGAGGCAATCCCACGGTCGAGGTCGAGGTCGGCCTCGACGACGGCAGCACGGGTCGTGCCGCCGTTCCGTCCGGCGCCTCCACCGGCGCCTTCGAGGCTGTCGAACTCCGTGACGGAGACGCCAACCGCTACCTCGGCAAGGGGGTCGAGAAGGCCGTCCTCGCCGTCATCGAGCAGCTCGGCCCGGAGTTGGTCGGCTACGACGCCACCGAGCAGCGGCTGATCGATCAGGCGATGATCGACCTGGACGCGACCGAGAACAAGGGCTCCCTCGGCGCCAACGCCATCCTCGGCGTCTCCCTCGCCGTCGCGCACGCCGCCTCCGAGGCCAGTGACCTCCCGCTCTTCCGCTACCTGGGCGGCCCGAACGCGCACCTGCTGCCCGTCCCGATGATGAACATCCTGAACGGCGGCTCGCACGCCGACTCGAACGTGGACATTCAGGAGTTCATGATCGCCCCGATCGGCGCGGAGTCCTTCTCCGAGGCGCTGCGCTGGGGCGCCGAGGTCTACCACACCCTCAAGAAGGTGCTGAAGTCCCGCCGCCTGGCCACCGGCCTCGGTGACGAGGGCGGTTTCGCCCCGAACCTCGGCTCCAACCGCGAGGCCCTCGACCTCATCCTCGAGGCGATCAAGGAAGCCGGTTACACCCCCGGCGAGCAGATCGCCCTCGCGCTCGATGTCGCCGCCTCCGAGTTCCACAAGGACGGCTCGTACGTCTTCGAGGGCAAGGAGCGCTCCGCCGCCGAGATGACCGAGTACTACGCCGAGCTCGTCGCGGCGTACCCGCTCGTCTCCATCGAGGACCCGCTGTTCGAGGACGACTGGGCCGGCTGGAAGGCCATCACCGACAAGCTCGGCTCCAAGGTCCAGCTTGTCGGCGACGACCTGTTCGTCACCAACCCGGAGCGCCTGGCCCGCGGTATCGAGGAGGGCTCCGCCAACGCCCTGCTCGTCAAGGTCAACCAGATCGGTTCGCTGACCGAGACCCTGGACGCCGTGGAGCTCGCCCAGCGCAACGGCTTCAAGTGCATGATGTCCCACCGCTCCGGCGAGACCGAGGACGTCACCATCGCCGACCTGGCCGTCGCCACCAACTGCGGCCAGATCAAGACCGGCGCCCCCGCTCGCTCCGAGCGCGTCGCCAAGTACAACCAGCTGCTGCGCATCGAGGAGATCCTCGACGACGCGGCGGTGTACGCGGGACGCAGCGCGTTCCCCCGCTTCAAGGGCTGACCTGCGTGCGAGGCTGACCTGCGGACAAAGGGGCACAGTCCCGCCGTACGAACGTCCCCGCACTCGGTCCCGTACCGTGTGCGGGGACGTACGCGCGTGTGAAGGGGGCGTTGGCATGGCCGTGAAGGACCCAGACCGGTTCTCCACCGCGACCAGGCTGCGGCTGCTCGGCGAGCAGACCGCGGCCCGCGTGTACCGCTCCCAGACCAAGCGCCAGGCCCGCCGCTCCCGGCTGACGGGGCGGGCCGCGCTCCTCGCTCTCGTCCTGTGCTCCCTTGTCGTCGCCCTGGCCTACCCGATACGGCAGTACGTCTCCCAGCGCGCCGAGATCGCCGACCTCGAGCGGGAGCGGGAGCAGGCCCGTGAGCGGGTCGAGCAGCTACGCGACCTCAAGGCTCGCTGGCAGGACGACACATACGCCGAGCAGCGGATCCGGGAGCGGCTGCATTATGTGATGCCGGGCGAGACCGGCTACATCGTGATTGCCCCCGGCGCGGCGAAGGAGTCGCGTAGGGACCAGGTGGCGGCGGACCGTCCCTGGTACTCCAACGTCTGGGACGGCGTCGACAAGGCCGACGCCGCCGACCAGTGAACTCACCCAGAGAGACTTACGTACAGGCATGGAAACGCCCCCGCCTCCCACCCCGCGTACCGAGCCCACCGACGCGGACGTCGAGACCTTCAAGC
>CBFGQM010000088.1:0-16102 GCA_965650905.1 uncultured Streptomyces sp. | reverse complement strand
TCGAGCAGGAGCCCGACACCGGTCGCCGAGCCGCCGCGTTCGTGCCCCTGGGCACGGTGACGCGTCGGCGTGCACAGCCCCGGGGGACGTCGTGACCACCGCCGGCGCCCTGGCCCGGCTCGTCGGGTCGGCCGCAGGCGGTCGCTCGGCGGCCGAGGAACGGTGCGACCTGTGCGGGGCGCCGGTCCCGGATGGCCACCGTCACCTGTACGACGGCCAACGGGAGGAGGTGCTGTGCGCATGCCGGCCCTGCTCGCTGCTGTTCGTCAGGGGCGAGGCGAGCGAGGGGCACCACCGGCTGATCCCGCAGCGTCGGGTGCGGCTTTCCCCGGTGGACACCGAGCCGCTGGGCGTGCCCGTCGGCCTGGCCTTCTTCGTGCCGCGCGCCGACGGCGCGGTGGTCGCTCACTACCCGAGCCCCGCGGGCCCGACCCGGTGGGAGGTGGACGCCGCCGCCTGGCAAAAGGTCGTCGCCGGATGTCCGGAGCTGGAGACGGTGGCACCCGACATCGAGGCGCTGCTGGTGAACACCGCCCGTGAGCAGCAGCACCACTGGATCGTGCCGGTCGACGAGTGTTTCCGGATGGTCGCCGTGGTGAGACGGGAGTGGCGGGGACTGTCGGGCGGGGCACGGGTGTGGCCCGCCGTCGAGAGGTTCTTCGCGGACCTCACCACGACGACAACCACGACAACCACGAGGAGCACGTGATGGGCAGGATCAGGGTCGGAAAGCCGCATGTGAAGCCGGACACGCCCACCCATGTCCTCGGCCTCCACCAGGGCAACAAGGGGCCCTATGGGCTCCAGGCCGGACACCACAGGGACGGCACCGCCGACGCGCGGCGTTCGACGGGCGTCCACTGGAAGAAGCACAACGCGATCATGAAGGTCATGCCGAACATTCCACCGGGGTGAGGAGCACCACATGGCACAGCTGACGGCTCGACGCGTACTGACCGCCGAGGCAGTACTCGTCGGAGGGGCGGCACTGGCCCTGCTGATCCGGGAGATCCCGGGACTGGTGCGCGAGGTCCGGATCTGGCGGATGGCCGCCTTCCCGTCCGGCTCCCGACACCCGCGGTGACGACCGTGCACGAGTTGTCGATCGCCACCGCGATCGTCGAGCAGGCGGACGAGGTCGCCCGGAACCACGGCCCGAACGCGGTCTCCACCGTGAACGTGCGCGTCGGCGAACTGTCCGGCGTGGTACCCGCGGCGCTGGAGTTCGCGTTCGAGGTGGCCCGGGGCGGGACGGCGCTGGCGGCGGCGGACCTGGTGGTCGAGGAGGTAGCCGCCGTCGCCTACTGCGGGCCGTGCGCCGAGGAGTTCGCGGTGGGCGTACCGCCGTTCTTCTGGTGCCCGCGCTGCGACCGACCGTCCCAGGGACTGCGCAGCGGGCGCGAGCTGGAGATCACCGGGGTCGACTTCGCCGAGGCGAGCGGCTGAACGGCCTGGCCGAGACGGTGATCGGAGCGCCGGCAGCTCAGCAGATGCGCGGCAGCTGCTCCCCGAGCGGCAGGTCCACGACCCGGGTGCCGCCGAGTGCGGTGGACACCACCACCGTGCCGGGGTGGTCGGCGACGCACTCACCGATGAGCGCGGCGTCGGCCCCGTGCGGATGTGCCCGCATCGCCTCCAGGACCGCGTCGGCCGACTGCCGCGGCACGAACGCGACCAGCCGCCCCTCGTTGGCGACATAGAGCGGGTCCAGACCGAGAAACCCGCACGCGTTGGCGACGGCCTCCGGTACCGGGATGGTCCGCTCCGTCAGTCGCACGCCGGTGCCCGAGGCGCCGGTGATCTCGTTGAGTGAGGCGGCGAGACCGCCACGGGTCGGGTCCCGCAGCACGTGGATGTCCGCGGTGACGCGCAGCATGGCCGCCACCAGGCCGGCGAGTGGGGCGGTGTCACTGGCCACCTCGGCACCGAACTCGAGTCCCTCGCGCACGCTCATGACGGCGATACCGTGCATGCCGATCGGGCCGCTGACGATGACGGCGTCACCCGGCGTGGCGCGCTGGGCGCGGATGTCGACGCCGTCCGGGACCACCCCGATCCCGGAGGTCGTGACGTACACGCCGTCTCCGTGTCCAGCCTCGACGACCTTCGTGTCCCCGGTGGCGATGGTGACTTTCGCCGCCCGCGCGGCCGCGCCCATGGCACGGGCGACCCGGTCGACCACGCGCATGTTCACGCCCTCCTCCAGGACGACTGCCGCCGACAGGAAGGCGGGCACGGCTCCGCTCATGGCCAGGTCGTTGACGGTGCCGTTGACCGCCAGGTCCCCGATGCTTCCTCCGGGGAAGAACAGGGGCCTGACCACGTAGGAGTCGGTGGAGAAGGCCAGGCGGGCGCTGCCCAGGTGTACGACGGCGGAGTCGCCGAACGCGGACAGGATCTCGTTGCCGTAGGCGGGGGCGAAGACCTGCTCGATCAGCTCCGCGGACAGCGCGCCGCCGCCGCCGTGTCCCATCACGACGACCGGCTGGTCACGCAGTGGGGCCGGGCAGGACCACGTCGACGGATCCACGCTCGCCGGGACGGCCGTGTCAGCCAACGGAGTTCATCTCCTTCTGCGGTGCGTGAGTTGCTGGTACGGGAGTTGCTGACAGGTGGGTCCGGTCCTGTGTCCGCCGGTAGAGGTAGTAGGCGGCGCAGGCGCCCTCGCTGGAGACCATCGTGGCGCCCAGCGGGGTGCGCGGGGTGCAGACGGTTCCGAACGCTTCGCACCGGGTCGGCTTGATCAGGCCCTGGAGGACCTCGCCGCTGCGGCAGACGCCGGATTCCTCGGTGCGGATGCCGGTGACGTCGAAGCGGTGCTCCGCGTCGTGGTCGCGGAAGGCTCGGGTGAGCCGCCAGCCGCTGTCGGGGATCCGTCCGATACCGCGCCACGAGCGGTCGGTGACCTCGAACACCTCCTCGATCATGCGCAGGGCGGCCGGGTTGCCCGCGTCCTGTACCGCGCGCGGATAGGCGTTCTCCACCTGGTGCTCGCCGCGCTCCAGTTGGTGGACGGCGCGCCGGATGCCCTCCAGGATGTCCAGCGGTTCGAAGCCGGTGACCACGATCGGCACGCGATGCCGCTCGGCCAGGTCCGGGTACTCCTCGGTGCCCATCACGCTGCACACGTGCCCGGCGGCGAGGAAGCCCTGCACGCGGCAGGACGGCGCGGTCATGATCGCCTCGATCGCGGGCGGCACCCGCACGTGGGACACCAGCAGGCTGAAGTTCGTGATGCCCAGGCGGCGGGCCTGGTGCACGGCCATCGCGTTGGCCGGAGCGGTCGTCTCGAAGCCGATGCCGAAGAACACGACCTCGCGGTCCGGGCGATTGCGGGCGAGTTGGAGTGCGTCGAGGGGGGAGTAGACGACGCGGACGTCGCCGCCTTCGCCCTTGACCCGGAACAGGTCATGGTCGCTGCCGGGTACCCGCAGCATGTCCCCGAAGGAGCAGAAGGTCACCTCGGGCCGCGAGGCGATCTCCAGTGCCTTGTCGATCATCTCCAGCGGTGTGACGCAGACCGGGCAGCCCGGCCCGTGGATCAGCTCGACCTGGTCGGGCAGGAGCTGGTCGATGCCGTGCCGGATGATGGAGTGGGTCTGCCCGCCGCAGACCTCCATCAGCGCCCAGGGCCGGGTGACCGTGGCGTGGATCTCGTCGAGCAGTCTCCGCGCCAGCTCGGGGTTGTGGAACTCGTCGAGGTACTTCATCGGACTCCTCCTTCGACATCGCCGCGGTGCGCATGTGAGGTCGGCGCGGCCGGGCCGGGTTCCCGCGGCTGGTCCGGCACAGGCAGGCCGGCCTCAGCCGCCGCCCGGTCCCAGGAGTCGCCGAACTCCTCCTCGAGCAACCCGAGTTCTTCGAAGAGCCGCAACGACGCCTGCGCGGACTCCTCGTCCAGGCGCTGGAGCGCGAACCCGACGTGCACGATGACGTACTCGCCGACCCGCACGTCGGGGACGTACTCGAGGCAGACGCGTTTGTGCACGCCGCCGAAGTCGACCAGCCCGGTGAGGGGCTCGGTGTTCATCTCGACGTCTTTCTCGACGGCCGTCACTCTGCCGGGCACTGCCAGACACATGGGTCACTCCGGGTGTCGGTTTCTTCGGTTGGCCGCTGACTGCCACTCAGGTGGGCCCTCGCGCGCTGACACGACGAGCTGGCCAAGGGCGAGTCCTCCGTCGCCCGGCGGTACCTCTTGGTGCCGCAGCACCGTGAAGCCGTCCGCGGCCAGCAGGGCCGTGCACGCGTCCTCGAGCAGCGCGTTGGCGAACACGCCACCGGTGAGGGCGACTGTCTCGACGCCGGTGTCCTCGCGTGCGCGTCGGCAGACGCGCGCGACGGCAGCGGCGACGCCACGGTGGAAGCGGGCGGCGAGCACGGCCGGGGGTGTGCCGCGCCTCAGGTCCGTGACGACCGCGCGCAGAACCGGCGCGGGGTCGAACAGCAGGGCATCCGGCGTTTTTGCCGCCGCCTGACGGTTGCCGCGGCGGATGCCGAAGGAGTAGACGGCGGTGTCGGCGTGCCAGGCGTGGGCGGCCGCCGCCTCCAGTTCGAGGGCGGCCTGTGCCTCGTAGCCCGAGCGGTGGCACAGGCCCGCCAGGGAGGACACGGCGTCGAACAGCCGGCCCATGCTCGACGTCTCGGCGCACGCCACCCGCCGTGCCAACTGCCGCGCCAGGAGGGACAGTTCGGTTGGCTCGCATACGGAGGCACTGGGCAGCGCGCTGTCCCAGGGCAGTGCCGCGGCGTGCAGCCGGGCGAGGGCCAGGCGGCAGGGATTGGCCACGCCAGAGTCCCCGCCGGGTAGGAGGGCGGGGGCCAGGTGCGCGTAGCGGCGGAACCCGTCGTAGTCGGCGATGAGGACCTCACCGCCCCAGACGGTGCCGTCGTCGCCGAAGCCGGTGCCGTCGAAGGCGACGCCGATCACCGGCGCGGAGCCGTCAAGCCCGTGTTCGGCCATGGCGGAGGCGATGTGGGCGTGATGGTGCTGCACGGGGCGGAGCGTCAGCCCCTCGGCACGCTGACGGGCCCACCGCACCGAGCGGTAGCCCGGGTGCCGGTCGGCCGCCACGACCAAGGGCCGGATGCCGGTCAGGCGCCGCAGATGCCGCTCCGCGCGCCTCAGGGCCTCCAGGGTGGTCAGGTCGCCCAGGTCGCCGATGTGCGGGCCGAACCAGGCCTGCCGTCCCGTCCCGACGCATGGGGCGTTCTTCAGGTCGCCCCCCACGGCGAGGGCCGGACGGACGGCGACCGGCAGGTGCAGCGGGCGGGGAACGAAACCGCGTGAACGGCGCAGGACCTGATCCGTGCCGTCGGGGCGCACCCGCAGCAGGGAGTCGTCGCAGGGGGACTGGATGACGCGGTCGTGGGCCAGCCAGGCGTCGGCCAGGCCGTCGAGCCGGGTCAGCGCTTCCCGGTCGTCGGTGACGATCGGCTCACCGGCGCGGTTTCCGCTGGTCATGACGAGCATGCGCGGCCCGGGTGGGTCACCGCGCAGGCCGAACAGCAGGGTGTGCACCGGGGTGTAGGGAAGCATGACGCCGATGTGAGGGCTACGCGGGCACACCCCGGGGGCGAGCCGGTGCCCGCCGCGCGGGCGCAGGAGCACGATGGGAGCCCGCAGGTCGGTGAGGGCGGCGCGCTCGCCGTCGCCGACCTCGGCGATCTCCCGCGCGTCGGCCAGGTCCGCGCACATCACGGCGAACGGCTTGTCCCCGCGGCACTTCCTGGCACGCAGCCGGGCCACGGCAGTCGCGTCGGTCGCGTCGCACGCGAGGTGGTAGCCGCCGAGGCCCTTGACGGCGACGATCTTTCCCGCTGCGAGCAGGCGGCGCGCTCCGGCGAGCGCGTCCGCGCCCAGAGCCGGCCGGACTCCGCTGCCGGGCGCCGGGACGAGCGTGAGCCGGGGGCCGCAGTCGGCGCAGGCGACAGGCTGGGCGTGGAAGCGCCGGTCAGCGGGGTCACCGTACTCCGCCGCGCAGGCGGGGCACATGGGGAACGCGTCCATGGTGGTGGTCGCCCGGTCGTACGGCAGCGCGGAGACAATGGTGAAGCGGGGACCGCAGTGGGTGCAGGTGATGAACGGATGCCGGTGGCGGCGGTCGGCGGGGTCCGCCAGTTCCCGCAGGCAGGCGTCGCACGTGGCGGTGTCCGGCGGCAGGAAGGTGCGCCCTTCGCCCTGTTCGGAGGGGCGGATGGTGAAGCCCTCCATCGCCCCGGTGTGCGGCACGTCCGTCGACCGGATGCCGGTGACGACCGCCAGCGGGGGCCGCTCGCGCGCGAGTCGGTCGCAGAACTGCTCGACGCTCCCGGCCGGGCCTTCGACCTCGACCAGCACGCCGCTGGGGCCGTTGGTGACGAAACCGGTCAACGCGTGCTCGGTGGCCAGCCGGTGCACGAACGGCCGGAAGCCGACGCCCTGCACGACTCCGTGGACGCTGACCCGGCGCCGTACCACCGTGGGGCCGGGTGCGGTCATGACGCGGGATCGTGGGGTGTCCGCCCCGTCAGCGCAGGTTGGTGCCGGGGCGCTCCGGCCCGGACGGCGAGTACCTTTTCCAGCACGGCGTCCACCCCGGCACCGCTGCGGGCGCTGGTCCACAGGACGTCCACCCCCGGGTTGACCTGCTCGACGTGGGAGACGAAGGCGCCCTCGTCGAAACCGGCGGCCTCGGCCAGGTCGGTCTTGGTGACCACCACCACATGGGCGGAAGCGAAGGCGGTGGGGTACTTCAACGGTTTGTCCTCGCCCTCGGTCACCGCCATGAGTACGATCCGCAGCGTCTCACCGAGGTCGTACGCGGCCGGGCAGACCAGGTTGCCGACGTTCTCCACGAACAGCAGCGCGGTGTCCGGTGGCAGCCAGCCGTCCAGGTGACCGCGTACCTGCCCGGCCTCCAGGTGACACAGGCCGCCGGTCAGCAGCTGCTTCACCGGCGCGCCCGACCGTGCCAGTCGGTGTGCGTCGTTCTCGGTGGCCAGGTCGGCGGTGAGCGCCGCCGCCGCAATGCATTTCTCCACGGCCCGGGCCAGGACAAGGCCGAGCAGTTCCGTCTTGCCGCTGCCCGGGCTCGACAGCAGATTGACCATGGTCACCTGCTGCCTGTCCAGGGTGCTGCGCAAGGCCGCGGCCCGCCCGTCGTTCTTCGCGAGGACGGCCTGCTTGACGTCGACGGACCGGCACATCGTGCTTGCTCCTTGTTCGGGATCGGGGCGCGGCGAGCTGCCGAGGTAAGGACGGGAGTGGCGTTACCGATCTTGGGGAGCGGTGACCGGGATTTCTGGAAGACCGGCCGGGGGACGGGTGCGAGAATCCTCCGGCCGGCCGAACGACAGGGGGGCACTGGGGTCGGCCAGCAGCAGCGGGACCACCGTGTGCAGGAGGGACACGGCACCCTCGACGGCATCACGCACCGGTGGGCTCAGGCCGACGGTGGCGTCCTCCTCGTCGCCCCGCAGCCGCAGCTGCGGTTCGCAGGCCAGGACGACGATGCGCGGAAGAGCACCGTCACTGAGGCGCGCGGCCAGCGCCAGCACCTTCACCGGGTCCATGCCGTGGGCTTCGCTCGTGGCCCGAGCGGCGGCCGTGGCATCCGGGATGTCCGGCTCGACGAGGGAGAGGGTGCCGGGCCGGTGGCCCCGGGGCGCGGCGTCCACGAAGACGGCGGATTCGTAGCCGTCCAGCAACTGGAAGGCGAGGTCCATGCCGCGGATGCCGAAGTCCCTGACGTGTGCCTTTGGCGGCAGCGGCCGTCTGCGCAGGGCGGTGACCACCTCCGGGCCGAAAGCGTCGTCGGCAAGGAAGATGTTGCCGATGCCGGCCACGAGCAGGCGGGTGCGTGTCACCGCGCTCCCTCGTGCTCTCTCGGCAGCAGGCCGCCCGCTCGGAATCGGTCCGGCCGGGCGGCCGGCCACGGCGCGGCGGGCTGGGGACGCGTGTCGGGCGAGGACAGCGGCCGGGCGGGCCCGGTCGGTGTCTTCCGGACGAACGCCGAGCGCAGCGCGTGATACGGCGCTTCGGGATCGAAGAAGATGCGGCGCATGCGGCCGAGCTCGTGCCGGCGGTACTGCGCGAGCGGTCGCTGCTCCTCGTCCCGCATGCGCGCCGCATCCTTGGCGACGATTCTCTTGTGCAGGTCGGGTGCGTCGGCGAGTGCCGCCGCCATGCGGTCGGCCTCGGCGGAGAAGTCCTGCGCGGAAGTCGCCACCAGGCGGTCGACCAGGCCCATGTCCGCGGCCGCCCGGGCGCTCACCGGCACGGCCTGGTTCATCAGCCGTTCGGCCGTCACCATGCCGACACGGCGGGGGAGGGAATACGTCCAGAACTCCGACCCGTACAACCCCATACGCCGGTAGTGCGGATTGAGCACCGATCCGGCACGGCACCACACCTCGTCCGCCGCCAGCGCGAGCATGGCGCCGCCGGCCGCGGCGTTGCCGCTCAGCGCGGCGACCACCAGCCGGTCCGTGGTCCGCAGTACCGCCTCGACGAGGTCGTTCATGGCAGTGAGGTTGCTCCAGGACTCTTCGGCCGGGTCGGCTGCCGCCTCGATGACGTTGAGGTGGATGCCGTTGGAGAAGAAGTCGCGTGCGCTGCCGAACACCAGCACCGAAGTGGGCCGGTCCAGGGCGTGGCGGTAGGCGGCGAGCAGACGGCGGCACTGGTCCGTGCTCATCGCACCGCCGGGGAAGCCGAACGTCAGAAAGCCGACGTTGCCGTACTGCCGGTAGCGGATGTCGGTCCAGGTGCGTCGCTGCGGGGGGAGTTCCAGCGGGGCCGGCGACTCGGGCAACGCTTCGGCACGGTCACCGAGGACGCAGGTGGCCGGCCGTCGGAAGGCGGCCGGGTCGCCGGAACCATGGCGCGGCCGGAGTTCCGTGATCCACACCGCTCCGTCGCGGGTGGCCCGGCACACCGCGCCGTGCCGGGTGGCGAGCAGCTCGCCGGGACTGCCTCGGAGCCGGTCCTCGGGGTGGCCGCCGTGCAGGAAGACTTCCTGACCCAGAATCTCGTCGAGGACGCCCGGCTGGGAGTCGGCGCCGCGCAGCTTGCGCAGCACCGTCCTCGTGTCGTCCGCTCGCCAGTCGATGCGCCGCTGCGGTTGCCGGAAGACGTCACGGCAGGTGACACGGACGGACGAGGGGTCGTCTTGCGTCTGCGGTGTGAACGAGCCGTCCGCGTAGCGTTCCACGGCCTGCAGAACGGCGGCCACCGCAGCGTCGGAAGCCTCGGTGCGGTACAGCTCGCTCTTGCCGACCGGCGGCACCCAGAACGGCACGGTGGCCCAGATACCACCGGCGTCCATCTCCGCTTCGGCCTGCAGCACGGTCACTGCCCAGCGTGGGGAGCCGTCGGTGATGGCCCAGTCGAGGGACGACGGGCCGCGGTCGCCGGGCGGACCCGGGTGGACGATCAGACACGTGTGCTCCCGCCACACGTCCTGCGGAATCGCAGTCTTGAGCATCGGAGCGATGATCAGCTCCGGCCGGACCTCCCTCACGGCTTCCCGGACGGCGTCGTTGCCCGCCGAGGCCAGCACGACGTCCACCTGGTGGTCCCGGTCGACGAGTTCGACGTAGACCCGTTGGCACAGGCTGTTGAACGCACTGGCGATGAGCAGGATGTCCATGCAACCCTTTCGTGGAGTACGGCTCGGCGGCGGCGTGACATGTGGCTCGCTCGGGCAGGACTGCAGGATCGCCTCCAAGCCGTCCGGCGCAGGGCATTGCAACGGCTAAGGCGAAGGAAGTTCCTCCGGACGGATGCCGGACGCCGCCACGGCGGGCCGAGACGTGCCTTACGTCTGCTCTTTGCCCGGCCGGAGTTCCCGGGACGTTCGGGATGAACGGCCGCAGGACAAGACGACCAGTGGCGACGTCAGGCAGGCGGGCGGTGTGATGGTGCCCGTCACGCTCCTGCCGGGGCTGCCCGTGTTTGCCTACGCGGTCGGCGACCGGGTCGGTGTCGTGGCGGTCAGCAGTGCGAGGTGGGCGGCCAGTTGCGCGGGCACGTCGATGGTGGCGAAGACCGGCGGTGGCGGGCGGTTTCGGCGATGTCGGCGTACGTGTGAACGTCCCCCGCCGCGTACGGATGAGCGGGGGAGTGGTAGCGTTTCGACCTTCGGTTGGCGGTAGCCACCCGGAGTCCCCGTGAGGCTGTGCCGACAACGATGAACCTCGACGACACTCCCGCACGACTGCGACTCGACCGTGCTCTGGACGGCTTGGCCGTCACGTTTCGCGGTATGACCGCCCGCGGCGACGAGAACCAGTGCGCATGCCACTGGGGCAGTGCAGAAGAGCTTGCGCAATTGAAGGTCCCGGACGTGGAGCTCGACCCGGATCTTCTGCATCGCACCTGGTATGCCGGCGACTGGAACGATCACGGCGCGGTGCTGCGCCGTATCCTGCCTCAGTTCGCCAGGGCGCTGGTCAGCGGCCTCGTGGAACCCATGTTCGGTATGGATGAGGTCGGACGTTCGTTTGCTCGTGGTCACTGGCGGCAGTGGCCTGCGCCCCGGAGCGCGGCGGTGCGCGAGTTCCTGCATGCCTGGTGGGCCTACAGCCTCACCGACCCGGATCCCGCTGTCCCTGTGTATGAGGTCCTCGCGCTGTGCGCCGAGGCTTCCGGCACGCTCGGCCCGTGGCTCAGCACCTGGGAGGCACTCGATCACCGCGTGTCCGACCGGCACCTGGCCGAAGCGGCAGCCCACTGGGAGTCCGACTTGCTGGAAGACCAACTTCCATGGGACGCGTGGGACAACGCAGACGCCCTGCGCGCCGAGCTCGCGGCCTGGCTGGTCCGCCACGCCCCTGCGCGGCTGCGAGCCCAGGACGTTCCCGAGGAACGGCTTCACCGGATACGGCTCATGGGACTCACCGGTCCCGCTCGCTGGGAGGACCCGCACTGGCCCGATTACCGCTACTGAGCCGGCTTCGCCGCACCGCCTTCCCGCGTACCCAAAGGCACTGAATCGGCCGCGTCACAAGATCGGCGACGGAGCCCATCCACCTGTACGTCGCTGAGTACGTTCACTCGCAGGCCGAGGGCATGCTCGTGCACTGCCGTGCGTACTCCTTCGTGGCCGGCCGAGTTCGAGCGGCTGCTCGACCTGCCGGCGCGGTGATGGATCACTCCCGCGCGTCTGCGCGTTGTGGCGTTGACACCGCGTGCCCGGGCTCCTAGCGTCACGTCCGCCAAGGGTGCTAAGCGGTCGCTCATCTCAGGGGCGTATCGTGGGCCGCAGACTTTTCAAGAGCGAGGAGGACCAGCAATTGTCCACCACTGAACAGCGCGTCGCCGTGGTCACCGGTGCCGCGCGCGGCATCGGTGCCGCGACCGCCGTACGACTGGCTGCCGAGGGGCGGGCCGTCGCGGTGATCGATCTCGACGAGGCCGCGTGCAAGGACACCGTGGAGAAGATCACCTCCGCCGGCGGCAAGGCCGTCGCCGTCGGCTGCGACGTCTCCGACGAGGCCCGGGTCGAGGCCGCCGTGACGCGGATCGCCGAGGAGCTCGGCGCGCCGACGATTTTGGTGAACAACGCGGGCGTGCTGCGCGACAACCTTCTCTTCAAGATGAGCGCCTCCGACTGGGACACGGTCATGAACGTGCACCTGCGCGGCGCCTTCCTGATGACGCGCGCCGTCCAGAAGTACATGGTGGACGCCAAGTTCGGCCGGGTCGTCAACCTCTCCTCGTCCTCGGCGCTCGGCAACCGCGGCCAGGCCAACTACTCCGCCGCCAAGGCCGGTCTGCAGGGCTTCACCAAGACGCTCGCGCACGAGCTCGGCAAGTTCGGCGTCACCGCGAACGCCGTGGCGCCCGGCTTCATCGTCACCGAGATGACCAGGGCCACCGCGGAGCGCGTCGGCATGGGCTTCGAGGAGTTCCAGGCCGCCGCCGCGACCCAGATCCCCGTACAGCGTGTCGGCAAGCCGGACGACATCGCGAACGCGATCGCCTTCTTCGCGGGTGACGACGCCGGATTCGTCTCCGGTCAGGTGCTGTACGTTGCCGGTGGACCGCTCGAGTAGGGCTGGGGAAAAGGGACATGACCACGGTGGAACTCTCGGGCAAGGTCGCGCTCGTCACCGGCGCGAGCCGCGGCATCGGCCACGGCGTCGCCGAGGCGCTGCTCGCCCGCGGTGACCGGGTGTGCATCACCGGCCGCAACGAGGAAGCACTGAAGGAAGCTGTCGAGAAGTTCGGCGCCGACCGTGTCATCGGCGTCGCGGGCAAGGCCCACGACGAGGCCCACCAGGCCATCGCCGTCGAGCGCACCATGGAGGCCTTCGGTCGCGTCGACTTCCTGGTCAACAACGCTGGTACGAACCCGGTCTTCGCCCCGATCGCCGAGCTGGACCTCAAGGTCGCCCGCAGGGTCTTCGAGACCAATGTGATCTCGGCGCTCGGATTCGCCCAGCGGACGTGGAAGGCCTGGCAGAGCGAGAACGGCGGTGCGATCGTCAACATCTCCTCCGTCGCCGGGGTCTCGGCCTCGCCCTTCATCGGCGCGTACGGCGTCAGCAAGGCCGCGATGATCAACCTGACCCTGCAACTGGCGCAAGAGTTCGCGCCCCGGGTGCGGGTCAACGCGATCGCCCCGGCCGTGGTCAAGACCCAGTTCGCCAAGCCTCTGTACGAGGGACGCGAGGCGGAGGTGGCCGCGGCCTACCCGCTCGGCCGGCTCGGCGTGCCGTCGGACATCGGCGGTGCCGCCGCGTTCCTGACCTCGGAGCAGTCGGACTGGATCACCGGGCAGACCCTCGTGGTGGACGGCGGCATCCTCCTCAACGCCGGCGTCGGCTGACGACGGTGGCGGGCGCCCGCGCGGCCGGGCAGAAACCGCCCGCCACCCCGCGGGCGCCCGTCGGCGAAAACCGCGCAGAGATCGGAAACGCTGCCCCATCACAGGCGTACGCGCTGATCAGGTGCCTGCCAGGGCGGCGGGTCGAGCGACCGGGCACTGCGGTATCGTCTGGCCACGCTTGTGGTATCGCCGATCGAGGATGGTGCGCGTGTTCAAGCGGGACAGATACCTGCGTCAGCTGGGGGCGGTCATGTCCATAGCGCTGGTCGCCGGATGCGGTCTCTTCTCCTCGGAATCCTCCAACGACGAGAAGCCGATCGTCGTGGGAACGACCAGCGCGCCCAGCACACTGGATCCGGCGGCCTCCTGGGACAACTCCTGGGAGCTGTTCCGTAACGTCCACCAGACCCTGCTGAACATCCCCACAGGTTCGTCCAAGCCCGAGCCCGACGCTGCCCAGAGCTGTGAGTTCACGAACGCCGCGAGCACGGTGTACAAGTGCACGCTGCGCGAGGGCCTGCAGTTCTCCGACGGGCACCCGCTGGACGCCGGCGCCGTCAAGCACTCCATCGACCGGATCAAGAAGATCAACGTCAACGGCGGCCCCGCCGGCCTGCTGGGAACCCTGTCCCGGGTGCAGGTGAAGAACGACCGTGAGGTCGTCTTCCACCTCAACCAGCCCGACGCCACCTTCCCCTACGTGCTGTCCACGCCCGCCATGTCGATCGTGGACCCCGACGAGTACCCCGCGGACGAGCTCTGCAAGGACTGTGAGGTCTCAGGCTCGGGGCCGTACCGCCTGGCTTCCTACGAGGAGGGCAAGCAGGCCAAACTCGTTCGCAACGACAAATACAAGGGCATCGCGGACCCCAAGAACAGCGCCGTCACCATCCGCTACTTCCAGGATTCGTCCAAGGAGCTTGCCGCCCTCAAGGCCAAGCAGATCGATGCCGTCTACCGTGGTCTCGGCGCCCCGGACATCCTGGACATCGAGACAGACGGCGACAGGCAGGGACTCCAACTCCTCGAGTACCCGGCCACCGAGATCAGCTACCTCGTGTTCAACCCACGGGATCCATGGGCCAAGAAGCCCGCGGTCCGCAAGGCGGTCGCCCAGGTCGTCGACCGCCCGGCTCTCGCCCACAACATCTACAAGGACACCGTCGAGCCGCTGTACTCCATGATCCCCAGTGGCCTGGTCGGCCACAGTTCGGGCTTCTTCGACCAATTCGGGAAACCCAGCGCGGACAAGGCCAAGCAGATACTCACGGACGCGGGCATCACCGAACGCGTCCCGCTCACCCTCTGGTACACCACCGACCGCTACGGCTCCCAGACCAAGCCGGCCTTCGAGGAGCTGAAGCGGCAGCTCGAGGCCTCCGACCTGTTCACCGTCACGCTCAAGAGCCGCCCCTGGAAGACGTACGTGGCGGGCTACCAGAAGGGCGAGTACCAGGTGTTCGGACGCGGCTGGAACCCCGACTTCCCCGATGCCGACAACTTCATCGCACCGTTCGTGGGCAAGAACAACGCGCTCGGTACCCCGTACGAGGCACCCGAGATCACGGGCAAACTGATCCCCGAGTCCCGCCGTGAGAGCGACCGTGGCGCGGTGGCCACCCAGTTCAAGAAGGCCCAGCAGATCCTCGTCGACGACGCGCGGCTGCTGCCGCTGTGGCAGGCCAAGCAGTACGTGGTCGCGAACGAAGAGATCGGCGGTGCCGAGCAGGCCATCGACCGGGCGACGATTATGACGCTATGGGAGCTGTACCGGAAGACCAGCTGGTAGCCCCGTCCTCGGGCCCCATTGTCAGTGGGCGCCTGTAGGTTCTGTGCTCTGAAGACGGCCGCGCCCTGCGCGGCCGTCCACGGCCGAACGCACGCTGCGGCCGTGAAGCAAGCGCACAACGGAGGAAGTTGACGTGACCGACACCGCCATGCTGCCCGAGTCCTGGCGCGGCGTCCTGGGCGAAGAGCTGCAGAAGCCCTACTTCAAGGAGCTCACCGACTTCGTCGAGGAGGAGCGCGAGCGGGGCCCCGTCTACCCTCCGCGCGAGGAGGTCTTCGCCGCGCTCGGCGCGACGCCGTACGAACGAGTGAAGGTCCTGATCCTTGGCCAGGACCCATACCACGGCGAGGGCCAGGGTCATGGCCTGTGCTTCTCGGTCCGCCCCGGTGTGAAGACACCGCCCTCGCTGCGCAATATCTACAAGGAGATGAAGGAGGAGCTCGGCCACCCCGTGCCGGACAACGGCTATCTGATGCCATGGGCCGAGCAGGGCGTCCTGCTGCTCAACGCGGTGCTGACGGTCCGTGCCGGTGAGGCCAACTCGCACAAGAGCAAGGGCTGGGAGAAGTTCACGGACGCCGTGATCCGGGCCGTGGCCGCCCGGCCCGACCCTGCGGTCTTCGTGCTGTGGGGCAACTACGCGCAGAAGAAGCTCCCACTGATCGACGAGGAGCGGCACGCGGTGGTCAAGGGCGCACACCCCTCGCCGCTGTCCGCCAAGAAGTTCTTCGGCTCGCGACCCTTCACGCAGCTCAACGAGGCGGTGGCCCGACAGGGCCACGCCCCGGTCGACTGGCGGATCCCGAACCTGGGCTGACATCGGTGCGTCAGGACCCGGTCCGGTGGCGCGTCGCGGGCCGGGTCCCGCCCGTCACCGGCCTGGCCCAGCGGCGTACGGAGCCGCCAGAGCGGGATGTGCCCGTTAGTGTCGAGAGCCGGGTGGGACGGCCGGCTGACGAGTGAGGAGGACCCGGTGGCGGAGCAGCACGAACCGGCGGCGGACGCCGTGATGACGCCCCGCACCCCTCGGACCTCGAACAAGACCTCCAAGAGGAGACCCCAGTGAAGGTCGGCTGCATCGGACTCGGTGACATCGCGCTGAAGGCGTACCTGCCGGTGCTCACCACTCAGCCGGACCTCGAACTGCATCTGCACACGCGGACGCCCGCCACCCTCACCAGGGTCGCCGAGCGCCTCCACATCCCGGCCGAGCGCCGTCACACCGACCTCTGCGAATTGTTCGGCCACGACCTCGACGCCGCGTTCGTGCACGCGCCCACCCTCGCGCACCCCGAGATCGTGACACGGCTCCTCGAGGCGGGCGTGGCGACCTATGTCGACAAGCCGATGGCGTACGAACTCGCCGACAGTGACGCCTGGTGCGGCTCGCGGAGCAGCGGGACACCAGCCTGGCCGTTGGCTTCAACCGGCGCTACGCACCCGGCTACGCCCAGTGCGCTGACCACCCGCGGGAGCTGATCCTGATGCAGAAGAACCT
>CBFGQM010000087.1:0-16123 GCA_965650905.1 uncultured Streptomyces sp. | reverse complement strand
ACTACGACCACCGAGTCCGGCAGCGAGACATCGAGGTCGAGGTCCTCCATCTCGCCGAGCCCTCCGCCGAGGCGGTACGCGTCCACATGGACCAGTGGTGGCCCGTCACCGAGGGCGGGGTGCACGCGCGCGATCACGAAGGTCGGGGAGGTGACCGCGCCCCGCACACCGAGCCCCTCGCCGAGCCCGCGGGTCAGCGTCGTCTTGCCCGCGCCGAGCTCCCCGGTGAGCATCACGAGATCACCGGCCCGCAGCAGCTTGGCCAGACGGCGGCCCAACTCCCGCATCTGGTCGGGACGGTTGACGGTGAGCCGAGCGGTGACGGGCACGGTGTCAGCCGGGTCGTGCGGTGCTGCTGGTGCTTCCATAGCCGCCCACGGTAGCGCCTGCCGGGACGGCGCCCGCGCGGGTGAGGAGGTCGGCGAGGCGGTCGGTGACGACCTCCGGATGCTCCAGGATCACCAGGTGCCCGGCGTCCGGCACGAGCACCAGCTCCGCGTCCGGCAGCAGGTCCGCGATCGCCTCGCTGTGCTCGCTCGGCGTGACCAGGTCCTTGACTCCGGACAGCACGAGCACGGGCAGCTCGGCGAAGTACGCCAGCGCCTCCGTCTTGTCGTGGTCGACGAACGCCGGATAGAACTGCGCGACAACGTCGATCGGCGTGCCCTCGATCAGCCGCTCGGCGAACCGCGCGACCGCCGGGTCGACCTCCCTGGACCCGAACGAGTACCGCTTGATGATCCCCGTGAACAGGTCGGTCGTGGCCCGCCGCCCCCGCTCCACCAGCTCGGCCCGCTGCCCCATCGCCTTCAGTACACCGGGCAGGATGCGCCGCACCGCGTTGACGCCCGCCATGGGGAGCCCGAAGTTGACCTCGCCGAGGTTCCCCGACGACGTACCGACGAGCGCGACTGCGACCACCCGCTCGCCGATGAGATCGGGGTACTGGTCGGCGAGAGCCATCATCGTCATACCGCCCATCGAGTGGCCGACGAGCACGAGCGGGCCCTCGGGCGCTGCCGCGTCGATGACCGCCTTCAGGTCACGGCCGAGCTGGTCGATGTCGACCGGCACGTCGTCCCGCGTCTGCGCGACGCCACGCCCCGAGCGGCCGTGGCTGCGCTGGTCCCAGTGGACGGTCCGGACAACACCGCGCAGCGCGGCGCGCTGGAAGTGCCAGGAGTCCTGGCTGAGGCAGTAGCCGTGGCTGAAGACGACGGTGACGGGCGCCGGGGCCTTGCGGCCGAAGAGCCTGCGGCGACGGGGCGTCAACGTGGCGTCCTCCTCCACGTCGTCGACCTCGTAGTACAGCTCTGTGCCGTCGTCCGCGGTCGCCGTGCCGGGCATGCCGCGCAGCGCGCCGTACGGACCCGCGGAGTCGAGTGCGAGCCGGGCCTTTCTGCGCATGCCGCGGCCGACCGTGAGCCGCTCGATCGCGACACCGGCGGCGGCGCCCGCGGCGACCACGCCTATCGCCGCACCCGCGAGGCCCGCCCGGCGCCAGTTCCCGGCGCCTGCCGCGGCGCTCCCCGCGGCGGAGACCACGGAGGCGGTGGCCACCGAGGCGGCGGCCTCCGCACTGCTCTCGCTCACGTACCGCTCCTCTTCACCGGAGTGTCGTCTGGTGGTGCTGTGTCCCTCGGTGCTTGACAGGTCCGAGGGCCGCCCCCGGAGTTGCCGTACCCGTCTTGTTCGTCGTTCACGTAGACGCGCGGCACGCGGGCTCCGATCCGGGTGACGATCTCGTACGCGATCGTGCCCGCGGCCTGGGCCCAGTCCTCGGCGGTCGGCTCGCCCCCGTCGCCGGGCCCGAACAGCACCGCCCGCTCGCCGGCCGGCGGCTCGTCCCCGCCGAGGTCGACCGCGAACTGGTCCATCGCGATCCGGCCCGCGACCGTCCGCCATTTGCCGCCGACCAGGACGGGGCCGGCGCCGGAGGCGTGGCGCGGGACGCCGTCCGCGTACCCGACGGGCACGAGGCCGAGGGTCGTGTCGCCCGCTGTGACGTACTGGTGCCCGTAGCTGACGCCGTGTCCCGCCGGGACGTGCTTCACGAGCGCGAGCGACGCCCAGAGGGTCATCACGGGGCGCAGTCCGAGGTCGGCCGCGGTGCCGAGCCCGGGGCCGGGCGAGACACCGTACGTCGCGATCCCCGTGCGTACGAGATCGAAGTGGCTCTCGGGGAGGGTGAGCGTGGCGGGCGAGTTGGCGATGTGCCGCACCTCGGGCCGGATGCCCCGCTTCTCCGCGTACGCGACCATCTCGCGGAAGGAGGTGAGCTGAGCCTGGATGGAGGGGTGCCCCGGCTCGTCGGCGCACGCGAAGTGCGACCAGATCCCGGTGACCCGGACGAGTCCCTCGGCCTCGGCACGCAGCGCCTCATCGACGAGCTCCGCCCAGTCGCCGGGCTGACAGCCGTTGCGCCCCAGCCCGGTGTCGGCCTTGAGCTGGATGCGGGCGGTGGCGCCGCCCGCGTCACGGGCGGCCCGCGCGACCTCCCGCAGCGCCCAGAGCCCACTGATCCCCAGGTCCAGGTCGGCTTCCACGGCCTCCCGCCAGGGGCCACCCGGTGTCCACAGCCAGCACATGATCCGCCCCGGCAGACCCGCCGCACGCAGGGCCAGCGCCTCCTCGGGCGTGGCCGTGCCGAGCCAGGTGGCACCCGCGTCGAGGGCCGCCCGGGCACACCGCACAGCCCCGTGCCCGTACGCGTCCGACTTCACCACCGCCATGAGGGCGGCGGCGGACGCGTGGGCACGCAGCGTCCGCACATTGGCCCTCAGGGCGGCCAGATCGATCTCGGCGCGAGCACGCGCGGCTGCTGTCTCGTTCATCGCGCCCAGTGTCTCAGAGTGCTCGGACAGCCCTTCAGACGCCGGGCTGAGTGCGCCACCGAAGGGGCGCGGGGAACTGCGCGACCAGCCACAGACCCTCCGCACCCGAGACCCGTCCCCGTACGGCGACGGTGCCAGGGCCCAGGGGCGCGCCCCAGTTCCGGGGGGAAGGAGGGGAAGGGGACGGGCAGTGCAGAAGAGCCCCCCCGCCTCAGAGGACGACAACGTTGGAAGTGTGCGTGCCAGGGCACGACCGCCCAACAGCTCTCAGCCCACGACTTCCCGCCACGCGGAGCGAATCGCGTCGGCCACGTCATGCGCTCCCACAGGCGCCCCGTCCGCCGCGAACCGCCCCGCGAGCCCGTGCAGATACGCCCCGACGCTCCCCGCGTCCAGGGCCCCCAGCCCCGCGGCGAGCAGCGACCCGGCCAGCCCGGACAGCACGTCCCCGCTCCCCGCGGTGGCCAGCCAGGACGTCCCCGTGGAGTTCACCCGCACGGCCCCGCCTTCCGGGGACGCGACCAACGTGGTCGACCCCTTGAGCAGCACCGTCGCGCCGTACCGCCCCGCAAGCTCCCGTACGGAGGCCAGCCGGGCCCCCTCGACCTCGTTACGCGAGACACCGAGCAGTGCGGCGGCCTCACCGGCGTGCGGCGTCAGCAGGGTGGGTGCCGTCCGCGCCCGCACGACCGCACGGTCCGCGAGCCGCAGGCCGTCCGCGTCCACGAGTACGGGCACGCCGGCCTTCAGAACGGCGGCCACGGCGTCGGCGTCGTCCCCGACCCCGGGCCCCACGACCCACGCCTGCACCCGTCCGGCCCGCTCGGGCGAACCGGACGACACCAACGTCTCCGGGAAGCGCGCGATCACGGCGTCCCCCGCGGGCCCGGCATACCGTACGGCCCCGGCACCGCCCCGCAAGGCCCCGGCGACGGCCAGCACGGCCGCCCCCGGATAACGGGCGGACCCGGCGGCGATCCCCACGACTCCCCGCCGGTACTTGTCGCTCTCGGCCCCCGGCACCGGCAGCATGGCCGCCACGTCGGAGTGCTGCAACGCCTCCAACTCGGCCTCGTCCGGCAGCGAGAGCCCGAGGTCGACGAGCCGTACGGCTCCGGCGTACTCCCGTGCCGGGTCGACGAGCAGGCCGGGCTTGTGCGTTCCGAAGGTCACGGTCAGGTCGGCCCGTACGGCGGCGCCGCGGATCTCGCCGGTGTCGGCCTGAATGCCGCTGGGCAGGTCGACGGCCACGACGGCGGCTCGGGAGCCGCGAACCGTGTCCGCGAGGGGCGCGGCGTCCGGCCGCAGGCCCCCTGTGCCGCCGATGCCCACGATTCCGTCCACGATGAGGTCGGCCCGGCGGATGGACTGTTCGGCGGTGTCCGCCCCCCGCCCCACAGTGCCGCCCGCCCGGCGCAGGGCCGCGAGTCCTCCGGTGTGGGTGCGGTCGGGTGCGAGCAGCACCGCGGTGACGCCTGCGCCGCGGCGGGCCAGTCGGGCCCCCGCGTACAGGGCGTCGCCACCGTTGTCGCCGCTGCCGACCAGTAGGACGACCCGGCTTCCGTAGACCCGGCCCAGCAACTCGGCGCAGGCCGCGGTCAGTCCGGCTGCCGCCCGCTGCATCAACGTCCCGTCCGGCAGCCGGGCCATCAGCTCGCGCTCGGCCGCCCTCACCGTCTCCACGCTGTACGCAGTACGCATGCGGTCGAGTCTGCCTCGCCGGCCCCCTTCTCGTCCTCCTGGCCGGACTACCCTTCGGCCACCACCACCGCCGAAGCCACCCCCGCGTCATGGCTCAGCGACACATGCCAGGACCGAACCCCCAACTCGGCGGCCCGCGCGGCGACCGTCCCCGTCACCCGCAGCCTCGGCTGCCCGCTGTCCTCGACGACGACCTCGGCGTCCGTCCAGTGCAGACCGGGCGGCGCGCCGAGCGCCTTCGCCAGCGCCTCCTTGGCGGCGAAGCGGGCGGCGAGAGAGGCGACGCCCCGGCGCTCGCCGCTGGGCAGCAGCAACTCGCTCTCCAGAAAAAGCCGTTCGGCCATCCCCGGCGTCCGCTTCAACGACGCCTCGAACCGCTCGATTTCGGCCACGTCGATACCGACCCCGATGATGCTCATCCGGGCACTCTAAGATCCGTCCGGCGACCGTGGGCTCGGCGGCCCGGTGACCAGATCGGCCTGGTGTGTCGCGGTGACGGCACGATCCAGAAACGGGTGAGCACATCCGCGTCGTGGCACAGGTTGACGCCCCGGTGGAGTTCTTTGGCGAACGCGATGCCGCGCGCTTGCTGGTCTGCCAAGGCTCAGGCTTGTTCAGGACTGGTCCCCGAAACCTCCGGGGCCTCGGCGAACAGGTCCTCCGCGCTCGCGACAGTGCGGGAACGCTCCAGCCACGCGTCGAGACGCTCGAGGTCGGTGCAGCTCGTGATGCGCTCGCGCACACGGGCCGGTACCGGGATGCCGCGTACCTCGAGTACGGACAGGATCCCCTTCACCTCGCCTTCCGCCTTGCCCTCCGCCTTGCCTTCTGCCTTGCCTTCTGCCTTGCCTTCGAGGTAGGCCGTCTCACGGACCGTCCCCCGGCCGGGGAAGTAGCTGACGAACGACATGATTTCCTTCATTTTCTGTCCGGCTGGGCTGTTACCCAGGCTGATTTCCAGGAAGTCGAAGAAGTAGTCGGCGGTCTCGGGGTCCGTTCCCCGGAGCTCGTCGAGTGCGGTGGTGATTGCCTTCAGTATGGCGTCGCAGTTGGCGCTGCTGGCGTGTGCCAGGGCGGAGAGCACGGCCAGTGCGAGGTTCCTCGCCGCGGTCCGGGCGTCGGTGATCACCGGCAGGTTGTCCGGGCCGGCCACCAGTGGATACGTCCGCTGAGCCGTCCAGCCGCGCGTGCCGCAGTCGAAGGGACCGGCCGCCCACTTGGCCGTGGCCCTGTCCTGACAGACCACGAGAAGCAAAACGGGCAGCCCGTACTTCGCCTGGAGGTAGGCGGTGTAATACGCCCAACTCCACTCCTTGCCGGCGACCTTGCGTGACTGCGACTCGATGGCGAGCAGGAAGTCCTCGCCGTCGGACGGGCCGACGCGCAGCACGGTGTCCACGCGTCGCTCCAGCGGCCGGGTCTCCGTCACGTCCGTGGTGACGGCGTCGACGGTCGCCTTTGCCGGTAACGGGACGCCCAGCACTCCGAACACGGGAGCCAGGATTTCGGGCCGCTCCTGGAAGATGCGATGCATGCCCTCGTGAGCTGATGTGACCATGTGTGCAACCTAGGTGGATCAAAAGGCGGATTGTCCGGTGATCGGGATGCGTTCACCCTTTCGGGGGGCGAAAAAACGTTCACGCCGCCGAGGTCAGCTCGCACCACACGTACTTCCCCCGGTTGCCGAAGCTGGACAGCGGCTGCCACCCCCACAGGTCCGAGCACGCCCGGACCATCGCGAGCCCCCGCCCCTCCTCCTGCTCGGTGATCTGATCCAACGGCCGCGGTGCTTCGGGGGGTTCGGGGTCTGCGTCCCACGCCCCGACCCGCAGCACACCGGCCGACCAGCGCACGCGCAGTGCAGCGGGTCCTTTCGTGTGGCGCACCGCGTTGGCGACCAGCTCGGTCGCGAGGAGTTCGGCGGTGTCGACGAGCCCGATCAACCCGTGCATGGTGAGGATCAGGCGGAGGGTACGGCGACAGATGGTGACGGCTCGGGGGTCGTTCGGGATGTAGAGGGAGTATTCCCAGGGCTCGGCGGATTCGTTTTCAGGCATGCGTCAGCTCCGTTCGGGTGGTGGGAGGCCGCGGGTGGCGGACGGTGGCAGTGCCGCAGCCGTCATGGCAGGACGGGGCGGTGCGCTTCCGGGGCTCCGGAGTTCCGCAGCGTATGGGTCGCGTCACTGACAGTAGATCTAAATTTATAGATTCAGCAAGCCGATCGCGTAATCTGACCCCGAACGAGTCGCGCCCGCAGGCGCGTTGAACATAGGAGCGGTCGAAAGCTTTGAGGCGTGAACCAACGGCCCGCCAGAGGCGTCTGGCAACTGAGCTGCGCAGGCTCCGCGAAGCGGCAGGCCTCAACTCCCGTCAGGCAGCAGCGCTGCTCGGAGTGAGCCCCGCTCAGATCACCCACATCGAGTCCGCACTCGCCGGAGTGAGCGAACAGCGACTTCGCCGCCTCGCATCCCACTACGCCTGCATGGACGAGGGGTTCGTCGACGCCCTGGTCGCGATGGCCACCGATCGGACACGGGGCTGGTGGGAGGACTACCGGTGCCTACTGCCTACGTCATTCCTGGACCTGTCCGAGCTGGAGCACCACGCCCGGTTTCAACGCCACGTGGCCATCCTGTACGTGCCGGGCCTGCTACAGACAGAGGACTACGCGCGTGCCGTCTTCTCGTCCAGACTGCCCGAACTCACCCATGAGGAATTGGAGTTGCGCATCAGGCACCGAATGGCACGCCAGGAGATCACCATCCCGTACGAAGTGGTGATCCATGAGGCGGCGCTTCGCATCAGAGTCGGTGACCGCGCCACCTCAAAGGCTCAACTTGCCCGACTCTTGGAGCTTTGCGAAGCGGACCACGTCACCTTGCGCGTCATTCCCTTCGATCTGGACGACTTCGCCAGAGCCTCAAGCACGATGACGTACGTGGGAGGCCCCCTACCCAAGTTGGACACAGTGGTGCGTGACGCGCCCCACGGCTCAGTCTTTATCGATTCCGAGGCTCAGCTCAACACTTACCGAACAAGCTTCCGTAGAGTAGAGGCCGCTTCACTCGCACCCGAACGGTCGCGTGAACTCATCCACAAGCTGACAAAAGAGCTGTGAGGCACCTCATGGACAACTGGCGGAAGTCGTCCTACTCGGGCGAGGGCGACGGCAACGAGTGCGTGGAGATCGCAAACACACTCACCCACTTCGCCGTCCGCGACACGAAGGCCCCGGCCAGGGCAACTCTCACCTTCCCGACCGGAGCCTTCACCCCCTTCATCGAAGGCCTGAAGTCACCTCACTCCACCGTCACCGACTTCGCCAGGTTCCGAGGCTGATCCACACCGGACCCCGTGCCGCCCGCGAGGAACAGCATCGTTTCCTGGCCGCACGCCTCGGTCTGCCCGTTCCCGCCACTTTGTTCACGAACGTTCCGGAGGACGCCCGCAAGTGCGCGGCCGACCATGGACCCGTGATCTACAAGCCGGTTCACCGCGTGCACCTGGCTGGCGAGGACGGACGGAACCGAACCATCTGGGTTCGCGCCGTCGAGGCCGACGAGGTCGACGATTCGATCGCGCTGTGTCCTCACCTGTTCCAAACCTGTGTGCCGAAGGTTGCCGACATACGCCTCGCCGCCTCTCCTTGAGAACGTGGCGCCCACGCGCGGCCGTGCCACCCTGGTCCTGCGCAAGGGCCCCGACCACAAAGTGCAGCGCCTGAGCCTGCGCAAGCTGGAGACATACAGACATGCTGCATATACGCCTGCTCACCCCGGCCGACAAGACGGACGAGGTGCTGCGCCTGCTGGAGAAGACGGTCGGCACCACCCATCTCGTGGTGCTGCCCGGCGCCGCCCGCGACCCGTCCGGGGATGTGGTGATGTGCGATGTCGCACGAGAGGCGGGCGACGAACTGCTCGGCCAGCTCAGGGCGTTGGACCTCGACGAGTGCGGTTCCATCGCCGTCGAGAACATCGACCTGTCGCTGTCGAGGCGCGCCGAGAAGGCGGAGGAGGACGCGCCGGGCGAGGGCGCGGACGCGGTCCTGTGGGAGCACCTGGCGGACGCGACCCACGAGGAGTCGACGCTCTCCGTCACCTACATGGCGTTCCTCGCACTCGCCACGATGATCGCGGCCTGCGGTGTGGTCCTCGACAACGCGATCCTGATCGTGGGCGCGATGGCGGTCGGCCCGGAGTTCGGGCCGCTGGCCGGTCTGTGCACAGCGCTGGTGCGGCGCGCTCCGCGGCTCGCGCTGCGCTCGCTGACGGCGCTGCTGGTGGGCTTCGCCTCCGCCATGGCGGTGACGGTCCTCTTCAGCTACTTCATGGACTCGATCGAGCTCTTCGGCAAGGAGCTGCTGGGCGGCAAGCGGCCCAACACGGCCTTCATCTACGCCCCCGACTGGTTCTCCTTCATCGTGGCCGTCCTCGCGGGCATCGCCGGCACGCTCTCGCTGACGTCGGCCAAGTCAGGAGCGCTGGTCGGCGTCGCGATCTCCGTCACGACCGTCCCGGCGGCCGCCAACGCGGCGGTGGCCCTGAGCTACGGCGACATGAAACAGACCTGGGGCTCCACCGGGCAGCTGCTCCTGAACCTGCTGGGCATCGTCCTCGCGGGCACGCTCACCCTGCTCACCCAGAAGCTCCTCTGGGCCAAGCAGCGTGAACGCACCACCGACCAACCGAAGACCCGGAACATCCGGAGCATCCGAAAGACCTGAAGACCCGGAAGACTCGGAAGGCCTAACCGAGCGCGGACTTCACCGCGTCCGCCAACTGCCCGGCGACCGACCTGGCCTGGTCGATGTCGGCGGCCTCGACCATCACGCGCACAAGTGGCTCGGTACCCGACGGGCGTAGCAACACCCGCCCCGTGGAACCGAGTTCGCGCTCCGCATCGGCGACGGCGGACGCCAGCTCGGTGGAGGTCTTCACCTGGGACCTGTCGACGTCGGGGACGTTGATCAGTACCTGCGGCAGCCGCTCCATGACGGACGCGAGGTCCTGGAGCGTACGGCCCGTCTGGGCGACCCGCGCCGCCAGCAGCAGGCCGGTCAGCGTGCCGTCGCCGGTGGTCGCGTGGTCCAGGATGATCACGTGCCCGGACTGCTCACCGCCGAGCGCGTAGTCGTGCTCCTTCATCTCCTCCAGGACGTAACGGTCGCCGACCGCCGTCTGTACCAGCGACAGCCCCTCGCGCTCCATGGCCAGCTTGAAGCCCAGGTTGGACATGATCGTCGCGACAACAGTGTCGGAGCGCAGTGCGGAACGCTCCCGCATCGCCAGCGCGAGGACGGCCAGGATCTGGTCCCCGTCGACCTCGGCGCCCGCGTGGTCCACGGCGAGGCAGCGGTCGGCGTCGCCGTCGTGCGCGATGCCCAGGTCGGCGCCGTGCTCGACGACGGCGGCCTTCAGCAGGTCCAGATGGGTGGAGCCGCACCCGTCGTTGATGTTCAGGCCGTCCGGCTCGGCGCCGATGGTGACGACTTCGGCGCCCGCCCGCTTGAAGGCCTCGGGCGAGACCCGGGCGGCCGCGCCGTGCGCCTCGTCGAGGACGACCTTGAGCCCGTCGAGGCGGTTCGGCAGCGCGGCCGTGAGATGCCCGACGTACTGGTCGAAGCCCTCGTCGTACGACTTCACCCGGCCGACGCCGGCACCCGTCGGGCGGTCCCAGGGAGCCCCGGTGCGGTGTTCGTCGTAGACGGCCTCGATCTTGTCCTCCCAAGCGTCAGCCAGCTTGTGGCCGCCTCGAGCGAAGAACTTGACGCCGTTGTCGGGCATGGCGTTGTGGCTGGCGGAGAGCATCACACCGAGGTCGGCGCCGAGCGCGCCGGTGAGGTACGCCACCGCGGGCGTGGGCAGCACTCCGACGCGCAGGACGTCCACGCCCGCGCTGGCGAGGCCGGCGACCACGGCGGCCTCCAGGAATTCCCCGGACGCCCGCGGGTCCCGTCCGACCACCGCCGTCGGCCGGTGGCCCTCGAAGGTGCCCGCCTCGGCCAGTACGTGCGCCGCCGCGACGGACAGGCCGAGCGCCAGCTCAGCCGTCAGGTCCGCGTTGGCGACACCGCGCACGCCGTCCGTGCCGAAGAGTCGTCCCACTGGTGTCCTCCGAACATGCTCAGAATTTGCGGCCCATGCCGAGTGTCCAGGTATCGCCTGGGCCACGTATACCCCCAGGGCTGGTGGCCTGGTACATCCCCGCACCGGTCCCGGGCGTCGCATTGCGGCGTAAGGCCGTTAAAAGTGCCTGCCCGCCGTAAACGAACGCCCCGGCGGCACAGAAGTGCCGCCGGGGCGATGCTGCGCCCTGTAAGGGGCGCGGGGCTGCGTCGATATGCGGCTCCGCCGCGCGGGCGCGACCAGCCACGACGAACCCGCAGCTGACAAACCAGCCTTCCAGCGGAGCGTCAGCGCTTGCTGTACTGCGGGGCCTTACGGGCCTTCTTGAGACCGGCCTTCTTGCGCTCGACCGCACGGTCGTCGCGCTTGAGGAAGCCGGCCTTCTTCAGCGGGCCGCGGTTGTTGTCCACGTCCGCCTCGTTCAGGGCGCGGGCCACGCCGAGGCGCAGGGCGCCGGCCTGGCCGGAGACGCCGCCACCTACGATACGGGCGACGACGTCGTAGCGGCCCTCGAGCTCGAGAACCTTGAACGGCTCGTTGACCTCCTGCTGGTGCACCTTGTTGGGGAAGTAGTCCTCAAGGGTGCGGCCGTTGATCTTCCACTTGCCGGTGCCCGGGACGATCCGGACGCGGGCGATGGCGTTCTTGCGACGTCCCAGGCCGGCGGCCGGCTGCGGCTCGCCGAAGCGGGAGGCCAGGGACTCCGAGGTGTACTCGCCCTCGACGGGGACCTCGGACTCGGTGGTGTACTGCTCGATGTCGACGAGCTCAGTCTCTTCGACCGGCTGCTCAACGGTGGTCTCGGCCACGATTCTCCTCAGATTCTCTTCGGTCTTAGGGGGTGGCCGGACTTACTGCGCGACCTGGGTGATCTCGAACGGGACCGGCTGCTGAGCGGCGTGCGGGTGGTTCTCGCCCGCGTACACCTTCAGCTTCGAGAGCATCTGACGGCCCAGGGAGTTCTTCGGGAGCATGCCCTTGACTGCCTTCTCCACGGCCTTCTCGGGGTTCTTGTCCAGCAGCTCGTCGTAGCGGACGGAGCGCAGACCACCCGGGTACCCGGAGTGGCGGTAGGCCATCTTCTGGGTGCGCTTGTTGCCGGACAGGTGCACCTTGTCCGCGTTGATGATGATGACGAAGTCACCAGCGTCGACGTGCGGAGCGTAGATCGGCTTGTGCTTGCCCCGCAGAAGGGTGGCGGCGGTGGTCGCCAGACGACCGAGAACGACGTCCCGGGCATCGATGACGTGCCACTGGCGAGTGATGTCGCCGGGCTTGGGGCTGTACGTACGCACGGTTCGTAGCCTTCGCTTCTTCAGTGAGTGGGTCCTGACAAGGCCACCACGGACGATCACGACAGCCCTGACCGCACGGCGGCGACGCAACCGCATGCAGATCGCTGGTCATCGGCCCCGGTGGACCGGTGTAAGGGCCTCTCACGTGAGAATGAGCAAGCCAATACACATAACGAACAGCAACAATAGCTTCGGAGCCCGGTACAGGTCAAAACTGCTGGCAGCCGGGCCCGCGGGGCGACGACGACGCCCCCTGCGGGCGAACTGCAGGAGCCGCGGCGGCGGTCGGATATGTCACGCCTGAGGCTCAAGTGATGTTCGGGACAGTCAGCACACCCCTTGCCCGACTAGGATGCATCCCATGAGCTTTGGGCAGGGGGGACCCCAGTGGGGTTCCGGGGAATCGGGTTCTCAGCCGCAGCAGTGGGGAAACCAGGCCCCGGACTGGGCGGCGCTCGCCGATGCGTCCGAATCGCGCAACCGGCGCCGCAGATGGCTGCTGATCGGCGGCGGCGCGCTCGCCACGGTCGCCATCGGCACGGTCGTGGCCGTGGCCGTGGTCTCGGCCGACGGCGACAGCCGGGCGTCGAACAAGCCTGCCTCCGCCCTGCCCCCGGGCGCGGTCCCGTCGGACACCACCGGCCCCGGCCCGTCGTTCGCGCAGACCTCGGCGCCTCCCCCGCTGGACCCGAAGGACTTCATATCCAGTGCGAACAAGGACACGGCTCCGCTCGGCCCGGAAACGCTCTTTCCCGGCACGCAGCTGACGATGGGCGAGACCGTCTACAAAAAGGGCGCGGCCGCGTCCACGAAGGACTGCGCGTCGGCCGTCCAGGGCACGCTCGGCACTGTCCTCACCAAGAACGACTGCACGCAGCTCATGCGCGTCACCTACTCCACGGACGACGTGGCCGTAACGGTCGGCGTGGCCGTCTTCGACACCGAGGCCAAGGCCACGAAGGCCAAGAACGAAGCCGACGACAAGAGCGTCGTCCGGTCCCTGTCGGCCTCCGGCGTCCCCGCCTTCTGCCACTCGGCGATCTGCCGCTCGACCACCAATTCGTACGGTCGCTACGCCTACTTCACGGTCGCCGGCTTCACCGACGGCAAAGACGTGACTCGGAAGGACTCCAAGGTCTTCAGAACGGGCGACGATCTCGCGGAGTTCACCTTCCGTCAGATCCACCGCCGCGGCGAGGCCCAGGCGTCGGCGGCGGCCGAGCAGTAGAAGACCGCGGGGCGTTCACAGCCGCTTGGCGCTGCGCAAGGTCTTCGCGTAGTAGCCGTTGCCGTCCAGGCGGGATGTGCCACCCACGTCGCCGATGGTCGGGCCGTTGACCTCCTCGCGGCTCGAGATGAAGATCAGGTGGCCTTCCGTGTCGTAGCCGAGCACCATGCCGGTGTGGTCCAGCCGCTCCCCGGTCCGGGTGTCGAGCTTGAAGAAGACGAGGTCCCCGGGCTGCAGCTGGTCGATGCCGGTGGGCCGGTCCTTCGCCGATATGCCTGTCAGCGGCAGTACGTCGACGCCCTCCTTCGACCGGGCCATGCCGTTGGCGGTGCGCGGTCCTGAGCTTTGCGTTTAACCTCGCGCGAGGTTAAACGCAAAGCCGAGAGGCAGTCGGGCTACCTTCGATCAGCATGCGGGAGGGTTCTTTTGCTGCGATTCCAAGGCAGAGGAAGGAGTCGAGGCGGAGCGTCGGCGACTGACGACAACGCTGGACGTGTGCGTGCCAGGACCCCGCCCGCCTGATCAGAGGTAGCCCGGCAGCCTCCGAGAGCGGCGACGACGAAGAAACCCGCTCAGCAGCAGCCTCCGCCCACCCCCGGCAACGACCGCTTGTTCCGCGCCTCCTTGTTCCGCGCGGCCAGCAGTTCGTCCGCCGGGTAGCCGACCTCCTCCAGGGTCAGCCCGTGCGGCCGTACGACATGCACGGCCGAGTCCCGTACGCCGGCCGCCAGCACCTTTTGGGGCCAGTCGGGGTCCCGGTGCCCGTCCCCCACGAACAGCAGCGCCCCGATGAGCGACCGGACCATGTTGTGGCAGAAGGCATCGGCACGCACCGTGGCGGTGATGACCCCGTCCGCCCCTCGCTCCAGGCTGAGCTCCTGCAGCGTACGAATGGTGGTGGCGCCCTCCCGCTTCTTGCAGTACGCGGCGAAGTCGTGCTCCCCGAGCAACCGCCGGGCCGCCTCCTTCATGGCGTCGACGTCCAGCGGCCAGTCATGCCAGAGAACGTGGCTGCGCAGGAGCGGGTCGACACCGCCGGGGTTGTCGGTCACCCGGTACGCGTACCGCCGCCAGATCGCCGAGAACCGCGCGTTGAACCCCCTGGGCGCCTCCCGCATGGCCCACACCCGTACATCCTTGGGCAACCGCCCGGCCAGCCGCTTGAGCAGCTTCTCCCGGTGCTCCGCCCACACCCCCACGGGCAGATCGACGTGCACGACCTGCCCCCGGGCATGCACCCCGGCATCGGTCCGCCCGGCAACGGTCAGCTCATACGTGGTGCCCCTGGACCGCGTCACCGTCCGCACAGCATCCTCGACCTCACCCTGCACGGTCCGACGGCCCCCGGCCTGCTTGGCCCATCCGGAGAACTCACTCCCGTCGTACGAAAGATCCAGCCGCACCCGCACGAACCCGGGCTCTACTTCGT
Organism: uncultured Streptomyces sp.; assembly: GCA_965650905.1. Taxonomy (GTDB): domain Bacteria; phylum Actinomycetota; class Actinomycetes; order Streptomycetales; family Streptomycetaceae; genus Streptomyces. The sequence continues at coordinate 1,508 of CBFGQM010000087.1, read as the reverse complement.
CACTCACACAAAAATCCTCTCAGGGCCGGTGCTCTCCCCCACGCGAAAGCGGGCCCGCCCCCGAAGGGACGGACCCGCTCACAGCCAGGCAGAGCCTCAGGCGTCCTTGGACTCCTCGGCAGCGGCCTCGTCGGCCGGCTTCGCGTCCTCGACGGCCTCTTCGGCCTCGGCCTCGACGGCGTCGTCCTTCTTGAGCACGTCCTCCTTCTTGAGGGCGTCCTCCTTGACGGCACGCCTGGTCGCCGCCTCGGCCTCACCGGCGGCCTCCTGGGCCACGGTCAGCGCCTCCACCAGCTCGATGACCGCCATGGGCGCGTTGTCGCCACGGCGGTTACCGATCTTGGTGATACGGGTGTAGCCACCCGGACGGTTCTCGTACCGCGGGCCGATCTCGGTGAACAGCGTGTGCACGATGCTCTTGTCCGTGATGACCTGGAGCACCTGGCGGCGGTTGTGAAGGTCGCCCTTCTTCGCCTTGGTGACCAGACGCTCGGCGTACGGACGCAACTTGCGCGCCTTCGCCTCGGTGGTGGTGATACGGCCGTGCTCGAACAGCGCCTTCGCGAGGTTCGCGAGGAGCAGCTTCTCGTGCGCGGCGCTGCCGCCCAGACGGGCACCCTTGGTGGGCTTCGGCATGGTGTTTCTCCTAGGTGTCTGCCCCGGCCGTATCAGGTACCGGGGTCAGTATCCGAGCGGGCGGTCGCCCGTCGGAGATCCAGAGAGCCCGCAAGGGTGCCTCTGGAAGAGGCGCGGGGCCGCTGCATGTGCGGCTCCGCCGCGCGGGCGCGTCCAGCCACGGCGCACCCGCGCCCGAAAACCGATCAGTACTGCTCGGTCTCCACGAAACCGGCGTCCGCGTCATCATCGGCGCCGAAGGCGTCAGCCGCAGCCGTCGGGTCGAATCCGGGCGGGCTGTCCTTCAGGGCCAGGCCCATGCCGGCCAGCTTCGCCTTGACCTCGTCGATGGACTTCGCACCGAAGTTGCGGATGTCCAGGAGGTCGGCCTCGGAGCGGGCGACGAGCTCACCCACGGAGTGGATGCCCTCACGCTTGAGGCAGTTGTAGGAGCGGACCGTGAGCTCCAGCTCCTCGATCGGCAGCGCCAGGTCGGCGGCGAGCGCGGCGTCCGTCGGGGACGGACCCATGTCGATGCCCTCGGCGTCGATGTTGAGCTCGCGCGCCAGCCCGAACAGCTCGACCAGGGTCTTTCCGGCCGACGCCATGGCGTCACGCGGACGCATGGCCTGCTTGGTCTCGACGTCGACGATCAGCTTGTCGAAGTCGGTGCGCTGCTCGACACGCGTGGCCTCGACCTTGTACGTGACCTTGAGCACCGGCGAGTAGATGGAGTCGACCGGGATACGCCCGATCTCCTGGCCCACCTGCTTGTTCTGCACGGCGGAGACGTAACCGCGGCCGCGCTCGACCGTCAGCTCCATCTCCAGCTTGCCCTTGCCGTTGAGCGTGGCGAGGACGAGGTCGGGGTTGTGCACCTCGACACCGGCCGG
>CBFGQM010000086.1:0-16257 GCA_965650905.1 uncultured Streptomyces sp. | reverse complement strand
GAGCGGCGGAGCCGACGCGCCCGGTGTCGCAGGGTATGTCGTCCGGGCCGGTGGACATCAGGACCCGGGCGGTGCCGGCCCGCGCTCCTCGCAGCGTGAACCACCCCCGCCCCGTGGTGTCCGTGCCGAGGTCACAGGTGTCCGACCAGGCACCGGACTCCCCGAGCCTGCCGGGCCGCAGCCGCGCGACAGCGACATCGGTGCAGCGGGCCTCGGCGGAGCGCGCGGCGGGGTCGCGGGGGAGTGCCGCAGGGTTGAAGAACTGCCGTACCGCGATCCCTGAAACGGGCGCCGGACGGCCCCGTACGTAGGACCTGACCGCGATCTCGACGTCATGGTCCCGGTCGCCGGCGTCGCGAGGGTGTTCCACGATGAGGCTCGCCTCGTCGGCCTGGACGTTGACCTCCCGCTCGCGTAGTCGCGGCCGTCCGCCGGAGCAGTCCGCCAGGACCAGACACAGCGCCTCCTCGCCCATGGTCTCGGCGGTGAGCTCGCTGGGCACCGTGACGATGCCGCTGGTCAGGTGGTACTCCTCGCCGAGGTATGCCTCCCTGGGCAGCCGGGCCACGAGTCGCCCGGTGTCGGCGCCGCGCAGCTCCAGGTCGCCCAGGTCGACCGGGGCGGGCGGCTCGGCCAGGTCGGCGCGGCGCAGCGAGGGCAGCGCGCTGATCATGTTGAAGGTCGCGTGCCCGTCCGTCAGCGCGACGGTCATGATGTGCGGGCCCTCGGCCCGAGCGCCCTCCTCGTCCCGGTCCGGTACGAGCAGCCGCCCCGCCGGGTAGGTCGCGAGCTCGTCCGGGCGCCAGGGGGCGATGGTCCCGCGCAGGTGCCACTGGCTCGGCCGGTCGGGCGCCTGCGGCGGTGTCATGTGGCTCAGCGCGAACTGGACGACGAGACCGCCGTACTCGTCCGACGCCACCACCTCGCGCAACCGCCGTACGGCGGGCGAGGCGTCCGTCTCGTCCAGCCATGCCAGGCCGTCGTCTGTGGCGACCACGAACTGGTGGACGACGGAGCGGCGCAGCCGCTTCGCCAGGACGTGCTCCTCGAACGCCCGGACGTGCCGGAGGTTGAGCCAGCGCGGGGGCTGGAAGCCGTGGACCGTTCCGCTGGCCATGTATCCGGTGTCGTGGGAGCGCCCGCTCCGGCCGAAGCAGAACTGCCCCACCATGAGCGTCGTCGTCCAATCCGAGGCGGGGTCCACGTCGAACACCCGCGCCCGGTTCGCCGTCGTGGCCAGGTACTCGTTGTAGTGCCCCCACATGTCGACACACCGGCCGGCCACCGAGTCGGCGACGTCGACGCGTCCGGGGCCGGTCTCCACGCCGGTGATGCGCGCGTCGATCGAGAAGTGGCCGCTGCCTGCGAAGTTCTCCCCCCGGGCCGCGCTGAACGGCCCGTCCGGCGTGAGGCGGCCCTCGGCGTCGAACCTCGGGCCGAGCCGGTCCAGGTAGTCGTGGTACTCGGTGGGCGGCCGGTCGGCCGGGAACGGCCGGCCGTCGGCGGTGAGCGCCGTGTTCGTCGCCCGATCGACCAGGCCGCCGCGTGGGCCGGTCGGAAGATGGGTTGTCGCCGTTCCGCTGAAGTGCAGCCGCGGCAGTTCGAAGACGCTCACGCTGGACAGCCCCTGGGTTCGTCTGTTCCGCCGTGGACCTGTGCCCCGGCACCGGTGGGCGGCCCCTGCCCGCAGGGACCGCCGATACCGACCATCCTTCGCGCACCCGCGCGCGCCCCACATCCCCCATGGGCGCCGGCCGTGGGTAGCGGCGAGGCCGCCCGCGGGCCCGGGACGACGCGGTACCCCGCACGAACGCGTGGGTTCGGTGGGGAACCGGGTGGACGGGCGCAACGGGGGAGGCAGCCTCGAAGGCCGCGCCCGGCCAGTCGGCCAGACCCAGCGGAGGACACATGGAATCACGCAAGCTCGCCGTCGACGGAGCCCTGGAGTTCACAGCTCCCGCGTTCACCGACGACCGGGGCCTGTTCGTCTCCCCGTTCCAGGAAGCGGCGTTCATGGCGGCCCACGGCGGCCCGCTGTTCCCCGTCGCGCAGACCAACCACAGCTTGTCCCGCCGTGGCGTGGTCCGGGGGGTCCACTACACGGTGACCCCGCCCGGCGTCGCGAAGTACGTGTACTGCGCCGCCGGCGAGGCACTGGACATCGTGATCGACCTCAGGGTCGGCTCGCCCACCTTCGGCCGGTGGGACGCGGTGCCGATGAACCAACAAGAGTTCCGCGCCGTCTACTTCCCCCACGGCGTGGGCCACGCCTTCGTCGCGCTGACGGACCACACCGTCATGTCGTACATGCTGTCCGCACGGTATGTGCCGAGCGTCGAACTCGCTGTCTCCGTCCTCGATCCGGAGCTGGCCCTCCCCATCCCCGAGGACATCGACCCCGTGGTGTCCGAGCGGGACCGCGCCGCGATCACCCTGGCCGAGGCGCACCAGCGGGGACTGCTGCCCGACTACGCACGGTGCCGGGAGATCGAGGGAGCCGCCCGCGTCTGACCCCGTAAGGCCTCGTCCGGGGTGCCGTCCGCCGCGCGGCGGACGTTCTCCAGCAGCCGGGCCAACGGCACGATGTGCGGGTCGGGCCCAGGGTCCTCGCGCACTGCCGCCGCGAAGCCCGCCAGTGTGCGTGAGACCTGGTCGTCGGCGTCGAGCCGGATCGTTTCCATTCCCGTGCCGCGGAAGAGCCGCACCTCCGGCCGGTGGTCCGCGGCCGGGGTGAAGGCCCGCTCGACCACGATCCGGCCCTCGCTGCCCCACAGTTCGTACAGGGACTGGTACGCGTTGTCGAGGCCGTAGGACAGGTGCGCGCTCACCCCGTCGCGGGACCGCAGCAGTGCGGCGCCGCAGACATCCACCCCCGCCCGCGGATCCACCACTCGCGTGGCACCAACGGTGCGCAGCTGTCCGCCTAGGAAGTGCTGCGCCGCCCGGAGCGGGTAGACCCCGGTATCCCACAGGGCACCGCCGCCCAGGTCGGCACGGTGGCGGATATCGTCCTTCGGCCGCCGGGGGACGGCGAAGGCGGAACGGAAGAACCTCGGCTCCCCGATGGCCCCGGACGCGAGGACGCGCCGTACCTCGCGGTGCTGGGAGTGGTGGACGAACATAACGTTCTCCCACAGCGCCAGTCTCAGGGAGCGCGCCAGCGCGACGAGTTCGGCGGTCCGCGTGAGGTCGGTGGTCAGCGGCTTCTCCGCGAGGACGTGCTTGCCCGCGCGCAGGCCCGCCTCGACCCACTCGGCGTGCAGGGCCGCCGGCAGCGGCACGTACACCGCGTCCACGTCATCCCGCTCCAGCAGCTCGGCGTAGCCCACGACCGGACGGCAGCCGAACTCCGCCGCGGTCAGGCTCGCCTTCACGCGGTCGCGGCTCGCGACCGCGACCACCTCCACCTCCGGTGCGGCGACCGCGGCCGGCAGGACGCGGCGGCGGGCGATGTCGGCACAGCCCAGTACCCCGAGACGTATCGATGTCATGCGCAGCGCACCGCACCCGTATTGAGACAGGCGAGCAGCGTCCGCGCCTGTACGTTGACGTAGCCGCCGTGCCGGGCCAGATCGCACAACTGGCCGGGGGTGACCCATTGGTAGCCGGTCGGCGGGACCAGCGGGACCTCCGACTCGTCCACCTCGACGAACAGACAGCGGCTCTGCGCGTCCAGGAAGCGACCGCCCTCTTCCGAGTGGACGGCCTCGTAGAGGATCCGCTCGCGGTCGGCACCGAGCACCAGGTCGAGGAAGGGCGGACGCTTCTCCTCGGGGAGATGGGCGTAGTTCGAGGGGGTGTATTGCACGGTGGGCCCCAACTCCGTCATGGTGAGGAAGCCCGCTTCCACCCGGGCGTGTGCCAGCAGGTGCGGCACCCCGTCGATCCGGCGGACCAGGAACGCGCTCACCCCCAGTCCGTACGGCGCGAACAGCGGCTGCGTCCAGCTGGTGACCTCCCGGTTTCCGGCTCGGACCCGGACCGCCACCACGCTGAAGTACCGGCCCGCGTCATGGGTGATCGCTTCGTCTCCGCGCGTCCAACCGGTGACGCTCCGCAGCGGGATGCGCCGCGCCGTCACCCGGTGCCGGGATCGCTGCTCGGTGATCCAGGACAGCAGGGCGGTGTCCGAGAGCAGCGCGCGGGACTCGCCGTGTCCGGGTGAGGCGCAGGCCAGGACCGTGCGGGCGTCCATGTTGACGACGTTGGATTCCTTCAGCAGCGCGCCGATCTGGCCGATCGTCAGCCAGCGGAAGTCGTCGTCCGAGGGGACGTCGTCGAGTGTTTCGACGATCATGTTGCGGTTGAACTTGCGGTGGAACCACGAGCCGTGTTCCGACTGGAGCACATCGGTGAGCACCCGCCCGCGCCGTGGCTCCAGGAAGTACTCGATGAACTTGACGCCGGCCCCCCGGTGCTGACGGGTGTAGTTGCTCCTGGTCGCCTGCACGGTCGGAGACAGCTGCAGCAGGTTCGGGTTGCCCGGCTCCATCTTGGCGTGCATCAGGAAGTGGAGCACCCCGTCGAACTTCTTGGCCAGAATGCCGAGGACGCCGATTTCCGGTTGGCTGATGATCGGCTGCTCCCACTCGGGGACGGGTCCGTCCTCCACCGCGACGTGTAGTCCCTCGACGGTGAAGAAGCGGCCGCTGCGGTGCTTGAGGTTGCCGGTCTCCGGAGCGAAGGACCACGCGTCCAGGTCGGCGAAGGGAATCCGGTCGACCTGGAAGACGTGGGCGGTGCGGCGCGAGCCCAGCCACGCGGAGACGTCCCGGGTGCGCAGGTCGTGGCCCACGTCGGTCACGGCCCCCGAGCGGGCCAGCCGGGCAGCCAGTTCTCCGGTTGCCCGAGGGATCAGCGGGCCCCGCGCGGCGGGGACCATGGTGGTTTCCGGCAACATGGGTGGTCGCTCCTTCCTCGAACGAGGGCCCCAGCGTGGCATCGCGCACCGGATCCGACGCATGTCCCGCGGATGCCTGCACCGATGTGCGGGGTTGGCCGGCTCGGCACGCCGGACAGCCCGCCGGTCGGCCGCCCGGCGACGAAACCTGCCATCCGATCTGGGGATGTGCGGCCCGGGCCGACTCTGAAGACTGAATCGCGACGGTGCGCCCTGCGAAGAGGTCGGGACGGATGAACCACAGCTATGACGCGGATGTCCTCATTGTCGGCGGCGGTCCGGTCGGCATGGCGATGGCGCTCGAACTCGGGTACCGGGGAATCGACTTCGTTCTCGTCGAGGCAGGCGGCCCCTCATCGGTGCCGCTGACGGTGAGCACTCTGGGCTCACGCTCCATGGAGATCCTCCGGCGTCACGGTCTCACGGACGCGATCCGCGCGGTGGGCCTCACCGGCGACCACCCGCTCGACATCGCCTGGGTGTCCCGGGTAGGTGGCCACGAACTGCACCGTCTGCGCCGCGGCACCCCCGCCGCTCGCCCTGCCTTCGCCCACACACCGGAGCCGGACGCGGTCTGCCCACAGCACAGGCTGATGCCGCTGCTCGCCCGGGCCGTGGGCGTCCACCCGCACGGGCCGATCCGCTTCCGCAACCGGATGGAGAGCTTCCGCACGGCCGACGACGGGATCGCCGCCGTGGTCCGTGACCTGGACAGCGGGCAGGTCACGACCGTCCGCGCGCGCTATCTCGTCGCCTGCGACGGCGCGTCCTCCGCCGTCCGCGCGGTATGCCGGGTGGCGGCGCCCGCCCGCTACGGCACCCGGCCTTTGCGGCACATCCTCTTCCGCGCTCCCGAACTGCGCGACCGGCTCGGCGAACGGGCCGCGCTCTGCTACGTACTGATGGGGTCGCCGTCGTCCCGCTTCCACGTCCGCGCGCTGGACGGCCGTGGGCTGTACCGGCTGACGACGGACGCGGACGACGGTCCCCGCGGATCCGCCGACGCGAGGACGCTGGTCCGTGGTGCCCTCGCCGTGGACCTGCCGTTCGAGGTGCTCGCGGACCGCGGCTGGACCCTGCGGCCCTTCGTTGCCGACCGGTTCCGGGCCGCCGACCGGGTCTTCCTGGTGGGAGACGCCGCGCACACCCTCCCGCCGGCCGGCGGATTCGGCGTGAACACCGGCATCTGCGGGGCCGCGGACCTCGCCTGGAAACTCGCGGCCGAACTCCACGGCTGGGCCGGACCGAGGCTGCTGGACAGCTACGGAATCGAACGGTTCGCCGTCGCGCTCACGGCCCTGGACAAGGCCCACACCCATCTGGCCCGGACCCTCGCGCGCGAACTACCGGGCGAGTCCGGCCCGTCGGCCCGCGAGAGCGGGTCGGCCCCGGCCCCCGATCCGGCCGAGTCCGCGGCGACCTGGGCAGCCACGGCCGAACTGCTGACGCGCGACGGCACGGTGCGCGAGTTCGACGCGCCCGAGGTGCACCTGGGGTTCCGCTACACCTCGCCGCTCGTTGTCCCCGACCCGCCCGGCCGCGCGGAGGCCGACCGGCCACGGCGCCTGGGCCCGAGCGCCGCGCCCGGTTGCCGTGCCCCGCACGCGTGGGTGCGTCCGGGGGCCTCCACGCTCGATCTGTTCGGCCGGACGTTCTCGCTGCTGTGCTTCGCGCACCCGGACGGCAGGGACGCGTTCGAGCGGGCCTTCGCCGCGCGGCGCGTCCCGCTGCGCACCACCGTCTGCGCCGATCTGGAGATCGCCAGAACCTATGAACGCGCCTTCGTCCTCGTCCGGCCCGACGGGCACGTGGCATGGCGGGGCGACACGTTGCCAGCCGACGCGAACCCGCTCGTGGCAACAGTCCGCGGCGCCGACTGACGTGCCTCGGACCGGCGAACACCGAGAGACAAGGTAGAAGCAATGCGACAGAGCCCTTCTCGCCAGACCGGCCGAGCAGCGGGCAAACGCAAGCGCGTCACAGTCCTGGGCGCGGGCATAGCCGGCCTCGTGGCGGCCTACGAGCTGGAGCGGCTCGGGCAGTGCGAGGTCGAAATCCTTGAGGGGAGCCTCGACGTCGGCGGCCGGATCAGGACGCATCGATTCCTCCCCGGGAAGGAGAAAAGCCCCTTCGCGGAGCTGGGCGCCATGCGCATCCCGGTCACGCACCAGCGAACGCTGAACTACATCGCCAAGCTCGGCCTACTCGACCGCGTCCGGGAGTTCCGCACCCTGTTCTCCGACGACAGCGCCTACATGGCCGTACCAGGCGGACACGCCCGGGTCCAGGACGTCCCCGACCACCTGGTGCGGGAGCTCGGCCGAAGTCTCGGCGACCACACGTACCCCGATCACACCCTACTGTTCGGGGCCTGGCTGAAGGCGAGCATGGACGCCATCGCGCCCCAGGAGTTCCGCGCCGGCCCGAAGGACGTCATGAGTCCGGCGCTGCTGGACGCCGTCGGGCGCATCGACCTGCGTCCCTACCGGTGCGGGGCGAAGAGCAACCGGTTCGAGCTCCACTCGGTGTTCGCCGACCACCCCTACCTGCGGGACACCTGCGGGCCGTCGGGGGACCGGTTCCTCGACGACGTCCTCAACGAGACGAGCGGATCCCTGGTACGGCTGCACGGCGGCATGGACACCCTGACAAGGGCGCTGGCCGCCAGGATCCGGGGCCCCATACGGCTCGGGCACGAGGTGCGGGGCATCGAGGTCCGGGACGACGAGGTCGTCGTACGCGTCCACGACGGCGCGCAGACCGTGGAGCGGAGCTACGACCACGTGCTGTGCACCCTGCCGCTGACCGTGCTTCGCCGCCTTCCGCTGACCGGCTTCGACGAGGACAAGCTGGACACCATCCGCGACACCGAGTACTGGCCCGCGACGAAGATCGCGTTCCACTGCCGGGAACCCTTCTGGGAGGCGGACGGCATCACCGGCGGTGCCTCCTACACGGGCGGCGTCGCCCGACAGACGTACTACCTGCCGAGCGAGGGCGACCCGGCACTGGGCGCCGTGCTGCTGGCGAGCTACACGATCGGCGCGGACGCGGAGGCGCTGAGCGCGATGGGCGACGAGGAGCGGGCCGCCGCGGTGCTCGCCGACCTCTCCACGATGCACCCGCAGCTGCGCACCCCCGGAATGGTGCTCGGCACAGTGGAGCAGCTGTGGGGCGAGGACAAGTGGAGCCGCGGAGCGGCCACCGTGCGATGGCGCCAGAGCCAGGAGCTGCGGGAAGCCCAACGCCAGGCGGCCGCCCGCCGTCAGGGCAGCCTCTTCTTCGCGGGTGAGCACTGCTCGACCATGCCCGCCTGGATCGAGGGCGCGATCGAATCCGCCGTCGACGCCGTCCACGAGATCTGCTGGTACGACGCCAAGGCGCGGCCCGCGTTCGCGGGTGCCGTGCGCGAGGAGGGCAAGTCGGCATGACAACGTACGAGACGGACGTCCTGATCGTGGGCGGCGGACCGGTCGGCATGGCGTTGGCGCTGGACCTGCGCCACCGGGGCGTGGACTGTGTCCTCGCCGAGGCGACCGACGGCTCGGTCGCCCACTCGAAGGTGAGCACCATCGGCCCGCGTTCCATGGAACTGTTCCGGCGCTGGGGCGTTGCCCACCGCATCCGTACAGCCGGCGGGCCCGACGACCACCCGCTCGACGTGGCCTGGGTGACACAGGTCGGCGGTCACGAGGTCCTGCGTGTGCCGCGCGGCAGCGCCGGGGACCGCCCCGCCTCCCCGCACTCGCCGGAGCACGACCGCATCTGCCCCGCGCACTGGCTGAACCCGCTGCTCATGGAAGCCCTGGGCACCCACCCCGACGGGCCGGTCCGGATCCACCACCAGGTGCTGGAGTGGACGCAGACCGATGACCACGTCCTGGTCACGGTCGCCGACCTCGCCCGGGACACCACGCACACGATCAGGGCGCGTTATCTGGTCGCCTGCGACGGGGCCTCCTCGCCAGTGCGCAAGGCGTGCGGCATCGCGTCACCCGACCGGTACGAGCCCCAGGTGTTCCGCAACATCCTCTTCCGCGCCCCGCGGCTGCGCCCGGACCTGGAGGCACGCGGGCACCGGCACGCCATGGTGCACTTCCTGCTCCTCCCCCCGGCGATGCGGTACCCGATGAGGGCGCTGGACGGCGAGGGTCTCTACAACCTGGTCGTGGGCTGCGAGGCCGCCGCCGGCGACGGGGAGGACGCGCACAGCCTGCTCCAGCGGGCGTTCGCCTTCCCGACGCCGGTGGAGATCCTTGCCGACGGCAAGTGGTACCTGACGCATCGCGTCGCCGACCGGTACCAGTCGGGCCGGGTGTTCCTCGTGGGGGACGCGGCCCACACGCTGTCGCCCTCGGGCGGCTTCGGCCTCAACACCGGTATCGCCGACGCCGCCGACCTGGGCTGGAAGCTCGCTGCGGAGCTGGCTGGCTGGGCGGGCCCCGGCCTGCTCGCCTCGTACGACACCGAGCGCCGCCGGATCGCCCTGCGGAACCTTGAGGAGGCCAACACCAACCTGACGCGCACGACGCGCCGGGAACTGCCGGCCGAACTGAACGACGACACGCCCGCCGGCGGCCGGGCCCGCGCCGCGCTCGCCGAGGCCATGGAACGCGAGCACGCGGCCCGCGAGTTCGACGCACCCGACGTGCACCTCGGCTTCCGCTACCACTCGCCGATCGTCGCCGGTGAGACCGAGGAGGAGGCGGCGCGCCGACTGGGGGGGGGCGGCTCCCGGCTCCCGCGCTCCGCACGTCTGGCTGAGCCCCGGCACCTCGACGCTGGACCTGTTCGGAGCGGGCTTCCACCTGCTAGCGCTCGGCCCTGCGGACGGCGTGGACGGCGCGGCGAAGATCGAGCGGGCGTTCACCGACCGGGGCGTCCCCCTCGGCACCACCACCCTTGACGATCCCGCGGTCGCCGAGGCGTACGGCTCCCGCCTGGTGCTGGTGCGCCCCGACGGGCACGTGGCCTGGCGCGGCGAGGAGCCCCCCGCCTCGCCCAAAGCCCTCGTCGACCTGGTCCGGGGGGCGGTACGCCCGTGACCTCCCCCGCACTGCCCCGCTTCGACATCATCGGGTGGACACCGCAGGACACGGCCGATCCCTACCCGGTGTACCGGCGCTACCGCGTCCACGACCCGGTCCATCTGAGCGCCACTTCCGACACGGGTGTCAACACGTGGTACGTCTTCGGCCACGCGGACGTCCAGTCCGTCCTGTCCGGCCAGCACTTCCTGCGCGCCCCGGTGCCCCCGGAGGGCGCGCAGGGCTCCGTGCCGCGCCTGCCGGCCCCGATCCCCAAGGAGTACCCGGCACTGCGCCAACTGGTGAGCAACTGGCTGGTCTTCATGGACCCGCCGCACCACACCCGGCTGCGCGGCCTGCTCTCCGCAGAGTTCTCCCCCCGCGTCGTACGAGCTCTGGGGCCCGCCGTCGCCGCCATCGTCGACGAACTCCTGGACGGGTTGGCGGGCGAGCCGGTGGTCGACTTCGTGACGGAGTTCGCCGCGCCCTTCCCGATCCTGGTCATCTCCGAACTCCTCGGGGTGCCCGGATCGGACCGCGGCTGGCTGCGCGCCCGTGCCCTCGACATCCAGCACGCCAGCTCGGCACGCGTCGGCGGCCCGGGCGGCGGGTACGAGCGGGCGGAAGCGGCCGCGCGCCAGCTCACCGACTACTTCCGGGACCTGGTCGGACAGCGGCGCGCGCAGCCCGCCAAGGACCTGGTCTCGCTGCTGGTACATGCCCCGGGCGGACTGACGGAACCGCAGATCGTGGGCACCTGCGTCCATCTGCTCACAGCCGGGCACGAAACGACGACGAACCTGCTCGGCAAGACACTGCTGACCCTGCTCGCCCGCCCCGCCCTGGCCGACCAACTGCGCGCGGACGCCGGCCTGCTGCCCGGCGCCGTCGAGGAGTTCATCCGCCACGACTCCCCGGTGCAGATGGTGACGCGCTGGGCCCACCGTGACGAGGACCTGGGCGGGCGCACCGTACGCCGCGGCGACAAGGTCGTCCTCGTCCTCGGGTCGGCCAACCGCGACCCCCGCCGGTTCCCCGACCCCGACGAGATACGGCTGCGCCGGGACGCCGGCCGCCACACCGGATTCGGTATCGGCATCCACTACTGCCTGGGCGCGCCGCTCGCCCGGCTGGAGGCGACGACCGGACTGCGCGGGCTGTTGAGCCTGCTGCCCACCATGACCCTGGCCGACGAACCGGTCCGCTACGCGCCCGACATGGTCTTCCACGGACCCGAGCGAATCATGCTGCGCCTCGGAGGCGGCGCTGGAGGTCGACCGCACGCTGTTCCCACGGCTGGTCGGAGACATCCCTGACGGGGTGGTGCGCATCGCCGAGTCCGGCGTGCTGGGCCCCGAGAACGTGGCGGTGTACGCCGCCGCGGGGGCGGACGCCGTCCTGGTGGGCACCTCGCTGGTCACCGCAACGGCGCCCGGCCGATGCCGTGCGGCTGCTCATGCCGACGCCCTTAGCGGCAGCGGGCCGGACAGCCCTCGGCTGCCGGCCCGCAAACCCTCTACCACGCGCCGGAGTGGAGCAGGCGCGTGAGCTCCACCCGGGAGTGGATCCGCAGTTTGCGGTAGATCTGCCGCAGGTGGAAGGCGACTGTATGTGGCGAGATGTACATGGCCCTCGCCACCCGTTGGTTGGTCATGCCCTCCGCCACCAGCTCGGCGACCTTGCGTTCGGTGTCCGTCAGCCTGACCTCCTCGCCCTCCGGGCGGCAGGAGCGCTTCCAGTGACGTCGTACGACACCGAGGTGCCGCAGCCGACGGCGGATCCGGGCCGCGTCATGGTGCGCGTCGATCGCCTGGTAGGCGGCGCCCGCCTCGTCCAAGTGGCGCACGGCCCGCTCCCGGTCGCTCGGCGCGAGGAGTGCGCCGGTGTCCTCGGTCGCCGACGCCCGGGCCCATGGGTCCTGGTGCGTCTTGACCGCGCACTCCAGTGCCGTGAGGTCTTCGGCGCAGACCCCGTGCACGTGCACGGCCGCTGCGGCGAGGGCCGTGACCTCCGGGGACTCCTCGGCGAGCCGGTGCATCGTGTCCGAGACGGCCGAGGCCCGCTCCGGTAGGCCCAAGGACAGGAAGGCACGCGCCAGCCACGCTGCGGCGGCGGGTTCCTCGATCAGCAGCACCAGGCGGGCGTTCTCGTCGCCGTCGATCTCGTCCAGTGCGCGCAGCAGGGCCACCCGGTCGCCCCGCGCTGCCGCGATCTGAGCCTCCAGCCAGGAGCCGGCCGCGGACCATCGCCACGACGAACCATCGGGGCGCAGGGTACGCAGCTGGTCGTGGTACTCGGTCAACCGCGCCGAATCGCCCTGCCGGAGGGAGATCGTGGTGAGGGTAGTGAGCGCGTACCACGCCTGCAGGGAGTTCTCGAAGGCCCCGCCGAACCTGGCGAGCACCGTCTTCGCCTTCGTCGCGGCGCCGTCCAGGTTGCCCTCGGCGAGCTCCAGCCGGGCGGCGGCCAGCTGCACGCCGGCGTCGGTGCCCCAGGAGGATCCCGGGTGAGGCTTGTCGAGGATGGCCCGGGCCTCGGCGGTCTCCCGCAGGTTCGTGAGGAACGTGACGAGCAGGGCTCGCGCTTCGACGGTGAGCCGAGAGCCCTGGTCGTCGCACCGCACGGCCTCGCGGCAGGAACGCAGTGCCTGCGTCACCCGCCCTTGGCGCCACTGTTCGATCGCGGTGAGGGCCAGATCGATACCCGAGGGCGGTTCGTGTGCCGCGGTCGCCGACTCCCGGACGGTGCCCGGTGCCGTGGCGGCCCCGGCGCTCATGGCACGGCCGAACCGCTCGGAGAACGCCAGCTCGCGCCGCAGGTCCTCCGGGACGCAGGGCTCGGTGAGCAGGCTCCGCGCGATCGCCGAGCCCTCCCGCGGACGGCCGTTCATCGACAGGGCAACCGAGAGCCAGTACTGGATGGTCGCCCGCGCCTGCGGTTCCGGCCCCGTTGACAGGGCGGCCGAGGCCAGCTTGATGGCTCGTGCAGGGAAACCGCTGCGGATGTGGGCCTCCAGGGCGACGCTCACGAGCAGCGGATGCTTCTCGTCCTGCGGCGGGAGGAGATCGAGGCCACGCGTCGCCAACTTCAGAGCTTCTTCTGGCGAGTCCCGTACGACCTCCTGGGCCGCGCTCAGCAGTACGGCCACCGCCTGGGCATCGCCGTGCCGCGCGCCGCGTGCCAGGTGCCGCACGGCCGAGAGCATCGATCCTCCTCGTGCCATCAGCATGTCCGCCGCCTGACGGTGCAGGGCCTTGCTGACGTTGACCGGCACCGCTTGGAGTAACGCCTGGCGGACCGGATCGTGCCAGAAGGTGACCATCTCGTTCTCGGCGCACAGGATGTGCGCGTTCGACGCTTCGACGAAGGAGTTCGTCAAGCGCGCGACGGGCACTCCCAGGAGATGCGCGATGTCCTCCACCGCGCACTCCCGGTCCAGTACGGCTGCGATCATCAGCACCTCGCGGGTGCGCTCGGAGAGCGCTCCGGTAGCGCCGGAGACCATGTCCACAAAGCGCTGGGGCAGTTCACCCGCCGTGAGGTCGGCCACGTCACCGTCCCTGTGGATCAGGCCGTCGTGGCAGAGGCCGCGCACCAGGTCGACGAGAGCACCCGGGTTGCCGTTGGCACAGGCCAGCAGTGACCTCAGTCTGTCGCCCGGAACCGCGCCCAGGATGTCTTCCGCCACGTTGCACACCGCCTGTTCGGGCAGCGGTTGCAGGGGCAGGTCGAGGATGTCCGGATCGCCGTACCGGAACGGCCGCTCCCCAGGATGCGGGTCCTCGTCTGTGCACCAGGTCAGTACTCGGAGCCTCGGAGAGGAGTACGGCTGGGTGGCGAGCGGGTCCGACGCCGACAGCAGCCGCGGGTCCAGTGCGTGCGTGTCGTCCGCCGCGATCAGCAGCGGTCGCCTGGTGGGAGAATCCACCGGTTCGCCCGCCAGGGGGCGGGGTTCGTGGTGCCGGCCGACGCGCCGCAGTTCGAATCCGGAGTGCACGGCTGCCTTCTCCACCTCGGACAGCAGCCAGGTCTTGCCGATGCCTGGGGGGCCGCTGATCCGCAACTCGCAGCTCGTCCGCGATGTGGCGACCCGCTGGAGGAGCTCGGATACGCGGGTCATCTCGGGTTCTCGGCCGTGTGTGGTACTCCAACCGGCTTGTGCCAGGGGCTTGCCTTCCGCCGGGCTTCGTTCTTCGCTCATGCGAACGGTTCCCAGTGGTTTTCCCTGCCATCCGTAGCTCACCGGCTCAGCTCCGTTTCCGTATCGCTTCTCGAACTGCTCGACGCGTCCCGCCATGTCCAGCACTCGGGCGGGTGCGGAAGGCACGGCTCGCGGCGCGGTCCCGGAAGTTCAGCTCGGCCCGGAACCAGGCGGCCCCGATCACCTTTGTTGTTGCAGGTGACGTTGTGGGCCGGGTCGCTGTCGTCGCCCTCGTCGCAGGTGCCACGCCACTTCTTGGCGATGACGTCCGCGTCGGGGCGGGGCTCCGAGAGCGGGGCAAGCATCGGGTTCGTCGCCCACAGGCCCTTCTTTGGCGACGCGGGAGCGATCGGCTTCACCACCGTGGAGCGGGTCACCGCCGCCACGCCCGGCGTGGCGGCCAGCTTCGCGGCTTGCCTGCCGGTGAGCCGGGCGGCGAATCCGTTGAACGTGTAGTCGTAGTCGTACAGCTTCTTCGCGCCCGGGACGGCATCCAGCCCTCGTCCCGGCAGGAGTCCAGATGCCGTACGTAGTTCCGGACCGCGGCGGAGTCCTCGTCGAGCCGCTTGCCCGGGGCGGGTGCCGTCCGCTTCAGCGCGGGGCAGTCCGCCCTCGTTTCCGCTGTTTGCCGGGAAGTTGGCGTCCGCGGCCCGGGCGGGAGCGATGACGGCGGTCAGCGTCAGGGCTCCGGCGAGGAGTGGCGCGAGAGCGGTCATGGCTGCTCTCGGGCGTATGTGCTGGTGGGTCAACTGTGGTCCATGTCGTCGAATGTGTGTGGCACCGATCCCCCTGGCCCCAATTTCCACCGGTGACTACGCCGGTAGTTACGTTGAAGCCTCAAATGTCGGCCGGTCTGCACAATTGTTTTACAACCGAGCCCCGAAGTTCCCCTGTAATTTGACCCGCCGTACTTCTCAACCTGCGTTAAAGGAAGCCAAAAAGTTCAAAAGGAAAAACCGCGAAGGTTGTTCACCGCCCGACAGGCGGCTGTGCCGGGCGCGGGTGAGCGCCGTCGTGGGTGGCGCGCAGCCTCGCCACAGCCCACCGGGTGGCTGCTCCGGGCCACCGGGGAGCCGCGTTGGCGTGCGCCCAGGCCCGTGCGGACGCCGCTCGGAGGCGGCGCTGGACATCGAGCGCGCCGCGCGCCGCCGGCACGCCGAGGAGGCCGCGGGGCTTGAGGCCCTCCGGGAGGCCGTCGGGGCCGAGGCGCAGGAGGTGATGCGCCAGGTACGGAAGGCCGAGGACGGGATCGACACCCTGGTCCGGGAGGCCGAGGCGGCCCGCACGGCCCAGCACACCGCGATCGCGGGGACCGGCCGGCGCCGAGGCCCGTCGTACGGCCGGCGCCGAGGCCGGGTCGGTCGCCGCCGCGGAGGAGAAGGACACCGCCCGCGGCCTGCGCTCGTACGCCGCCGGTGAACTCCTCGACCTCCTGCGCTGTCCACCCGGCTCCGCCTGGCCCGCGCAGGAGGCTGACTGGGCCGGCGCTGAACTCCCGCCGGCCGTGACCGCCGTACACGAGGCGATCCTCGCCGCGACCCGCGACCTCACCCCCACCGAGACCAGCATCAAGCAGTCGGTCACCCGTCTCACCAAGGCCCTGGACGACCTGCAGGCGCAACTCGCCGCCGCCGGACAGGACTACCGGCCGGAATGGGACGGCTCCGACGGAGTCATCCTCGTCCGCGTGGCCGACGAGGAAGGCCCCCTGTCCCGTCGCCGCCTTCGCTCAGAAGATCGCGGCACACCGCCGCGACCAGGCCGAACTGCTCTCCGACTCCGAGCAGCGCATCCTGGAGGACGCCCTGCTCACCCGGCTCGCCCAGCAGATCCACGACCGCACCGTCGACGCCCGCGACCTCATCAGGCGCGCTGACGCGCTTTGCCGGACGGGCCGGAAAGCGGCAGGTCCACCGGGACCGCCAGCACGTAACGCAGCCGGCCGGCGTGCAGCCAGGCCTGCAGTCCCCGGTCGCGTCGGTAGCCCACAAGCAGACGTATCGTCAGACTGCAGTCGGGAAGTCAGCAGTGTGAGCGACGACACCTCAAGTAACTCGTCGGTAGGGACATTTGACTCTATTGGTGCCGCGAACCCGCCCGAATAATTCTCAAAGGGAACGTAAAGGGAA
>CBFGQM010000085.1:0-16268 GCA_965650905.1 uncultured Streptomyces sp. | reverse complement strand
GTGCCGCAGATGCGCCGCCAGCTGGGGACGGTGTTCCAGGACTTCCGGCTGCTGCCGAACAAGACGGTCGGTGAGAACGTCGCCTTCGCACAGGAGGTCATCGGCAAGTCGCGCGGCGAGATCCGCAAGTCCGTGCCCCAGGTGCTCGACCTGGTGGGGCTGGGCGGCAAGGACGGCAGGATGCCGGGCGAGCTCTCCGGCGGTGAGCAGCAGCGTGTGGCCATCGCGCGCGCCTTCGTCAACCGGCCGAAGCTGCTGATCGCCGACGAACCGACCGGAAACCTCGACCCGCAGACCTCCGTCGGCATCATGAAGCTGCTCGACCGCATCAACCGGACGGGCACGACCGTGGTGATGGCGACCCACGACCAGAACATCGTGGACCAGATGCGCAAGCGCGTCATCGAGCTGGAAATGGGCCGTCTAGTCCGCGACCAGGCGCGCGGTGTCTACGGCTACCAGCACTGACCGCCCCCACCCGCAGCTGTCCATGGAAAGGCCTGAGTAGACGCCATGCGCGCCCAGTTCGTCCTCTCGGAGATCGGCGTCGGTCTCCGCCGCAATCTGACGATGACCTTCGCGGTCGTCGTCTCGGTCGCGCTCTCCCTCGCCCTGTTCGGCGGCTCGCTCCTGATGAGCGACCAGGTCAACACGATGAAGGGCTACTGGTACGACAAGGTCAACGTCTCGATCTTCCTCTGCAACAAGAGCGACGCGGAGTCCGACGCCAACTGCGCCAAGGGAGCGGTCACCACCGAGCAGAAGGACCAGATCGAGAGCGACCTGAAGAAGATGTCGGTCGTCGACAACGTCACGCACGAGTCGAGCGACGAGGCGTACAAGCACTACAAGGAGCAGTTCGGCGACTCCCCGCTGGCCAGCTCGCTCACCCCGGACCAGATGCAGGATTCCTTCCGCGTCAAGCTGAAGGACCCGGAGAAGTACCAGGTCATCGCGACCGCCTTCGACGGCCGTGATGGCGTGCAGTCCGTGCAGGACCAAAAGGGCATCCTGGATAACCTCTTCGGGCTGCTCAACGGCATGAACTGGGCGGCCCGCGCGGTCATGGCGATGATGCTCGTCGTCGCGCTGATGCTGATCGTCAACACGGTGCGCGTGTCGGCGTTCAGCCGTCGCCGTGAGACGGGCATCATGCGGCTCGTGGGCGCCTCGGGCTTCTACATCCAGGCGCCGTTCATCATGGAGGCCGCCGTCGCCGGACTCATCGGCGGTGGTGTCGCCTGTGGTTTCCTGCTGGTCGCCCGCTACTTCATCATCGACAACGGCCTCGCCCTGTCCGAGAAGCTGAATCTGATCAACTTCATCGGCTGGGAGGCGGTCCTCGGAAAGCTGCCGCTCATCCTCGCCACGAGTCTGGTGATGCCCGCTCTGGCCGCGTTCTTCGCGTTGCGCAAGTACCTGAAGGTGTGACGCACGCCAAGAGGTCGTCGCGCCAACCAGCGGTACGGCCTCTTGCGTTGTCCTAGACTCACCGGCATGTCAGGCCGAGACCTGTTCTGTCCGCCCCGTCGCCTTCGCCGCGGGGCGGTTCTGACGTTGGTCTTCGCGAGCATCATCGCCACGGGTGCCGCGACCGGCTCCTTCGACGGATACGAGCGGAAATCCCCTTCCTTCTCGGCCGGTTCCGCGCCCGCCGGACATCAGGAGGACGTCGCGGATGCCGCCGCCGCGGCGATGGCCGCCGGCAAGTCGCCCGTGGAGGCCGCCGAGCGCGCCGTCAGCCGCAGCGGCGACCGCTGGGGCGCGGTGTACTCCCCGGGGGAATACGAGGAGTTCGAGGAAGCCCTCGACGGCCAGTACACGGGCGTCGGCCTGTGGGCGCGGCGCGAGCGCGACGGACGTATCGAAGTTGCCCGGGTGCGGTCCGGCTCGCCCGCGGCCGTCGCCGGGATCCGCAAGGGGGACCGGCTGCGCAGCGTCGACGGCAAGCGCGTCAACGGCCGCCCGGTGACGGAGGTCGTCTCCTTACTGCGCGGGGACGCCACCGACGCGCCCGCCGGTACCGCCGTCTCCCTGGGGTTGGAACGCGGCACGCGCACGTGGAGCGAAACGTTGCGCCGGGCGCGGCTGTCCACGGAATCCGTGACGGTACGCGAGCTCGCCGGCGACGTCACCGTGATCAAGGTCGTCGCCTTCACCAAGGGCTCCGGCGACCGCGTACGGTCCGCCGTCGCCGACGCCACCACCGGCGCCCGGATCGTCCTCGACCTGCGTGGCAACTCCGGCGGCCTGGTCAGCGAGGCGGTCACCGCCGCCTCCACCTTCCTCGACGGCGGCCTCGTGGCGACGTACGACGTACGCGGCGAGCAGCGCGCCCTGCACGCGGAGCCGGGCGGCGACACCACCAGACCCCTGGTCGCGCTCGTCGACGGCGGCACGATGAGCGCGGCCGAGCTCCTCACGGGCGCCGTGCAGGACCGCGGCCGCGCGGTCGTCGTGGGCTCCAGGACCTTCGGCAAGGGCTCGGTCCAGATGCCGAGCCGGCTGCCCGACGGCTCCGTCGCCGAGCTGACCGTCGGGCACTACCGCACTCCCTCCGGGCGCAAGGTCGACGGACGCGGCATCACCCCCGACCTGGAGGTCGAGGGGAGCGCCCTGGAGCGGGCCGAGACGGTATTGAGTGGCCTCGGGGACCCCTCATAGTGCGAAAATGGCCACACTATGGCTAAGGAAAAAGGGCGCAAGCTGATCGCGCAGAACAAGAAGGCGCGGCACGACTACCACATCCTCGACACCTATGAGGCCGGTCTGGTGCTCATGGGCACCGAGGTGAAGTCCCTGCGCCAGGGGCGAGCGTCGCTGGTCGACGGCTTCGTGGCGCTGGAGGGGCACGAGGCGTGGTTGTACAACGTGCACGTCCCCGAGTACAGCCAGGGGACGTGGACCAACCACAGTGCCCGACGCAAGCGCAAGCTCCTGATGCACCGCGAGGAGATCGACAAGCTGGAGTCGAAGTCCCAGGAGACGGGTCACACGATCGTGCCCCTCGCGCTGTACTTCAAGGACGGCCGGGCCAAGGTCGAGATCGCGCTGGCGAAGGGCAAGAAGGAGTACGACAAGCGGCAGACCCTGCGCGAGAAGCAGGACCGGCGGGAGACGGACCGTGCGGTGGCGGCGGTACGGCGGCGGCAGCGGGCGTAGTCCAGGCGTGGGTGTGGTCTACGCGTGGGTGCAGTCCAGTCCAGGCGCGGGTGTGGTCGCGGACGCTCCGGGAATACGCTCGCCCATGCCCGCGTTGATCACGTATGATGGGGCCTGCATCCCACAGCGGGTGCGGGGTTTGAAAAATGAACATGGGGATGATCGGTTTCGACAGCGGCTGTCGAAGCAGGGGAAGCGTGTCGAGGAAGCGGCCATGATCTCGTAAACCACAGGCCGAAACCAATAATCGCCGATACCAAGTGCGATTCTCCCGACGCTTACGCCCTCTGCGTTTAATTAAGCAGCGACGCTAAGCCTCTCTCATGGGAGTGTCAGCCCGGGAGTGTTCCCGACCCGGATCCTGGCATCAGCTAGGGGACTAAACCTCTGAGCCCGGTCACGGGGCACAGGGGGAAATCAAACAGTGACTGGGCCCGTCGGCGACTTGTTCGCGTGATCGCCGGGGCCGAGAAACGCGCAGCGAACTGCACACGGAGAAGCCCTGGTTCCGCACCGTTGGACGCGGGTTCGATTCCCGCCATCTCCACGATCCTCATGTGAGGCGAAGGCCCGATGGTCATGACGACCACCGGGCCTTCGCCTTTTCCGCGCGGCCGTGCCGACCGTGTTTGCAGCTCAGCCGCACAGGGCCGCCAGCTGTTTTCACCGGCCGCCCGGTGTTGGCGACGGCGACCTCGTAGCCGCCGTGGGCACGCTTCAACGCCCGTAGCGGAAAGAGGTGTACGAGAGCCCGTCTGGCTTGGCGGACCAGCGGATTCGAAAACTCTGCTTCAGCACCTCGCCGTCGGCGTCCGACTTCGCCGTCACGTACTTTCCCGTCTCCGCGTCGTGCCGGATCGACCGTGGCCGGGTGGCCGTTGACGAGTTGCGCGACCAGCGCCGGAGTGAGCGGCAGCCGGGGCCTGGGGGTGCCTGGATATCCCAGCTTGAATATCCCCACGGAGCCCCGGCCGGAGGGCGGCACGGACGACGTCGCCGACGGCCCGCTCACAAGCCGATGCGCGGTCACGGGGCGGGCGAGGGCGGCTGGCTGAGGGCGCGTCAGCCCCACGCACACAGTCGAGCACCCGGTTGAAGTCATGGACTGTCGTTTGTGGATTTATGGGTGTCTTGAAGTCGATATGGAGCCGCCCTCAAGGTAATTCAGTTTGGCGTCACCATCGCCACATCGGTAGCGTTGCCCCGCTCATGTGAACCCTCGCCCCACAGGGAGTCGTCAGTGAACCGCCGCCCCACCCTGCTAGCAGCGATTGCACTGAGCGCTGCCGCGACCCTGTCGCTGTCCGCTTGCGGCGGTAGCGATGACAGTCCCAAGGACAACGACAAGATCGCGGGTGCCGACACCGGCAGCGCGAAGTCGGCGTCGCCGAGCGAGAGTGCTGCGGCCTCCGTCGACCGCCCGAAGATCGAGCTCCCGTCGGATCTGACACACACCTTCAGCCCGGAGCAGTCCGGTGACGCTGTCAAGAATGCCGTTTTGAAGGACAACGCGGAGCTCATTCGCGCGCTGGACGCGGCCATAGTTGCCCAGAACCCGCGGCTGCCCGCCCTGGAGTTCTATACGGAGGGTGAGGGCGCGGTGGCCGCCGAGAAGTGGGTCAAAGCGTTTACGGACGTCGGCTGGACGGTCACTGGAACCGTGCGCTACTTCGACCGTCAGGTCACGGTGAGTTCCAAGAACACCGCTTCGCTCAGCTACTGCGCGGACGAGAGCAAGGCCTTCAGCCGGGTCATCAAGACCAATGAGATCAAGAAGACGAAGGTCTCCAAGAAGAGCTACGTCGCTTATGGCGCCCAGGTGGAGAAGAACGATGACGGGGTCTGGGTGCTCATGAAGATCGCCTCTACCCGAGGCGCTGACAGGTGCCAGCCATGAGCCGGCTCTTTCACATCGCGGCCGTTGCGCTGATAGCGGGCTCCGTCTGTGCGGTTTCGGCGCCCGCCGCCCATGCCGAACCAACCCCTCCAGGCGAAGACTCATTCGGTGGTGGAACCCGCCCATCGGGTGGTGTTGACGGTGACACCATCTCCTCCACCGCTGGCGGCATTGTCTTCGACCGTTCGAAGAACGGCAGCGGCGAATCCACCGGTCCCGTCACCTCCGCCACGCCCTGGACCCCGCCCGCCTGCTGGTACGCCCCGAAGTACACGCCCGAACAGCTCCAGAACAAAATGGAACCGATCTGGGAAGCCGGTTCGACCGGCAACGGGTGGGACAGCGAGCAGCGCAACCGGTACGTCAACGGCAAGCCGTACAAGGACTTCAACAAGGACAAGACCGGCAAGGGTTACTGGTGGGACTCGTACGTCAACGAGACCTACCCGGACGGCTGGGACAAGTGCGAAGAACCTCCCTTCTGGGTGGACGAGGGCGACGACCCGCCCGCCGACATCGAGAACGCCATCACTCCCGAGATCCTCGCCCAACTGGCGTACGGTGAAATCCGGGTGCCCGGCACCGAGGTGACGCTGGCGCCCGAAGGTACGACCAAGGTCAATCTCCCGACGTGGGCTTGGCTGGATGGTGCCGACTTCAAGCCTGTCTCGGTCACCGCGTCCGTGCCGGTACTCGGCATAGAGGCGACCACGACCGCCGAGCCCGTCTCCCTGAAGATCGAGCCGGGCACCAAGGACGCGCAGACATATCCCGCCTCCGGCGAGTGTGCGATCAACAACGGTCGGATCGGCGAGCCGTACGCCAAGGGCAAGGCCGACGAGACCCCGCCGTGCGGTGTGAAGTACCTCCGCTCCTCGGGCGACGGCTCATACAAGCTCACGGCAACCATCACGTGGAGGATTCACTGGACGGGTACGGGTGTCAACGGGGAGCAGCCGCTGCCGAATGGTGAGTTCGGGGCGCGGCAGGACGTGATCGTGCAGGAGATCCAGGCCATCAACCGCTGACGGTGATGGCATATCGGGAGGCCTGAGCACCGTGGGACACGAATCCCCATGTCCCGCCCCCCTTCGACCGGCCGGCGCATATGAGCCGTGCGCATACCCGTACTCCATACCCGTACTCTCATACCCCGATGCCCTGACCCGAGCGAGCCACCGGCCGGGCCCGCCCTTCAAGGGGCTGGGGCCACTCGACCTCACCGACGCCCCCGCCTGCTCGTGAGAGCAACGTTCCCCGGCGGTCACTCGCACAGCCACCGACCGGAAACGCGCCCTTCGTATCTTCGGGACTCATCACCCGACTACGAGACCCACGTACTAGTACGAGCCGCGTACGAGACCGGGCACCGGAGAACCGTGGAGGCGTCATGACAGCCCCTAACACAGCCCTCGCATCGAGCAGGGGAGGTCGCTGGATCGAGCACTGGGACCCGGAGGACGAGACCTTCTGGAAAGAGACCGGCGAGAAGATCGCCCGGCGGAACCTGTTCTTCTCCGTACTGTCCGAGCACATCGGATTCTCGATCTGGACCCTTTGGTCCGTGATGGTGCTCTTCATGGGGCCCGAGTACGGGCTCACCCCCGCCGACAAGTTCTTCATCGTGTCGATGGCGACGCTGGTCGGCGCCATCGTGCGGGTGCCCTACACCTTCGCCGTCGCCCGCTTCGGCGGCCGGAACTGGACGATCATCTCGGCGAGCATGCTGCTCATCCCGACGGTCGCCGCGTTCGTGGTGATGAAGCCGGGGACGTCCTTCGGGACGTTCCTGGTGTGCGCCATGCTCGCCGGCGTCGGCGGCGGTAACTTCGCCAGTTCCATGACCAACATCAACTCCTTCTTCCCGCTGCGCAAGAAGGGATGGGCGCTCGGGCTGAACGCCGGGGGCGGCAACATCGGTGTGCCCGTGGTGCAGCTGGTCGGGCTCGCCGTCATCGGGGCGAGCGCCGGCCCGCGCGTCCTGCTGGGGATCTACATCCCCCTCATCCTCGTCGCCGCCGTCCTCGGCGCCGTCTACATGGACAACATCTCGTCCGTGAAGAACGACACCGGCGCTGCCAGGGAGGCCGTCAAGGACGCGCACACCTGGATCATGTCCTTCCTCTACATCGGGACCTTCGGATCCTTCATCGGCTACAGCTTCGCGTTCGGACTCGTGCTGCAGACGCAGTTCGGGCGTACGCCGCTGCAGGCCGCGTACGTTACCTTCATCGGCCCGCTGCTCGGCTCCTTGATCCGGCCCGTCGGCGGCTCGCTCGCCGACCGCTTCGGCGGGGCGAAGATCACGCTGTGGAACTTCGTCGCCATGGCGGCCGCGACCGCCGTCATCGTTTCCGCCTCCATGTCGAAGTCGCTGCCACTGTTCACCACCGCCTTCATCGCGCTGTTCGTCCTGACCGGGCTCGGCAACGGCTCGACGTACAAGATGATCCCCGGGATCTTCCAGGCCAAGGCCGTCGTCATGGGGCTGACCGGTGAAGAGGCCGCCTCCTACGGACGGCGCCTGTCCGGCGCCTCCATGGGCCTCATCGGGGCCGTGGGCGCGGTCGGCGGGCTCGGGATCAATCTCGCCTTCCGGCAGTCCTTCCTGAGCGTGCACTCCGGGACCGGTGCCTTCGTCGCCTTCCTCGCCTTCTACGCGGTCTGCTTCGTGGTCACCTGGGCCGTATACCTTCGCCGTCCGGCGCCCGCCCAGAGCGAGGCCACCCCGGCCGCCGAGTCGAAGCCGCAGCTCAGCTACGCGGAGGTGTGACGTAACACCACCGACATCAAGTGGAACCGAGCCTGTCATGAGCTGTTGACAGGCTCGGTCTTCCGCTGGTGCACCACGACTGGAACGCGGGACGAGAGCCATATGTACGACGAACAGCAGCGACCAGAGCGACACGAACGACCGGACCGACATGAATACGGCCCCCTGGCGGGGTTCACCGTGGGCGTGACGGCGGCCCGCCGTGCCGAAGAACTCGGTGCTCTGCTTCAGCGGCGCGGTGCCGCTCTCGTGCATGCACCTGCCCTGCGCATCGTGCCTCTCTCCGACGACACCGAGCTGCTCGCGGCCACCAGGGACCTGCTCGACGTGGCCCCGGACATCGTGGTCGCCACCACCGCCATCGGATTCCGGGGATGGATCGAGGCAGCCGACGGATGGGGTTTCGGCGAGGCTCTGCTCGACCGGCTGCGCGGCGTCGAACTCCTCGCCCGCGGGCCCAAGGTCAAGGGGGCCGTCCGGGCCGCGGGGCTCACCGAGGAGTGGTCCCCGTCGTCCGAGTCCATGGCCGAGGTGCTCGACCGGCTGCTGGACGAGGGCGTCGACGGGCGCCGCGTCGCGGTGCAGCTGCACGGCGAGCCGCTGCCCGGTTTCGTCGAGGCGCTGCGGGCCGGGGGAGCGGAGGTCGTCGGCGTACCCGTCTACCGGTGGATGCCGCCCGAGGACATCGGGCCCGTCGACCGGCTGCTCGACGCCACGGTCGGCCGCGGCCTGGACGCGCTGACCTTCACCAGCGCGCCGGCCGCCGCCTCGCTGCTGGGCCGCGCCGAGGACCGCGGGCTGCTGCCCGAGCTGCTCGCCGCCCTCAGCCACGACGTACTGCCCGCCTGCGTGGGCCCGGTGACCGCGCTGCCCCTCCAGGCCCGGGGCGTCGACACGGTCCAGCCGGAACGCTTCCGGCTCGGCCCTC
This sequence comes from uncultured Streptomyces sp., assembly GCA_965650905.1. Classification (GTDB taxonomy): domain Bacteria; phylum Actinomycetota; class Actinomycetes; order Streptomycetales; family Streptomycetaceae; genus Streptomyces. Next base: position 7,508 of record CBFGQM010000085.1, on the reverse strand, counting down.
TGGTACAGCTGCTGTGTCAGGAACTGCCGTCCAGGGCACGGACGTTGTTGATCGCGGGGCACCGGGTGGAGATCCGCGGCCACGCGGTCATCGTGGACGACGCGCTGCGACCCGTACCGCCCGCCGGCATGGCCCTGCTGCGCGCGCTGGCCCGGCGCCCGGGCTGGGTGGTGGCCCGCGCCGAACTACTGCGCGCTCTGCCCGGCGCCGGCCGGGACGAACACGCGGTGGAGACTGCGATGGCCCGACTGCGCACGGCACTTGGGGCGCCTAAGCTCATCCAGACAGTCGTCAAGCGCGGCTACCGCCTCGCCCTCGACCCGGCCGCCGACGCCGAGTACGCGGGTATCTGAGTCGGGGCCGTCGTTCGGAAAGCGGGGACATCCGGCTCCCGCCGCCGCCCGTCGGACCCCGGTCGGGCCGGGGCATCACGACTCGGACTCGGACCCGGACCCGGACACTCAGGAGCATATCCCGCACGTATCCTTCGTGTGCCCCAACTCCCCTCTCCACGTGGGCTGGGCGGCATCGGGTTTTTTCTGCTGGAGTAGCGGGCACCGTCGCGATCTTGCCGATGTGGCGGAAATGCAATGCTCCCATGGCGGGAATGTGCTCATGTCTACCTGTGCCGACCCCGGCGGAAGAAACAATGGCCCCACATTGAACAGGACGCCGTCAGAGTCCGTACCCGGTGGAGAGCGACCGACTCGGGGGAACCCCCGGACACCGGAGGTAGGCGTGCGCAAGGATTCCGCCGTGGCCGACAAGCGACCTCCGAGGGCCAGACATCGCATGTCCCAACCCTCGGAGCCGGACGAGGAGCTGATGCGTGCGCTGTACAGGGAACACGCGGGGCCCTTGCTCGCCTATGTGTTGCGACTGGTCGCGGGGGACCGGCAGCGCGCGGAGGACGTCGTGCAGGAGACGCTCATCCGTGCCTGGAAGAATGCCGGTCAGCTCAACCGAGCTACCGGTTCGGTACGCCCCTGGCTGGTCACGGTCGCCCGGCGTATCGTCATCGACGGCCACCGCAGCCGGCAGGCCCGGCCTCAGGAGGTGGACCCGTCGCCGCTGGAGGTCATCCCTGCGGAGGACGAGATCGACAAGGCGTTGTGGCTGATGACACTTTCGGACGCGCTGGACGACCTGACCCCGGCTCACCGCGAGGTCCTGGTCGAGACGTACTTCAAGGGGCGTACCGTCAACGAGGCGGCCAAGACACTCGGGATACCCAGCGGCACGGTGCGCTCACGGGTGTTCTATGCCCTGCGTTCGATGAAGCTGGCGCTGGAAGAGCGTGGGGTGACGGCATGAACACATACGGGGGGTACGGAACGGGTACTCCTGGGCCCATGCACGGTGCGGAGGGCCAGGGTGATGTGCACGAGACGGTCGGCGCCTACGCCCTCGGCATCCTTGACGACGCGGAGGCGAGCGTCTTCGAGACACACCTGGCGACGTGCGACTGGTGCGCGCAGCAACTGGACGAACTCGCGGGCATGGAGCCGATGCTGGCCGCCCTCGCGGATCTGCCGGGTGCCCGGGGCATGCCCGCCCACGGCACCCCGGCCATCGGCACTTCGCTGTCCGCGCGCCCGAGCCCACGCCTTGTGAACCGGCTGGTCGACGAGGTCGCGGAGCGCCGCGCCCAGAAGCGCCGGCGCGGTATGTACATGGTCGCGGCGTCCGCCGCGATGATCATCGGCGGCCCGGTCACCGCGCGCGCGGTCACCAACGGCGGCGAGCCGAGCAACGAGGCGAAGCCGCTCAAATCCAGTCCCGCCGAGGACTCCTTCTTCAACGGCATGACGGAGAAGCTCTACGCCACCGACCCGGCCACCAAGGTCAGCGCGACGGTCGGCATGGAGCGCAAAACCTGGGGCACCCACACCGTCCTGGAGCTCAAGAACCTCAAGGGCCCGCAGAAGTGCTCCCTCATCGCCGTCGGCATCAACGGCGACCGCGAGACGGTGAGCTCCTGGTCCGTCCCGAAGTCGGGCTATGGCATCAAGGACGGCACCGACGAAACGGCCAAGAAGGCGCTGTACGTACACGGCGCCGCCTCCATGACCCCGAATGAGATCGACCACTTCGAGGTCGTGACGTTCGACGGCACGCGTCTGGTCGAGTTGGACGCGTGAGCGAACACGGGTCGGACACGTAGCCTCCCGGGGCCTCCTTCGCGTACGGTTGACGGCTGCCATGCACGTCAGAAGGGGGTCCGGTGGCCGCTCAGGTTCAGCAGGAAGCCGCGCTCGGCTCGGTCGGCACGTCCGCACACGACTCCGTACGCGACCGAGAGATCGGCGTCGAACAGGAACACCTGGACCGGGTGTACCGGCGCCTCGAGGAGAAGATCCACGAGGCGGAGTTCCTTATGAACGACGCCGCCAAGCGCGGCCAGGTCGGCACGCCGGGCGCGCTGGCCGAGCGGGACGCGCAGGTGTTTCGGGCGGGGGTTCACCTGAACCGCCTGAACAACGAGTTCGAGGACTTCCTCTTCGGGCGGATCGACCTGCTGCTCGGCAAGGACGGCACGAAGGGTCCGGACGGCGCGTACACCGCGGTCGAGCCCGCAGAGGACGCCGTCCGCCCCGACAACACGGCCGACATCGCGGAAACGCTGCACATCGGCCGGATCGGTGTCCTCGACGCGGACTACTCGCCGCTGGTCATCGACTGGCGGGCGCCCGCCGCCGCGCCCTTCTACCGCTCGACGCCGGTCGATCCGGGCCGGGTCGTACGCCGTCGCGTCGTCCGTTCCAAGGGCCGCAGGGTCCTCGGCGTCGAGGACGACCTGATGCGTCCGGAGCTGAAGGCGTTTCTCGACGGGCACGAGCTACCGGTGATCGGCGACGGCGCGCTGATGGCCGCGCTCGGCCAGGCCCGGGGCCACACCATGCGGGACATCGTCGCCTCCATCCAGGCCGAGCAGGACCTGGTCATCCGGGCGCCCGCCGCCTCGGTGACGTACGTGGAGGGCGGCCCCGGCACCGGCAAGACCGCGGTGGCCCTGCACCGGGCCGCGTACCTCCTCTACCAGGACCGCCGCCGGTACGCGGGCGGCATCCTGATCGTCTCCCCCACACCCCTGCTGGTGGCATACACCGAGGGCGTCCTGCCGTCCCTCGGCGAGGAGGGGCAGGTCGCCGTCCGCGCGGTCGGCTCCCTGGTCGACGGTGCCGAGGCCACGCTGTACGACTCACCGGCGGTGGCCCGCGCCAAGGGCTCGTACCGGATGCTCAAGGTGCTGCGCAAGGCGGCGCGCGGGGCATTGGAGATGCCGGGTACCCCTGGTACCGCCGGTGCGGCGGGTACGCCGGGCACGCCTGGTGGGCGTGCGCAGGGTGGTCCCGCGGGGCAGCTCGCGTTCGGCGACGGCGACGAGGACGACGCCCCGCAGGCTCAGGCTTATTCCGGCACCCCCACCCATCCCCAGGCTCTCGGCTCCGCTCGAGCAGGCAAGGCCCTGCTTCGCGTCGTCGCCTTCGGGCGCCGGCTGGAGCTGGAGGCCGCCGAGCTGGACCGCATCCGACGCAACGCCCTGTCGGGCACCGCGCCCGTGAATCTGCTGCGGCCGCGCGCCCGCAAGCTGCTGCTCGACGCGCTGTGGGCGCAGTCCGGCGCCGGATCGCGGCACACCGACCCGGAGCTGGCCGCGGAGCTGCGGTCGTCGTTCGACGAGGACGTCACCTCGGAGGACGGTTTCATCGCGTTCCTGGACGCCTGGTGGCCCGAGCTGACGCCGCGCGCGGTGCTGGCCGCGATGGCCGACGAGAAACGGCTCGAACGTTGGGCCCGGCGGATCCTGAACCCCGGTGAGGTGCGCCGCGTGGCTCGCTCGCTCGGGCGCGACGGGCTCTCCGTGCACGACGTGGCGATGCTCGACGAGCTGCAGGCGATCCTCGGCGTCCCGGCCCGCCCCCGCAAGAGGCGCGACCTGGACCCGCTCGACCAGCTCACGGGCCTGGAGGAGCTGATGCCGGTCCGCGAGGAGTCGCAGCGTGAGCGCGCCGAGCGGCTGGCCCAGGAACGTACCGAGTACGCGCACGTCATCGTCGACGAGGCTCAGGACGTCACGCCCATGCAGTGGCGCATGATCGGCCGTCGTGGCCGGCACGCCACGTGGACGGTCGTCGGCGACCCCGCCCAGTCGTCGTGGTCGGACCCGGACGAGGCCGCCGAGGCCCGCGACGAGGCCCTCGGCACGCGCCCGCGCCGCCGCTTCACGCTCACGGTGAACTACCGCAATCCGGCCGAGATCGCCGGGCTCGCCGCCAAAGTCCTGGCCCTGGCCATGCCCGGCTCGACGTCCCCGTCGGCGGTCCGCTCGACGGGCGTGGAGCCGCGTTTTGTGACAACGCACCACGGACACGGCGCCGTCGTACGAGGCTCCCTCGCCCAGACGGTCGGGGCGGAGGCCGCGCGCCTGCTCGACCAGGTCGACGGCACCGTCGGCGTCGTCGTGGCGATGAACCGCAGAGCCGAGGCGGTCCGCTGGCTCGCCGGGCTCGGCGACCGGGTCGTTGCCCTCGGCAGCCTGGAGGCCAAGGGACTGGAGTACGACGCCACGGTCGTCGTCTCGCCCGCGGAGATCGCCGACGAGTCGCCGGCCGGGCTCCGCGTCCTGTACGTCGCCCTCACCCGGGCCACCCAGCAGCTCACGGTCGTCTCGTCGGACCGCGACGAGCCCGACGCGAACGGGATTCCGGACCTCCTGCGGGACTGACGTGAACCGGATGCGGATCTGATCCGGATCAGATCCGGATCTGCCGCGCCAGCGACTCGGACCGACTCGGTGGCAACGGACGGAGCTTTGGACGGGAATTGCCTTACGGGGATCATTTGTTACCTTGGATGAGGCACCGGCCCGATCCAAGCCCCCGGGCCCAACCTTCGTCGCTTCGAGCGACCACTTGCCGCGAGGCGAGCATGGCGGGTCGGTGCCATTGATCGTGTGAGCGGTACAAAGGGGTCCACGTCACTTGATGACGTGGGCCCCTGTTCATGTCCCGAGTAGGCCGGAATCGTCGTGGCACCCGGTGCCACCTGTGCGAACAAAACGTTCACAACCGGGGGTGGCTACCAAGTACTCCGCGGTAGGTGCGACGATCGGACGGCACACGAGCGACACACGGTGAAAGCAGAGGAAGTCGGCCATGGCAACGGCGCCCAGCGTCTCCTACTCGATGACGGTCCGGCTGGAGGTGCCCGCGAGCGGAACCGCCGTCTCGCAGCTCACCACGGCCGTCGAGTCCTCCGGAGGCTCGGTGACCGGCCTCGACGTCACGGCGTCCGGCCACGAGAAGCTCCGTATCGATGTCACCATCGCGGCGACGTCGACGTCGCACGCCGACGAGATCGTCGAGAAACTGCGCGGCATCGAGGGTGTCAGGCTCGGCAAGGTCTCCGACCGTACGTTTCTGATGCACCTCGGTGGCAAGATCGAGATGGCGTCCAAGCACCCCATCCGCAACCGTGACGACCTCTCCATGGTCTACACGCCGGGTGTGGCCCGCGTCTGCATGGCGATCGCCGAGAACCCCGAGGACGCCCGGCGCCTGACCATCAAGCGCAACTCGGTCGCGGTGGTGACCGACGGGTCGGCGGTGCTCGGACTGGGGAACATCGGCCCCAAGGCCGCCCTCCCCGTCATGGAGGGCAAGGCGGCCCTCTTCAAACGCTTCGCCGGCATCGACGCCTGGCCGCTCTGCCTGGACACCCAGGACAGCGACGCGATCGTGGAGATCGTCAAGGCCATCGCCCCCGGCTTCGCGGGCATCAACCTGGAGGACATCTCCGCGCCCCGCTGCTTCGAGATCGAGGCCCGGCTGCGCGAGGCCCTCGACATCCCGGTCTTCCACGACGACCAGCACGGCACGGCCATCGTCGTACTCGCCGCCCTGACCAACGCGCTGCGCGTCGCGGGCAAGGCAACCGGCGACATCCGCGTCGTCATGTCGGGTGCGGGCGCGGCCGGTACGGCCATCCTCAAGCTGCTGATCGCCGCCGGCGTCAAGCACGCTGTCGTCGCAGACATCCACGGTGTCGTGCACGCGGGCCGCGAGGACCTGGTGCAGACCGCCCCCGACTCGCCGCTGCGCTGGATCGCCGACAACACCAACCCCGAGGGCGTCACGGGCACGCTGAAGGAGGCCGTACGCGGCGCCGACGTGTTCATCGGCGTCTCGGCTCCCAATGTGCTGGACGGCGACGACGTGGCGGCGATGGCCGACGGCGCCATCGTGTTCGCGCTCGCGAACCCCGACCCCGAGGTCGAGCCGGCGATCGCCCGTCAGACGGCGGCGGTCGTGGCCACGGGGCGTTCCGACTTCCCCAATCAGATCAACAACGTCCTCGTCTTCCCGGGCGTCTTCCGTGGCCTCCTGGACGCCCAGTCGCGCACGGTCAACACGGAGATGATGCTGGCCGCCGCGACCGCCCTCGCGGACGTGGTGACGGAGGACGAGCTGAACCCGAACTACATCATCCCCAGTGTCTTCAACGACAAGGTCGCGGGCGCGGTGGCCGGAGCGGTACGCAACGCGGCGAAGGCCGCCGGGGCGGCGGCCACGGGTCATACGACGGTCTGAGTCGGCCGCGGGGCGCGGCGCCCGGGGTTTTCGCCCCTGCCGTCCCTACCCATTCCCATCCTCTGGGGCAGAGCCCCGGCTCCCGGAACTTCCCCCCGGCTCCTCAAGCTCCACCAGCTACCTCCCCCGAGCTGCCTCTGGGGCGTGCTACCGGAGGTGCGCCCAGGAGGCCGGCCTTCAGCCCTGTCCGGCGCTTGAGGACGTGGCTGCCGGGCCGATATCCCCGGCGGCTGTGACGGCCCCCGCGCGCCCCGAGTACCGGCGCGTCGCCGGACGCGGGCCCTGGAGCCGCCTCTAGGGTGGCGGCCAAGGATCAGACCCTGAGGTCAATAGGCCTCTCAGGCCCTGCGGTCCGCTGCCGGGAGAGGACGGAGCGTCACCATTTCGAGGCTGTGGCGCTTTTCGTGTGACTCCCAGGGGTGCCGGATTGGCTTTCCCGCCGCAGGTGGGGGCAGGATGCGTCTCTGGGGCGAGGGTCTGGCTACGGACCCGGGTCCGGGGACCGACCGAGGACCCTGGCAGCATCGGCTTCGATCGCACGCCTCAACGGCAAGAAGAACACGGGAGTAACGACATGAACCGCAGTGAGCTGGTGGCCGCGCTGGCCGACCGCGCCGAGGTGACCCGCAAGGACGCCGACGCCGTTCTGGCCGCGTTCGCCGAGACCGTCGGCGAGGTCGTCGCCAAGGGCGACGAGAAGGTCACCATCCCCGGCTTCCTGACCTTCGAGCGCACCCACCGTGCCGCTCGCACCGCGCGCAACCCCCAGACCGGCGACCCGATCCAGATCCCGGCCGGCTACAGCGTCAAGGTCTCGGCGGGCTCGAAGCTCAAGGAAGCCGCCAAGGGCAAGTAGGCCTGCTGTGCCCCGTGACGGCACACGGCCCGTACGAACGCCGACGGGGCGGTCACCCG
>CBFGQM010000084.1:0-16308 GCA_965650905.1 uncultured Streptomyces sp. | reverse complement strand
CCCGTGACGGGACGCTGCGGCTGCTGGGCCTGGGCGCCCGGGTAGCCGCGCGGTCCGGCGGTCTGATGTGGGATGTACGTCGCGGCGGCCTGCTGCAGTGACTGGGGATGCTGAGCCTGCGGGTAGCCGTACGAAGGAGCCTGCGGCGAGGGAGCGGCCGGCAGGGCGGGCAGCGCTGCCGGAAGCGCGGGCAGATAGCTGCCCGAGTCGTACGCCGAGGGGACCCGGATCGGCGCGATCTGCGGAGTACCCCGCTCTGCGACGAGTGAGTCGTAGATCGGAGTGTCCGGGAAGGAGGCGGAGTAGTAACCGCCGCCATAGGTGGAGCGGGGGGAGGTCATGGCACATAAGTTAAGCCCACGATGTGCTGGTTGGGGAGACCGATAAGAGGGTTGTTTTCCGTGTCGGCCGTGACGGGGATCCCCAATGTGGACGAATTTGGCCAAAAGGGGCAGCGGGCGCGTTCGGTTCGTGTAAACGCCGAGTTCTCGACGGGTTACCGAGTGGTGGGCGGCGATCTCGCCAACGACGTGACGGGCGCCGGCCGTCCGGGGGAAGAGGCTGGCGGACGACGATCGAACGTCCGGAGAGCGGCGGCGCGGAGACGCTCGATGGGGGTGGACATGCCAATGTCACCTCTACGAGGGCGCCCGCTCCTTCGCCAGCTGAACGTTACGGTGACCCGTAAGCGACCCTTTACTGATCACTCACCGCTGGTCGGGCGCCGCGTCGGGACGTGCGTAGGTACGCCCCTTCCAGGCGGCGCCGCGGCCTTGGTAGTGCCGCACCGCGGAATCGACCGTCATGAGGAGGTACAGAAAGGCGGTGACCGGGAGCAGCGCAGCGAGCCCGAGCGGCTGCCCGTAGTAGCGGAGCATCGGCAGATACGTCGCCGTCATCAGCAGCCAGGCCAGTCCGCCCGCCGTCGCCGTCCCCGTACTCCCCGAGGTGAGACCCACGAAGAGGGCCACGGGCGGCACCAGGTACACCAGCGCGAGCCCGGCGACCGTGCCGACCAGCACCAGGGGGTTGTGCCGCAGCTGGGCGTACGCGCTGCGCGAGATCATGAGCCACAGGTCGTGCAGCCGCGGACAGGGACGCACACTGTCGACTCCTTCGGCGAGCCCCAGCCAGATGCGGCCCCCGGACCCCTTCACCGCCTTCGCGAGCGCCACGTCGTCGATGACGGCCTGCCGGATGGCGTCCGGAATCCGGGCCTTCTCGGCGGCGTCCGCGCGCAACAGAACGCAGCCGCCCGCCGCGGCCGCCGTCCGCGCCCCCTTCACGGCGATCCGGCGGAACGGATACAGCTGGGCGAAGAAGTACACGAAGGCGGGCACCACGAGCCGCTCCCACCCACTCTCCACCCGCAGCCGGGCCATCTGCGAGACGAGGTCGAAGCGTCCGGTGCGGGCCGCGGACACCAACTCCCGCAGGGTGTCCGGGCGGTGGGCGATGTCCGCGTCCGTCAGGAGCAGATATTCGGGGGCACGCGCGCGTGCCAGTCCCATTCCGTGCCGTACGGCCCAGAGCTTGCCTGTCCAGCCCGCGGGCGGCTCGCCGGGCGACACCACGGTGAGCGGCAGCCCACCGTGCCGCCGGGCCAGCTCGCGAGCCAGCTCCCCGGTGCCGTCCGAACTCCCGTCGTCGACCAGGAACACCTCGGCCCGCCCCGGATAGTCCTGCGCGAGAAGCGACGGCAGGCTGCGCGGCAGCACGGCGGCCTCGTCCCGCGCCGGTACCACGACACAGACGGACGGCCAGTCATCCGGCTCGCGGCGCGGCGGCAGCCGCAGATCCGTACGCCAGAAGAAGCCCTGTCCCAGCAGCAGCCACAGCCACGCGGCAAGCGATCCGGTGGCAGTCCACACAAGGGTGTCCATCCGGCGCAGTCTGCCGCACCACGGCGGCCCGTTGAGGCGGATCGTCTATGGTGACCGGGTGAAGATCGCGCTCATGGACTCCGGAATCGGTCTGCTTCCCGCCGCCGCCGCGGTACGCCGTCTGCGGCCCGACGTGGATCTCGTGCTCTCCTCGGACCCCGAGGGCATGCCCTGGGGGCCGCGCACTCCGGAGGACCTCACGGAGCGGGCCCTGGCCGTCGCCGAGGCCGCCGCCGCACACCGGCCCGACGCCCTCATCGTGGGCTGCAACACCGCGTCCGTGCACGCCCTGCCCGCCCTGCGCGCCCGCTTCGAACCCGGCCTGCCGGTCATCGGCACCGTCCCGGCGATCAAGCCCGCCGTCGCGGGCGGCGGACCCGTCGCGATCTGGGCGACGCCCGCCACCACCGGCAGCCCCTATCAGCGCAATCTCATCCGGGAGTTCGCCGACGGTGTGGCGGTGACCGAGGTGCCGTGTCCCGGGCTTGCCGACGCCGTGGAGCAGGCGGACGAGCAGGCCATCGACGCCGCGGTCGCCGTGGCCGCGGCGCTCACCCCGAACGATGTAAGGGCCGTCGTCCTGGGCTGTACCCATTACGAACTGGTGGCCGAGCGTATCCGCGTGGCCGTGCAGCGACAGCAGCGCCCCGGAACCGCCCCGCTCGTCCTGCACGGCTCCGCCGGTGCGGTGGCCGCCCAGGCCCTGCGCCGGATCGGTGAGCAGCCCGCCCCGGAGGCGCCCGCTGAGGGCACTCTCACGGTGCTGTTCAGCGGCAGAGAGGAGGCACTGCCCACGGCCGTGCTGACCTACGCGGAGGGCAGGCTGCTGCAGGCCGTCAGCCCCGCGCGCTGAAGGCCCGTCGCCAACCGACCGTCTGACGCCCACCCGGAGCAGTAACAGTCCGCAACCCGATGCCTGCTCTGGGGAACCTGAGTACCCTCAAAGCCATGAGGGACCACCCCCACCGCGAGGGCGCTGCCGACGCCCCGCCTCCCGAGGTCTGGCACGGCCGTGCCACCAACCGCGTGCAGTGGCTTCTCGCACTGGGCGGCGCCGCCTGCCTGGCGCTGGGCATCGCACTGGCCCTCGGCTCGGCCTGGACGTCGGGTGTCGTCCCACTCGTCATGTCCGTGGTCGGCTGCATCGCCACAGGACTCCTGGTCCTGTTCGGCACGCTCGCGTTCGTGCACGTCGCCGTGAAGGTCGACAAGGACTGCCTCGAAGTACGCTGCGGCCACATGGGCGTGCCGCGTCGCCGCATCCCTCTCTCGCAGATCATCGGCGCGGATTTCGCGCCCCAGGTCACTCCGCGCCAGTGGGGCGGATGGGGCTACCGCTGGCGGCCCGAGAAAGGGACCGCCGTGATCGTCCGGCGCGGCGAGGGCCTGGTGCTCCGCCTCGGTGACGGCCATACGTTCACGATCACGGTGGACAACGCGGAGACGGCCGTACGGGTCATCCGCCACCGGCTTCACCGGCTCGGGGCGACCACCTCGGGAACCTCCCTCTGACGCAGCCGCGGCGAGGGCGCGGCCCGCCGGCACCGGGCCGCGGCGCATTCGGTCGGCGGCGAGTGAGCACCGCAGCACACCCGCACACGCGACGACGCCCGCCGTCGAGCCCAGAACCGCGGCGGCCACCGTGATCCGGGCGGCCACTACGCGCGGCGCGAGACGCAGCGACAAACCGCGCTGTCGGCGTCCGGCCCACGCGCCGTACACTCCCGGAGTGATCGCCACAACTACGTCCGTAGACCAGTCGGAACAGCTGGAACCGCAGGTCCGGCCCGCATCGCGCGAGGCCCGGTTGGTACGGCGGCTCGTTCCGGCCGCTGTCGCGGCTCTCTCCGGAGTGCTGCTCTACGTCAGCTTTCCGCCGCGCGTTCTGTGGTGGCTCGCCCTGCCGGCCTTCGCGGTCTTCGGCTGGTGTCTGCGCGGCCGTACCTGGAAGGCGGGCTTCCGGCTCGGCTACCTTTTCGGCCTCGGCCATCTGCTGCCCCTGCTGGTGTGGACCGGTGTGGAGGTCGGGCCGGGGCCGTGGCTGGCGCTGGTCGCCATCGAGGCGGTGTTCGTCGCGTTCGTCGGCGCCGGTGTCGCGGCGGTGTCGAAGCTGCCTGCCTGGCCTCTGTGGGCGGCCGCCGTGTGGACGGCAGGTGAGGCGGCACGCGCGCGCGTGCCGTTCGAGGGCTTCCCCTGGGGCAAGGTCGCGTTCGGCCAGGCGGACGGCGTCTTCCTGCCGCTCGCGGCGGTGGGAGGCACTCCGGTGCTCGGGTTCGCGGTCGTCCTGTGCGGCTTCGGGCTGTACGAGATCGTCCGGCAGGCCGTCGCAGTGCGGCGCACCCACGCCGTACGACGCCCGGCCGCCCTGGTGGCTGCGCTCACCGTCGTCCTCCCCGTCCTGGCCGCCTTCGCCGCACGGCCTCTGGTCAGCGACAAGGCGGAGGACGGGACGGCGACCGTCGCCGTCATCCAGGGCAACGTGCCGCGACTGGGGCTTGACTTCAACTCCCAGCGGCGCGCCGTTCTCGACCACCACGCCCGCGAGACCGAGCGCCTGGCCGCGAAGATCAAGGCGGGCGAGGTCGCCCAGCCGGACTTCGTGCTGTGGCCGGAGAACTCCTCCGACATCGACCCGTTCACCAACCCGGACGCGCGCGCCGTGATCGAAACCGCCGTCAAGACGATCGGCGCGCCCGTCTCGATCGGCGGGGTCGTCGCGAAGGACGGCAAGCTCTACAACGAGCAGATCCTGTGGGACCCGGACAAGGGCCCCGTCGACACCTACGACAAGCGTCAGATCCAGCCCTTCGGTGAGTACCTCCCGCTGCGTTCGCTGGTCGGCGCCATCAACAAGAACTGGACCTCCATGGTCCGCCAGGACTTCAGCCGGGGCGGCAAGCCGGGCGTGTTCACCATGACGGGCACCGAGGTCGGGCTCGCGACCTGCTACGAGGCGGCCTTCGACTGGGCCGTGCGCGACACCGTCACCCACGGCGCCCAGATCATCTCCGTACCGAGCAACAACGCCACGTTCGACCGCAGCGAGATGACCTACCAGCAGCTCGCCATGTCCCGGGTCCGCGCGGTCGAGCACAGCCGGACCGTCGCCGTCCCGGTGACCAGTGGCGTCAGCGCCGTGATCATGCCCGACGGGAAGATCGCACAGAAGACCGGCATGTTCATGGCGGACTCACTGGTCCAGAAGGTCCCGCTGCGTTCCTCCGAGACCCCGGCCACGCGTCTCGGCGTGCTCCCCGAGATGGCGCTGCTGCTGGTCGCGGTCGGCGGGCTCGGCCTGGCGGTGACGGCGGCGGTGCGCGGGCGACGCACCGATGCCGCCTAGCCGTACGCCGGTCGAGTGCGCCCGAACCCGTGCCTGCTGCCGTGGAGTGGCGCATAGGGTCGGCCCATGGCTACTCCTGACTTCATCCGTACGATCCGGGCCACCGCCGGCCCGCAACTGCTCTGGCTCCCCGGAGTCACCGCCATAGTCCTCGACGACGAGGAGAGGGTGCTGCTGGGGCGTCGCACCGACACCCGCAAGTGGTCGGTGATCGGCGGCATCCCGGACCCGGGCGAGCAGCCGTCGGCCTGCGCCGTGCGGGAGGTCTTCGAGGAGACGGCGGTGCGCTGTGTCGCCGAGCGGGTCGTACTGGTGCAGGCCCTGGAACCGGTCACCTACGAGAACGGCGACATGTGCCAGTACATGGACATCACCTTCCGCTGCCGGGCCGTGGGCGGCGAGGCACGCGTCAACGACGACGAGTCGCTGGAGGTCGGCTGGTTCGCGGTCGACGCCCTGCCGGAGCTGAACGAGTTCGGACTGCTCCGGATCAAACAGGCACGGTCCGACGAACCCACCTGGTTCGACCCCATGACCTGAGCTCGGAGTGTGTCGTTCAGGGTGCCGTTCCCGGACAGGTGCTCGATTGCGCGGGCCCCTGTCCGGTGAGGGGCGGTCACGAGATATCTTGATGTCGAGCAATGTTGCAGACGTGGAGCGGAGCACCCGGTGACTGACTCGACCATCATCTATACGCACACTGACGAGGCCCCGGCCCTGGCGACGCATTCCTTCCTGCCGGTGATCCAGGCCTACGCCTCGACTGCCGGGGTCACCGTGGAGACGCGGGACATCTCGCTGGCGGGGCGTATCATCGCCCTCTTCCCGGAATACCTCGAAGAGGGGCAGCGCATTGCGGACGCCCTGGCCGAGCTGGCGGATCTCGCCATGACGCCCGAGGCGAACATCATCAAGCTGCCCAACATCTCGGCCTCGATCCCGCAGCTGAAGGCCGCCGTCGCCGAGCTGCAGAAGCAGGGCTACGCGCTGCCGAACTACCCGGACGACCCGAGGTCCGACGAGGAGCGCGACATCCGCGCCCGCTACGACAAGGTCAAGGGCTCCGCCGTGAACCCGGTGCTGCGCGAGGGCAACTCCGACCGCCGCGCCCCCGCCTCGGTGAAGAACTACGCCAAGGCCCACCCGCACCGCATGGGCGCGTGGACCTCCGAGTCGAAGACCGACGTCGCCACCATGGGGGTGGACGACTTCCGCTCCACCGAGAAGTCCGTGGTGATCTCCGAGGCCGGCGCGCTGCGCATCGAGCTGAAGGGCGACGACGGCTCCACCACCGTCCTGCGCGAGTCCGTACCCGTCCTCCGCGACGAGGTCGTGGACGCCTCCGTCATGCGGGTCGCCGCACTGCGCGAGTTCCTGACCGTGCAGATCGCCCGCGCCAAGGCCGAGGGCGTGCTGTTCTCCGTGCACCTGAAGGCCACGATGATGAAGGTCTCCGACCCGATCGTTTTCGGTCACGTGGTGCGCGCCTTCTTCCCGAAGACGTTCGCGAAGTACGGTGAGAGGCTCGCCGCGGCCGGTCTGACCCCGAACGACGGTCTCGGCGGCATCTACAAGGGCCTGGAGTCCCTTCCCCAGGGCGCCGAGATCAAGGCCTCATTCGACGCCGAGCTGGCCGAGGGCCCGGAGCTGGCGATGGTCGACTCCGACCGCGGCATCACCAACCTGCACGTCCCGTCGGACGTCATCGTCGACGCCTCCATGCCGGCCATGATCCGCACGTCCGGCCACATGTGGGGCCCGGACGGCCAGGAGGCCGACACCCTCGCCGTCCTGCCGGACAGCAGCTACTCGGGCGTCTACCAGGTCGTCATCGACGACTGCCGTGCCCACGGCGCCTTCGACCCGGCCACGATGGGGTCGGTCCCCAACGTCGGGCTGATGGCCCGGGCCGCGGAGGAGTACGGCAGCCACGACAAGACCTTCGAGATCCCCGCCACCGGCACGGTCCGCCTCGTCGACGAGGCCGGCAACGTCGTCCTGGAGCAGACCGTCTCCGCCGGCGACATCTTCCGCGCCTGCCAGACCAAGGACGCTCCGATCAAGGACTGGGTCAAGCTGGCCGTCACCCGCGCCCGCGCGAGCGGCGATCCGGCCGTGTTCTGGCTCGACGAGAACCGCGCGCACGACGCCGTCCTCATCGAGAAGGTCAACCAGTACCTGCCGGAGCACGACACCGAGGGCCTGGACATCAAGGTCCTTTCCCCGGTCGAGGCGACCAAGCTCTCCGTGGAGCGCATCCGCCGCGGCGAGAACACGATCTCGGTCACCGGCAACGTGCTGCGCGACTATCTGACCGACCTGTTCCCGATCCTGGAGCTGGGCACCAGCGCCAAGATGCTGTCGATCGTCCCGCTGATGAACGGCGGCGGTCTCTTCGAGACGGGCGCCGGCGGTTCCGCACCGAAGCACGTCCAGCAGCTGGTCAAGGAGAACTACCTGCGCTGGGACAGCCTGGGCGAGTTCCTCGCGCTGGCGTCCAGCTTCGAGCATCTCGCGCAGACCACCGGTAACGCGCACGCCCAGGTGCTCGCCGACACCCTCGACCGCGCGACCGCGACGTTCCTCGAGAACGACAAGTCGCCGAGCCGTCGCCTCGGGGGCATCGACAACCGTGGCAGCCATTTCTACCTGGCGCTCTACTGGGCGCAGGAGCTGGCGAAGCAGACCGATGACGCGGAGCTCGCCAAGGCGTTCGTCGCGCTGTCCGAGACGCTCACCACGCAGGAGCAGACCATCGTCGACGAGCTGATCGCGGTGCAGGGTTCGCCGGCCGACATCGGCGGCTACTTCCACCCGGACGTCACCAAGGCCTCGGCCGTGATGCGCCCGTCGGCCACCTTCAACCAGGCCCTCGCTTCCCTCGCCTGACGGTTCGCGCGTTCCGCCCCGGTCGGCACTGCGCCGACCGGGGCGTTCCCGTCCGCAGGCCCGAGGTGCGCTCGGCCCTCAGTGGTCCAGTCCTTGAAGGGCCGAATCGCTGGGTCACGTGGCAAGCCACGGTCACTCGCCGCGCTGGTCGAGAAGGCGAACACGGCGACCCTCGCTCGTACCAGCGGCGCCGGCCGGCACGGTACGTGGCACCCGCGACGTTTGCCCACGGCGGCCCGCGCCCGGGGAGCGCGGCAGCCGGGTCACTCGGACGCGCATCCTTCTCGCGCCCTTGGTTTGGCCACCACTCAAGCCATTTGGCGGTATCCGGTGGGTACAAAAGAGGCCGGTTGCGTGTTCAATCACCTGTGTCGCTCCATGTACGGACAGTCCCACACGTCAGGAGGCACCGTGATCGCCCCGCCCGAACCCGCCCTGACCGATAGCGAACTGATCGAGCGGGCCGTCGCCATGCGGCCCGCGCTGCTCGAACGTCAGTCGGAGACCGAGCGGTTGACGCGCTACCCCGAGGACACCCACGACGACTTTCTGCGCGCCGGCTTCTACCGGATCCTGCAACCCCGCCGCTACGGCGGATACGAGTTCGGCCTGCCGGCCTTCTACCGTGTGGTCACCGAGATCGCCCGCGGCTGCCCCTCCACGGGCTGGGCCTTCTCGCTCACCGCCGCCCATGTCCTCCAGGTCGCCTCCTTGTTCGAGGAGAAGGCACAGGACGAGGTCTTCGGTGACGACGGGGACTTCCGCGCCGCGTCCACCGCCGCACCGGTCGGTGTGGCACAGCCGGACGGCGACAGTCATGTGATCCTCGACGGCACCTGGCCGTACTCGTCGGGCTCCCCGTACTCCACGCACTACGTCGGCCAGACCCTGCGCGCCCCCGAGAAGCCGGGTGATCCGCCCGGACCGACGGTGCTGTTCATCGCACCGCGCGACGGCTGGACGCTGCTCGACGACTGGCACGGCGTCCTCGGCCTGCGCGGCAGCGGCTCCAACAGCATCCGGATGGAACAGGCCCGCATCCCCACCTACTTCACCCGCGAGGTGAGCCTGCTGGACCTGCCGGTGGAGGGCGGCACCCCTGGTTCGAGGCTGCACGGCAACGGCCTGTACGCGGGGCGCGCGCTCAGCTTCTTCCACGGGGAACTGGCCGCCATCATGATCGGCACCGCCTACGCCGCCGCCGACGAGTACGCCCGGATCGTCGCCGACCGCCCGCTGACCCTCGAACCCGACCGCACCCGGGCCGACCTCCACGACTACCAGCGCCACTTGGGCGAGGCGCTCGGTGCCATCCACACGGCACAGGCCGCGCTCCAGCGCAACGCCGAGGACTACATGGAGACCTGCCGTCGCAATGTGACGGGCGAGGCCCCCTTCACCGCCGCCGAGGACAACCGCCTCGCGATCGTCTTCCTCAATGCCGGCCGCATGGCCTGGGACGCGATGCAGAGCACCCTCTTCCGTACGGCCGGCTCCCGCTACGCCCGCGACGGGGAGCGGATGCAGCGCTATTTCCGGGACGCGGCCACCTACTGGACCCATGTCGGCGCAAGCATGGCGGAGCCGCTCATGCGGCGGGTCGGCTGCGACCGGCTCGGGCTGCCTTCGAAGGAGATACCCCTCATGCCGTGAGCGGTCCGTGATGCTTGGGGCAGGGAATGCCACGGCCCGGGCGGGTGCGCGAGCCACCGCGCCCGGGCTGGACCGTGTCCCGGGTGGCCTGAAAACAACACTACGTCGGGATGTGCCACAGAGTTTCCCTCGAACCTCAGTGTCACGTCGGAGGTCGAGTGCGCACTGAGTGCGCTGGCCGAGGACGCCGAGGACGCCGAGGACGCCGAGGACGACGCGGCCCTGGACGCGCCGGCCGGCGGTGAGGTGCTGGTTCCCGTGCCCGCCGCCTTGTTGACTGTGAGACCAGTTCAGGTTCATCTATGCGATCAGGGTGCCTGCACGAGGCCCACGAGATTGCCGTCCGTGTCCTTCACGGAAGCGATCAGCTTGCCGCCGCCGACGTCCTGGACGTCCTGGAGCACTTTCGCACCCGCGCCCAGGAGGCCCGCCAGGCTTGTCCTGATGTCGGTGACGCGCCAGTAGGGAACGGGCCCTGTCAGGCCCTTGGCGTGGCCGTGGGGGTCGAGGCCCACCTCCGGCCCGCCGGCCCGGAAGCCGACGTAGTACGCCTCGTCCACGTACGGCTCCACGCCCAGGAGGGCGCCGAACAACGCTTTGGCCCGGGCGAGGTCCTTGACGGGATAGGTGATCGTTTCGAGGCCTTCGGGCATGGCGGACTCCTCCAGGGGGTGATCGCACCGGTTCGGTTTCGCCGGTGGTCCCACGCTATGGCCGGTCGGCCGAAGTCGGCCTCTGCACACCTGACGGGTTGCTCCGGAAGTGACCGGGCGACAGGTCAGCCGGTGAAGATCTCGACGGCCGACCGGACGGCCAGCCCGAGCATGAACAGTGCGCCGACCCGCCGGACGGTCCTGAGTGGTACGCGTTTGGCTATGAAACGGCCCGCCAGCAGGGCGAGCGCGGAGACCGACATGAGGGCGGCCGTGGAGCCGATGGCCACGGAGGCGATCCCTTTCGTGGCCGCGAGATTGGCGGTCGCGATCTGCGTCAGGTCGCCCCACTCGCTGATGAAGACGGCCATGAAGGCCGTCGTGCAGACAGGCCAGAACCCGGTGACGGTCCGGCCGCCGGCGTCCTCCTCGCCGTCGCCCCCTCCACCGCGCAGCAGCATGAGGGCGCCGAACGCGAAGAGGGTGGCCGAGACGGTCTCGACGGTCCACTCGGGGAGCAGGCCGATCAGGCCGCCGGCGCCGACAGCGATCGCGACATGCACGGCGAAGGCGGTCGATGTGCCGAACCACACGTACAACGGTCGCATGCGGGCGCCCAGGGCCAGCGACGCGAACATCGTCTTGTCGGGCAGTTCGGCGAGGAAGATCAGCCCGAAGGCAGTGATGATCGTCAGTGGGTCGAGAAACGCCAGAGGGTCGAGAGACATCCGGGTGGATTTCTGTACGGGCCGGGCCTCCGGATCTTCGCGAAGCGCCCTTGGCTGGGGCGACGGGAGAACCGATCGGCCCGACATGACGGGTGCGCTCCACGGCGTGCGAGCACATCAATGCCTGGCCGAAGGTCTCGCCCACCCGTGCGGTCACACGGGCCCGGCCACCGGGAACCCGTGGGCTCCAGTGTGTCGACGACCGGTTCGCAGAACTACTCCCCTTCGCGGCCACCCAGTCTACCGGTCAGGTACCGGCCGTTCAGCCGCACATGAGCGTGCGATCGAAGGGTTCGCGAGAAGCGTTCCCCGCGGACGGAACGCACCGCCCGCGGGGCAAGATGGTACGTGGGTACCCCGGCCGTCACCGAGACGCGCATGCGCGGGGCGGCGGGCGGGTGAGAGCTCGTGAATCCGGCCTGATGTCCCAAGGGCTATCCTGATCTCCTGCCCGGACCAGGAGATGTACGTTCATGTCAGTCCCCCACTCCGAGAAGGTGGACGGTTCCGCGGAACTCTGCCCGCCCCTCCGGCGGCCCTCCGTGTGGCGTGGGCAGGGGCCGGTTGTGGCGGTGGTCGCGGCCGGTGGCGCGCTCGGCGCGGCGGCCCGGTACGGGGCCTCGCTGATCTGGCCCCCGCCGACGGGCGCCTTCCCGTGGACCACGTTCTGGGTCAACGTCGTCGGGTGTGCCGTGATCGGTGTCTTCATGGTCGTGATCACCGACGTGCGGGCTGCGCACCGGCTGGTCCGCCCCTTCTTCGGCACCGGCGTGCTCGGCGGCTTCACGACCTTCTCGACGTACGCCGTCGACATCCAGAAACTGGTCGACGAGACCCGTTTCTGGACCGCACTCCTGTATCTCTTCGCGACCCTCGTCGCGGCACTCGCGGCGGTGTGGCTCGCGGTGACGGCGGCGCGCCGCGTGCTGAAGTGGAGACGGCGATGACTAGGCTCACGGGCCGCGCCCTGCGCCTGACGATCTTCATCGGCGAGAACGACACCTGGCACCGCAAGCCGCTCTACTCCCAGATCGTGCACCGGGCGCGGGCGGCCGGGCTCGCGGGCGCGAGCGTGTTCCGGGGCATCGAGGGATTTGGAGCGTCGTCGCTGATCCACACGACGCGGCTGCTGTCGCTGAGCGAGGACCTTCCGGTGGCCATCGTCATCGTGGACACGGAGGAGCGCATACGCGCCTTTCTGCCGGAGCTCGACGAACTGGTGGGGGAGGGGCTGGTGATGCTCGACGACTGCGAGGTCATCCGGTATGTCGGCCGTGAGGAGAACTCGGGCGGGGCAGGCGAAGTCCCCGGCGTGGCGAGTAAGAAGGGTAAGAAGGCGTTGTGAACTGGCTGTTGGTGACAGCCGGCGCCATGGTCGGCGCGCCCCTGCGCTATCTCGCCGACCGGGGGGTGCAGTCCCGGCACGACACGGTCTTCCCCTGGGGCACTTTCACCGTGAACGTCGTCGGCTGTCTGATTCTGGGCACCCTGACCGGCGCGACCGCGGCGGGAGCGGCCTCCTCGCACCTCCAGTTGCTGCTCGGCACCGGCCTGTGCGGAGCGCTCAGCACGTACTCGACGTTCTCGTACGAGACCCTCCGGCTGGCCGAGGACGGGGCCCGTTTCTACGCCGCCGTCAACGTCGTCGCGAGCGTGGTAGCGGGGCTCGGCGCGGTATTTGTCGGGGTTTCGGTCGCGCAGGCTCTGTGGGCGTAGACCAGGGTCTCACCTGCGCGTAGGAGGAATGGCTCCGCCGCGGTCGGCGTACGACTCTCCACGCGCCGGCCGAGTATGCGTACGCCCGGCTGCCCGCGCCGCAGCAGTCCCTCAGCGGCCCGTGCTCGACGGGGCGGTGGGACAGGCGCGAGCGCCCGAACCCTTGACAGTCACTTCCTGTTTCCCCCAGGATCACACCCGTGAACCTGTCAGACAGCCAGACAGGTGGCCCAGTGCCGCGGCGCGTCAGCGCCATGGAAGCGGTGCTCAGTCATCTGCGCAGTGCGATCGAGGGCGGCCAGTACGCCATCGGGGACAAGCTGCCCTCCGAGGCGGAACTGTGCCGAAACCTGGAGGTCAGCCGGCCCGTACTGCGGGAGGCTCTGCGGGCCCTGCAGACGATGGGCCTGACCGTCTCCCGGACCGGCAAGGGTACGTTCGTCGTCTCGAACGGGCCCGTCGTGGACCCCACCTTCGGTGACTACGCGGCCAGCGATCTGATCGAGGTCCGGCGCCATGTCGAGATCCCCGTCGCGGGCTACGCCGCCCTGCGCCGTACGCCCGAGGACCTCGACCATCTCGCCCACCTGCTCGACCGGATGGAGAGCGAGACCGACACCACCGCCTGGGTGGCCATGGACTCGCTCTTCCATCTCGCGGTCGCGCAGGCCGCCCGGAATCCAGTCTTCCGGCGGGTGATCGAGGAGATCCGCGACGCGCTGGCCCGTCAGTCGGCGTTCCTGAACGAACTCGGCGGCCGCCGTGAGCAGTCCAACCACGAACACCGGGCGATCGTCGAGGCGTTGATCGACGGCAGCGAACACGACGCCGCCGAGGCCATGGCCCACCACCTCGACCGCGTCGAGACGACCCTCACCGCGATCGTGAGCCCAGTGAGCCCCGTCGCCGTGAGCCCCGAAAATTCCGAGAGCACGGACAACCCCACAGAAGGCGAGACACCGGCATGAGCGAGCAGTCCCTTCACGAAGAGATACGGAAACCGGCTGGTCATGTCGACGCCGGGGACGCGGGGTACAGCAAGTCCCTGAAGTCCCGGCATGTCAACATGATCGCCATCGGCGGCGCCATCGGTACCGGTCTCTTCCTCGGCGCCGGCGGCCGCCTCGCCGAGGCCGGCCCTTCGCTCTTCATCGCGTACGCCGTCTGCGGTGTCTTCGCGTTCCTGGTCGTGCGGGCGCTCGGCGAACTCGTCCTGTACCGGCCGTCGTCCGGTGCCTTCGTGTCGTACGCCCGGGAGTTCCTCGGCGAGAAGGGCGCGTACACCGCGGGCTGGATGTACTTCCTGAACTGGGCGACCACCGGCATCGCCGACATCACCGCGGTCGCCACGTACACCCACTACTGGGGCATGTTCTCCGACATCCCACAGTGGGTGATCGCACTCATCGCGCTCGCCGTCGTGCTCACCGTGAACCTCATCTCGGTGAAGATCTTCGGTGAGCTGGAGTTCTGGTTCGCGATCATCAAGGTCGGCGCGCTGGTCGTCTTCATGCTCATCGGGATCTTCCTGCTGGTCACCCAGACGCCCGTGGACGGGACCACCCCCGGCCCCTCGCTGATCACCGACAACGGCGGCCTCTTCCCCAACGGCCTGCTGCCGATGCTGCTCATCGTTCAGGGCGTGGTCTTCGCGTACGCCTCCGTCGAGCTGGTCGGCGTCGCGGCGGGCGAGACGGAGAACCCGGAGAAGATCATGCCGAAGGCGATCAACTCCATCATGTGGCGCGTCGGCCTCTTCTATGTCGGCTCCGTTCTGCTGCTGTCGATGCTGCTGCCCTGGGACAAGTACACCGCCGGGCAGAGCCCGTTCGTCACCGTGCTGTCCCACGTCGGCATCCCGGCCGCGGGTGGCGTGATGAACCTGGTCGTGATGACCGCGGCCATGTCCAGCCTCAACTCCGGGCTCTACTCGACCGGACGCATCCTGCGCTCCATGGCGATGTCCGGCTCGGCGCCGAAGTTCACCTCCGTGATGAGCCGCAGTCAGGTCCCGTACGGCGGGATCCTGCTCACCAGCGGTATCTGTGTGCTCGGCGTCGGCCTCAACTTCGTCGTCCCCGCCGACGCCTTCGAGATCGTGCTGAACTTCGCGGCGATCGGCATCCTCGCCACCTGGGGCATGATCATGATCTGTCATCTGGCGTTCTGGCGGAAGACGCAGGGCGGGGAGCTGGAGCGGCCGGGCTACCGCCTGCCGGGCTCCCCGTGGACGGAACTCGTCACGCTGTTCTTCCTCGCCTCCGTGCTGGTGCTGATGTACGTCGACGGGGGAGCGGCACGCACGACGGTGCTGTGTGTGCCACTGATCGTGGCGGCGCTGGTGGCGGGATGGTACGGCGTGCGCGGCCGGGTATCGGCCGTACGGAAGTCGGGGGTGGACGCGTGAGCTTCAACACCTTCCCCGAACACGGCAGTTCACTCGCCGAGGCGCCCGCCGTCCGAGAGCCGCTGCACGCTCCCGTGGCCCAGCTCGTACGGGGAGGTGTCATCGAGGGCATCCACTACGGTTCGGTCGTCGTGCTCGGCGCCGACGGGACCGTGGAACTGCAGATCGGTGACATCGAGGCGGCTTTCTATCCGCGCTCGGCGCTCAAGCCCCTACAGGCCGTGGCGTTGCTGCGGGCCGGGCTGCCGCTCGACGGGGAGTTGCTCGCGCTGACCGCGGCCAGTCACTCCGGCGAGGAGCGGCATCTCGCCGGCACCCGGCGGATCCTGGAGCTGTCCGGACTTGCCGAGGACGATCTGCGCAACGTGCCGGACCTGCCCTTCGACCCGGACGTCCGCGACGAGTGGATACGCGCGGGGCGCCTGCCCTCCCGGCTCGCCCAGAACTGCTCGGGCAAGCACGCGGCGATGCTCTGCACGGCGCTGGTGAACGACTGGTCGCTCGACGACTACCTCGACCCCGGGCATCCGCTCCAGCGGGCGATCGCGGAGATCGTCGAGGGTCTCACCGGGCAGGCCATCGCGCACGTGACCGTCGACGGCTGCGGGGCGCCCCTGTTCGCCGTCTCGCTGCACGGGCTCGCGCGGGCCGCCGCCCGGATCACCACCGCCCCGCCCGGCACCCCAGAGGCACGCGTGGCCGACGCGATGCGCGCGCACGCCGAGATGGTGTCCGGCTCCGGTCGCGATGTCGCCGCGCTGATGCGGGCCGTGCCGGGGCTGCTCACCAAGGACGGCTTCGAAGGCGTACATCTCGCGGCGCTTCCCGACGGCCGGGCCGTAGCCGTGAAGATCGCGGACGGCGCGAACCGGGCCCGGGTGCCGGTGGTCGCGGCCGCCCTGGAGCGCTGCGGCGTCGACCCGGCCGCGCTCGCCGAATTCACTCATGCGCCGCTGCTCGGGGGCGGGGCGGTGGTCGGGAGCATCCGGCCCGCCCGGGCACTCGAACCGCACCCGCACATCTGATCTTTCCCCTC
>CBFGQM010000083.1:0-16380 GCA_965650905.1 uncultured Streptomyces sp. | reverse complement strand
GAGGCGGCTTACGTCGAACTGGTCGACTGCCTGCGCGTGCAGGCGACGCCAGCGATCACGAGCCTCTTCGGAGTCGGATTCACCGAGGTAGACGGCGTGCGGGGCGCGTTCCCGGTGTGCAACGATTTTTTTCCATCTTGGGGGAACCGGATGTGGGCCGCGTCACGTTCGAGTTGAATGATTCCTAGTGAGTGATGCGTAGTGAGTGATGCGTAGTGAGTGAACCGGCGCGCGGTCGTACCGCGCAGGACACGCCGACACGGCCTGCAGGGGGTGCCAGGTGAGTGCTTCCCGGCGCAGCGGGACCACGGACGAGCTGGGGCCGCAGGAGCCCGAGCGGGACGGGTCCCGTCTGCTTGCCGCTCTGCTCGACGGGATGGACGCGGCGTTGTGCGCCTTCGACGCCGACGGGGTCGTGACCCACTGGAATCGCGAGGCGGAGCGGATTCTGGGATGGACCGCGGAAGAGGCCGTCGGGCGGCGGGGGTTCGCCGGATGGGCCGTGCGGACCGCGGACGCCGAGGAGGCCGAGCGGCGGCTGCTGTCGGCGATGCAGGCCCCGGGGCGGCAGGTGCACGAGTTCGCGTTGCTCACCAAGGACGGCGGACGGGTGCTCGTGCGCACGCAGTCCGCTGCCGTGCGCGGCCCGGACGGCAAGCCCGCGGGCGTGTACTGCGCGTTCAGTGAGGTGCACACGCAGATCGATCTGGAGCGGTCGATCGCCCTGAGCGAGGCGTTGTTCGAGGACGCGTCGTGGGGGGTGGTGCTCGTCGACGCCGACCTTCGGCCCGCCGTCGTCAACGCGCATGCGGCTCGCGCGCTCGGGACAGCGCGTACGGCTGTGCTGGGGCGGCCCTTGGGGGAGTTGATCGCGCAGGGTGTCGAGGAGCTGGAGAGCGCGCTCACGCATGTGCTTGCGGAGGGGGCACCGCCCGCACCCGCCGAGATGTGGGTGACCGTGCGGACGCCGGAGGGCGAGAAGCGGCGGTGCTGGCGGAGCGGGTTTCTGCGGCTGGCCTCGCCGCTTGCGGAGGAACCGGTACCGCTTGGTGTCGGGTGGCTCTTCCAGGACGTGACCCAGAGCAAGCAGAACGAGCAGGAGGCCTCGCTGCTGCGGTTTCGCGCCAACCAGCTGCACCGGGCAGCGCGTGCGGCGGGCGAGTGCGAGAACCCTGCGGAGGCGGCGGTCGTCCACCTGGACTTCTCGCTGGCCGGGTTCGCCGATCACGCGCTGATCGACCGGGTGGCGGGTGGCGCCGTACGCGACGGAGAAGGCCCGGTGCGGCTCGTACGGGCCGCCGCCACGCCCTCGGGCGCACCGGGCCCCAGCCTGCTCGCCGACGGAAGTGCCGGGCTGCCCGTGCGATACGCCGAGGGGCATCCGGCCCTGCAGTGCGTCGACCGGATCGGGTTCGTACGGGCCGGTGCGGGGACGTCCTCTCCCGATCAGACCCGCGAGTGGGCAGTGTCCCGGCAGTGGCCGGCGGACTCCGTACACGCCCTGTGCGCGGTCCTGCGCAGCCGGGGGCGGACCCTGGGCGTCGTGACGTTTCTTCGGGGCGCCAGCCGCACCCGGTTTGAGCGGGCCGACGCGATGTACGCGGAGGACGTCGCGGTACGGATCGCCGCGGCGCTGGACCTGGCGGAGGCACTGGAGCGGGGGTGACCCGACAGGGCGACGCCGACTGGCCCGGCCGGCCGGCGAGTCGCGCTCGGGGGCGGGGCTCGGCGGCGACCGTGTCGGCGATCAGGATGTCGGCGACCGCGACGGCCTCGGCCTCCTCGTCCCGCATGCGTCCCAGGAGGCTGATCGCGGCATCGAAGAACCGCCCGGCCGCCTTTCTCTCGCTCATCGGCCGCCCGTCGAAGTCACAGCCGTACTCCCGCGTGTCGCGGATCACGTTGCGGTCTGGACCGGTCGCGCTGTCAACACGGCCGCGGGGCCGGGCCGGAAGCCATGACCGCCGGTCACGCCACAGGCCACGGAGGAAGTCGTCACCGTGTGGCTCCCATCGAGCGGCACGGGTTGTCAGTCGGATGCGTCAGAATTGGAGCCAGGGCCAGCGCACACGCCGGTGAGCCACTCAGCCTCCGGCAGAGCTAATCGAGGGGCACGTAATGTCCGGACTGATCGACACCACGGAGATGTATCTGCGCACCATCCTCGAGCTGGAGGAGGAAGGTGTGGTCCCGATGCGCGCCCGAATCGCCGAGCGGCTTGACCAGAGCGGGCCGACGGTAAGCCAGACCGTCGCGCGTATGCAGCGCGACGGTCTCGTGGCGGTGGCCAGTGACCGCCACCTGGAGCTCACGGACGAGGGCCGCCGACTGGCCACGCGGGTGATGCGCAAGCACCGTCTCGCGGAGTGCCTGCTCGTCGACGTGATCGGTCTGGAGTGGGAGCAGGTGCACGCCGAGGCCTGCCGCTGGGAGCACGTGATGAGTGAGGCGGTCGAGCGCCGTGTCCTGGAGCTGCTGCGCCACCCGACCGAGTCGCCGTACGGGAATCCGATCCCGGGCCTGGAAGAGCTGGGCGAGAAGGACGGAGCCGACCCGTTCCTGGACGCGGGGATGGTCTCGCTGGCCGACCTGGCCCCCGGGAGCGACGGCAAGACGGTCGTCGTACGCCGCATCGGCGAGCCCATCCAGAAGGACGCGCAGCTGATGTACACGCTGCGGCGGGCCGGTGTGCAGCCCGGCTCGGTGGTCAGCGTGACGGAGTCGGCGGGCGGCGTCCTCGTGGGCAGCAGCGGCGAGGCCGCCGAACTGGGGTCGGACGTCGCCTCCCACGTGTTCGTGGCGAAGCGGTAGCGGGGAGGCCGACGGCCCGGACGTCGAAGCCATGGCCACCACCGTCCTCCCCTCGCAGGAGGCATGTGACCTGGGGTCTTGATCACCGGGGCGGTGGCGCCGACGCTCGGTCAGGGAGGGACGGGAGAGGTGCCACGGGCAGGACCACACCCATGGCCAGACCCATGTCCACGCGTACGACCGCAGACATGAGGTGGGCCCCGGCGCACCATGGCGCCGGGGCCTGTCCTCCCCTGTGCTGACCCGGAGCCCCGAGCTCTCAGGGTCATCCCCTCGGACCGTTTTCCCCGAGCGGTCCGCCTCCCGCTGAAGATCTCCCCGTGGTGGCGGCGATCAATCCCTCAGCGAGGTCACTCGAACGAGGGGTGTTACCGCCAAGAACCCCGTCTTCGAATGCGCATTCGATAACGAGTGAGTGACGGATCCCTCACTCCATCCCTTGTTCTTCGCAGGGAATCCCGGCTTTCAGGCCGGGCGGGAATGCGACCCTCGGCCCGGAGGCGCGGAGCGCCGGAGCGCCTGAACCCGTCCCGCGGCGACTTCTACGCCGAGGTCATGGCCGAGTCCGAGGACGGCTGGCGCCCCGTCTTCGAGCCCGAGCCGATGCTCAGGTTGCGTCAGACGTGGGTGTACGACGCGCACTGGGAGGAGCTGGCGCAAGTCCGCTGCCCGGCCCTTGTCGTACGCGGCCTCGACGGCGAGCTCGGCCGGGCCGAGTCCCAGGAGATGGTCCGCGTCCTGCCCCAGGGCCAGTACGCGGAGGTCGCCGACGCCGGCCACCTCGTGCACTACGACCAGCCGGACGCCTGGCGGGCAGCGATCGAGCCGTTCCTGGACTCCTTGCTCATGATCCGTGTCACCCCACCGCTGGGCATCGAGGAAAGGAGCGCCGCGGGAAAACACTGACGTGACCCGGCGTCAGCCCTTGCTGACCGCCGTCAGAATCTCCGGCAGTCGCCGTGCCAGGCGCGGCGCGGACAGGCGCAGCCCCAACAGGCCGATCAGCGCACCGTACGCCGTCCCCAGCGGCAGCAGCAGCCACGTCCACTCCTCTGCGTCCGCCGCGACGTGCAGCCAGATCGTGAAGGCGAGGACGGGCGCACACAGCAGGGCCGCCGCCACCATGCCGCCGAAGATGGAGACCCAGGCGAGGCCCGCCTGCCCGGGGGCCACGTTCTTGTAGCCATCCTGCGGGATCGAGTACGGCAAGCGCGCGGAGCACCAGGCCCCGGTCGCCAGCATCGCGCCGAGCAACGCGAAGGACAGGCCCAGGACTTCGGGCAGGGCGGGCCAGTCGCCGAGCATCGCCGTCGTCAGGACGCTCACGAGCGTCGCGTACGGGAGGGTGATCACCAGGAGCGCCCACGCCCGTCCGCGGAGCTCGACATACGCGTCGCGCGTGGACGAGATGGTCATCGCGACCATCCAGAACGCGGACGTGTCCTGCCCGAACTGGTTGTACATCTGGATTCCGAGCATCCCGGCGGCGAAGCACGCGAGGTAGATCGAACCGGTGCCCTGCAAGGCGTTGAACAGCGGCACGATCAGACCGATCGCGAGCGACGTCACCCACGCGGTCTTGGTCTTGGGGTCGCGCCACACGTACCGCAGGCTGCGCTCCATGACCGTGCCCGTGCGACCCGCGGGCAGCAGGCGGCCCAGGCCCGAGGAACGGCCGGCCTTGTCCCGGGCGGGCTCGGCGGCCTGGAGCGTGGAACCGTCCGGCGAGGTCATCAGCCGGGTCAGACTCCGCTGCCAGAGGGCCAGCAGGGCCGCCAACGCCAGCGCGCTCAGGGCGATCTGGGCGGCACCGGTGGCGTATGAGCCCTCGCTCACCGAGTCGACCGCGCCGATCGCCGAGGCGGGGGGCAGCCAGCGCAGTGCGTCGGCCGCCGGGTCCAGCGTCGACAGGCCCGACGCACCCAGCTTCCGGGCCCCGAAGTTGACGAGCTGCGCGCCCACGGCGATCACCAGACCGCTCAGGACGGCGAGGTCGCGGCCCTTGCGGCTGGTCAGCAGGCGCATGTTGGCGGCCGCGACCGCGCGGGCGAGGGCCACGCAGACGAGGAGCGCGAGGACGGCCGCGACGACCGAGGTGACGTACGCGGCCGTGCCGCGCGCCGTCGCGATCACGGAACCGGCGAACAGGCACAGCGTGAACAGCGGCCCCATGCCGATCAGGGAAGCCGCCAGCAGAGCGCGGACGAGCGGACGCGGGCGCAGCGGCAGCATCACCAGACGGGTGGGGTCGAGCGTCTCGTCGCCGCCGGGGAAGAAGAGGGGCATCACGGCCCAGCCGAGCGCCAGGACGGCGGTGAGCAGCACCGTGACCGACACGGCGTGCGTGTTGCCGCGCAGGGCGATCAGGCCGACGAGCTGGAGCGCGGCGAAGAGCAGCGTGACGACGGCCGAGGCGACGTATGCGGCACGCCGCCCGGCCGACTGGCGCAGGCCGTTGCGCAGGAGGGACAGCTTCAGGCGTACGACGACGGGGACGATCGAGGTGGAGGGGGCAACCGGGGTCGCGGTAGCCACTGGGATGGCCGAGTCGAGGGGGGTGACGGGGCTGCCCGGCCTCATCGGGCCCCGCCCAGCCACTCGAGGTCCGAGCCGGCGACACGGTCGTTCGCCCCGACGAGTTCGAGGAACGCCTTCTGGAGGGAGGGCGCCGCGCCGCGCACCTCGGCGAGCGGGCCGTGCGCGCGGATACGTCCCGCGGCCATCACGGCGACCCAGTCGCAGAGCGACTCGACCAGCTCCATGACGTGGGAGGAGAAGACGACGGTGGCGCCGGACGCGGTGTAGTGCTCCAGGACGCCGCGGATCGTCTGTGCCGAGACGGGGTCGACGCCCTCGAACGGCTCGTCCAGGAAGAGGACTTCGGGGTTGTGGAGCAGCGCGGCGGCGAGGCTGATCTTCTTGCGCATGCCGGTCGAGTAGTCGACGACGAGCTTGTGCTGGGCGCCGGCGAGGTCGAGTACGTCCAGGAGCTGGGTGGCCCGCTTGTCGACCTCGTCGCCGGGCAGTCCGCGCAGCCGGCCGGTGTACGCGAGAAGCTCGCGCCCCGACAGGCGCTCGAACAGCCGCAGGCCCTCGGGCAGGACACCGATACGGGCCTTGACCTCCGTCGGATCCTGCCACACGTCGTGCCCGACGACCTCGACGGTGCCCTGGTCGGGCCGGAGCAGGCCGGTCACCATCGACAGCGTGGTGGTCTTCCCGGCTCCATTCGGCCCGACCAGGCCGACGAACCGTCCCGCGGGCAACTCCAGATCGATACCCGCGACGGCGATCTGCTCCCCGAACCGCTTCCACAACCCCCGCACCCGCACGGCCACAGCGCCCACCCCGGCTCCCTCCGTCATGTGACCACGGTACGGGGACGCGCCCCGTCAGGGGTGCGCCCCCGTAGGGGCGCGGGGAACTGCGCGCCCAGCCACATACGGCCCGAGATCCCGTACCGGCCTACTGGCGGAGCGAACGGCGTACGTCCCTCCCGCACGCGTAGGCGATGGGCGAGATCAGCTCCTGCGCGTCGGGCAGCCAGCGGTTGGCGGGTGTCGGCTGACAGGCCCACTGGACCCTCCCGTGCACGCCGAACCGCGTAGGCGGCGCAGCCACATACGTACCCTCTCCGAGCACGTCCAGATCGAGAGAGGCAAGCGGCCACCCGAGGTCGCGGACCAGGTCGGGGACCTTCGCGTCGGCACCCGGCAGCACGAAGAACTGCACCCGCCGGTGGGGTGTGCAGGTCACGGGCCCGAGCGTCAGCTCCATGCGCCGCATGCGGGCGAGCGCGAGAAACCCCGCCGTCTCCGGGACGGAAATCGCGTCGAACGTACGCCCCGTGGGCAGCAGGATCGACGCCGACGGCTGTTTCGACCACAGTCGGCGCGCGACGCTCGCACTGCCCGTCGCCCGGGTCGGCCAGTCCTCGCGCGCCGGGTGCGCGCCGGGGACGGCGCACGCGGGCTCGCCGCACGAGCAGCGCTGCACCCCGTCGACGGCTTCCAGCCAAGTGCCGGGGAACACGTCCCAGTGGCGCTCTTCGGCGTAGCGCACGGCGATGTCCTGCAGTGCTTCTCCGCGCTGCTTCGGGATCTGCGTGGCTTCGGTGCTCGAGATGGTGTCTTCCACAACCAACACAACTCCCGCGCTCACCTCGGGTTACGGTCCTGACGCGCGCGGGGGAG
The DNA here is from genome assembly GCA_965650905.1 of uncultured Streptomyces sp. Taxonomy (GTDB): domain Bacteria; phylum Actinomycetota; class Actinomycetes; order Streptomycetales; family Streptomycetaceae; genus Streptomyces. Next base: position 9,376 of record CBFGQM010000083.1, on the reverse strand, counting down.
GGGCATCGATTCCTCGTGTGGGGCGCATGGACACATGGGTGGGGGCGCGCACGGGGAAAGGCGGCGGGGGCTGGGTACCCAGGTGTGGGGTCGGGCCCCAGCCCGATACCCCGGCGATCCTCGTATGTCTCGCATTGTCGGTAGGTCCGCGGGGCATTGATCTTCAAGGTCGGATCTCTCCGCTCGATTCGTGGTTCCGGCCATGACGAATCGTCAGCTCGGTGCGTGGACAGGCAGCACCGCAGCCGCATGGCGAATGAGCCGAAGGGGCGCGCCGGAGGCGAACCGAGCCAGAAAACAGGGGGATGTGCCATGGCCGCAAGGCCTCTCGTCGCGCGACAGCCGAACGAACGGCTGCAGGCGCTCATCCAGGAAGCGGGGTGCTCGAACGCCGGGCTGGCCCGCCGGGTCAACATGTGCGGCGCTGAACACGGTCTCGATCTGCGCTATGACAAGACGTCCGTGGCGCGCTGGCTGCGCGGTCAGCAGCCGCGCGGGCGGGCGTCCGCGATCATCGCGGAGGCGCTGGGTCGCAAGCTGGGCCGGACGGTCACGATCGACGAGATCGGGATGGCGAACGGCAAGAACCTCGCCTCCGGTGTGGGTCTGCGGTTCTCGCCGACCGTCCTCGGCGCCATCGAGCAGGTGTGCGAGCTGTGGCGCAGCGACGTGGGCCGCCGGGACGTGGGCCGCCGGGACTTCCTGTCCGGCTCGTCGGTCTCCGTCTCCGCCTCCGCGCTCGTCGAGCCGAGCCGCGACTGGCTGATCTCCGCGCCGGACGTCCAGGTGGCTCGCTCGGCCGGGCCGCGGGTCGGGCTCTCCGACGTGGCGGCGGTCCGGGCGATGACGCAGGCGCTGGTGGATCTGGACCACCAGTACGGCAGCGGGCACGTACGCCCTGTCGTCACGCACTACCTGAACAGCGTCGTCTCCGGGCTGCTGGCGGGCGCGTACCGGGAAGCCGTCGGGCGTGAACTCTTCGCCGCCGTCGCCCGGTTGACGGAGCTGGCGGGCTATATGGCGGTCGATACCGGGCAGCCGGGGCTCGCGCAGCGGTACCACATCCAGGCGTTGCGGCTCGCGCAGGCGGCGGGCGATCGCGGGTACGGCGGGTACGTACTGGCCGCGTCCATGAGCCACCTGGCCGCGCAGCTCGGGAACCCGCGGGAGATCGCGCAGTTGGCGCGCGCGGCGCAGGAGGGCGCGCGGGGGCGGGTGACCCCGCGCGCGGAGTCGATGTTCCACGCCGCCGAGGCGCGCGGGCACGCGCTCATGGGTGACGCACGGGCGGCCCAGACGGCGTCGGGACGGGCGGTCACCGCCCTGGAGTCGGCCGACGAGACCTCCGGGGACGACCCGCAGTGGATCGCGCACTTCGACGAGGCATACCTCGCCGACGAACTGGCGCACTGCCACCGGGATCTCGGGCAGGGCCACGCGGCCGCGCGGTGTGCGCAGGAGTCCCTCGCTGGGCATCCGCAGACGCGCGCCCGGCGGCGCGCGATCGGATTGGTCCTGCTGGCCACCGCACAGGTGCAGCAGCGCGAGGTGGAGCAGGCCTGTCACACCGGGCTGCGGGCGGCTGAACTCCTGGGCACGTTGCGGTCGAACCGCGGCGCCGAGTACCTGGACGACTTCCAGCAGCGACTGGAGCCGTACCGTGAGGAGCCGGTGGTCCGGGAGTTCGGGGCGCGGCTGGATCTGCAGACGGCGGCGTAGTCGCGGGCATGGCGCTACGCGGGCGCGTACGCAGGGGAAACGGCGTGCGACGTGTGAGGGGGGAGACACTGACAGCGCCCTGAGGACTGATTTCGTTACTCCTGCCGTATGGGGCGAGGGTCACCATGAGCGGCATGGCATCGGGCTGTGGGGACCCGGTAGCGTGAGCCGACGATTTTCGAAGGTCCCCGATTCGTAGGAGTCCCGGTGACGCAGAACGGACAAAGCGAGGAGCCCTCGCCGCGCCCCGCGCGCGAAGGCATCGTGCTGCCGTCCGACGGCGGCGCCCCACTCCTGCCGGGCCGGCAGACGGACCACACGACCCCGGCCGGCGGCCAGTCCTGGCACCAGCCGTGGGGACCCGGCCATGTTTCTCCGGGACAGGAGCAGGGACAGGGCTGGGCCGATGCCGCCGCTCCGGACGCGAACGCCCCCGCCCCGTCCTGGGGCGCGCCGTCCGGCGACCCGGCGTCGCAGTACGGGCCGCCGCAGGGCAGCGCTTCGGCGTCGTACGGGCCGCCGCAGGGTGCTGACCCGACGTACCAGTACGGGGTCCAGCGTGCCGACGCCGCGCCCCAGTGGGGTGCTCCGCCGGAGCCGGGCAGCGGGGGCCATCTGCCGCCTCCGGCCGACGGAGCGGGCCCGCTGCCGTACCAGCCGGCTGACGCGAGACGGTTTCCGCCGGAGGGCACGACGACTTGGCCGCAGGCGGCGGACGCCTACGGAGCGCACCGGGCGACGAGCGGGTACGGAGCTCCCCGGGGGACGGACGGCTACGGGAGGCCTCAAGCGCCGGGTGGCCCTGGTGCGCCGCAGGCGTCGGGTGGCTATGGCGGCTCGCCGGAGTTCGCCGGTCAACCCGCCTCGCAGGCGCCCGGCGGGTACGGCTCGTCGCAGGCCCGGCAGGGTCGGGCGATGCCGCTTCCCCCCGCTGAAGGCTCCGCACCGCCGATGCCCGGCAGCCTTCCCGCTCTGCAGGCGCCCGGCGGGTACGGCGCCTCTCAGGCCCCGCGGGCCCCGCTGGGGCAGGCGTCGGCCTCGTACGGTGCCCCGCAGCCCTTGCCCGGCCAGTCCGGGCCGCGTCTGCCCGCTGAGCGTGCGGCGCAGCCGCAGCCCGGTGAGTCCGGTGGCCCGGGTGCGCACGCGGCGCCGTTGCCTCCCGAAGGGGCCGGTGCCCTGTTGCCTTCCGCGGGCGGCGGCATGGATGAAGGGGCGACCCAGTATCTGCCGCCCGTCGCGTCCGTGTCGCCTGTCGACGAGGGCGCCACGCAGTACATCCGTCCGGTCGAAGCGGGGGCTTTGCCGCCGGAGGCCGAGACGTTCTCCGAGGCCACGCGGTACCTGGACCGGGTACGGCGGAGCGGTGGGCCGGGGCAAGGACCGTGGCCGGCCGCCGGGGCCGTGGCCGGAGGGGCGGGGGCCGGAGGGGCGGGGGCCGGACCCATGCCGCACTCGGATCCCGACGCCGAAGCCACGCAGTTCATCGCGCCGGTGCCCGCGCAGCCCGGTGGCGCGCCGTTCGGGATCCGGCCGGGGGCGCCGGAGGACCGGCAGCCGCCGGCCGAGTTCGACAACCTGTTCCGGGCGGCGGACAGCGCGCAAGCCACACAGCAGTTGCCGCACATCGATCCGCCCGCGGCGCCCGGCGGTCGCGCCGCCCGGCGTGAGGCGGCGCACAGCGGTAGCGGCGGCGACAGCGGCCGCGGCGGTCGTACCGGATCCCTCGTGCCGCTCATCGCCGCCGTGGGCGTCGGCCTCGCCGTGCTCGGCATCGGCGCGGGCGCCCTGCTCAGTGGCGGCGGAGGCGACGCCGGCGGCGACGAGAACAAGACCGCGGCGGCGACCGAGCCCACCGCGGACCCCTCGGCGTCCCCGTCCGCCGACCCGGCCAAGGAGCAGGCCGTGGCCCTGGACAAGCTCCTGGCGGACAGCAACAACAGCCGCGACTCGGTGATCAAGGCCGTGTCCAACGTGCGGATGTGCACCAACCTCGGCCAGGCCGCCACCGACCTGCGCAACGCCGCCAAGCAGCGCAACGACCTGGTCACCGGCCTCGCGGCCCTCTCGGTCGACAAACTGCCGAACCACTCCCGGCTGACCGCCGCGCTCACCAGTGCCTGGAAGGCTTCCGCGTCGGCGGACAACCACTACGCCGCCTGGGCCGAACAGGTCGCCGGCAAGAAGGGCTGCCGCAAGGGCCAGGCCCGCACCACGAACCAGACGCAGGCCGGCAACCGCGAGAGCGGCACCGCGACCATACAGAAGGCCAAGGCCGCGAAGCTCTGGAACTCCATCGCTTTCACCTACGGATTGACGGAGCGTCAGCCGACCCAGCTGTGATCGGTCCGATCGGTTGGTCTTCTCGGGGTCCAGGTCATGACGGTGACGGGGTCGCCCCCGGAGCCTCCATGACTCCGGGGACAGCCCCGCCACCGACAGTGAGGGCCCCCTCATGCCGCCAGCGCGCCCGCGGACAGCAGGAAGGCCTTGGTGGGATGGGGTGGGTGAACCGTGGCGGTGTGTCGCCTGCCAGTCATGGAGACGCACGATTCCGCCACATCCCAAAACCCGGTGCGACCCTTGGTCAACGTGCGGTGACGTACAGGTGAATTACGGGGGGCGCTGCGGGACGTTCCGAGGGGAACGTACGATCGGTGACCGTGCAAGGTTCGGAGAACTCTTCCCGTCGCGGCCGTCACTCATCCACCATGGGCGGCATGCCACTGAACGACATGCCGTGGTGGCGGTGGCGCAGCAATGTGCGCTCCGCTCTGCACATGCTCTCCGACCCGGCCTTCCAACGCGGCGTCTGGCTCGCGGGCGTGGATGGATACGGGGACGTCACCGACGCCGTGTACCGCCTCGTCGAGGACACCTGGCTGGACAACTGGTCCGCCGAGAAGTACGTCGGCACGATCTTCCGTGACTCGCAGGAGGCGGCGCTCGTGGACACCGCCGTACTGCGCGTGCTGCGGATCATGCACCAGGTGGGGCCCGACGCACCCGTCTCCGCCTACCTGGACCACCACGCGTGGCCGGAGGCCGTGCGGGCCGCCCGTGACGCGCACGTGCGCCTCGCGGTGAGTGACGGCGAGGACCCCGACGCGCCGCCGCGGACGCTCGAGGTGCTGCGGATCATGACGCGTACGGCCTGACGGGACGCTCCTGCGTCTGCCTGCGTCCACGTCTACCCGCGTCTAGGTCTACCTGCGTCCAGGTCTGCCCGCGCGTCTGTTTGCCTGCGTGTACGTCTCCATGCGTGTACGTCTGCCCGCGTGTACGACTGCCTACATCCCGTCCGACGGGACGCATGCTCGCCCGGTGGCCCTGATATGGGACCCTGGCGTGCATGAACGAGCAGTCCGCCCGCGGGGCCGTGCCCGCCGCCAGCGAGCAGTACGTCCTCACCCTCTCCTGTCCGGACAAGATGGGAATCGTGCACGCGGTGTCGAGCTACCTCTTCATGACCGGATGCAACATCGAGGACAGCCAGCAGTTCGGTGACCACGACACGGGACTGTTCTTCATGCGGGTCCACTTCTCCGCGGAACCTCCGGTGACCCTGGACAAGCTGCGCGCCAGCTTCGCCGCGATCGGTGACTCCTTCCAGATGGGCTGGCAGCTCAACCGGGCCGAGGACAGGATGCGCGTCATCCTCATGGTCAGCAGGTTCGGCCACTGTCTGAACGACCTGCTCTTCCGCGCCAGGATCGGCGCGCTGCCCGTCGAGATCGCGGCCGTGGTGTCCAACCACACCGACTTCGCCGAGCTCGTCGCTTCGTACGACATCCCCTTTCATCACATTCCGGTCACCAAGGACAACAAGCCGCAGGCCGAGGCGCAAATCCTGGAACTGGTGCGCGAGCAGGACGTCGAACTCGTTGTCCTCGCCCGCTATATGCAGGTTCTCTCCGACGACCTCTGCAAGCAGCTGAGCGGCCGGATCATCAACATCCACCACTCCTTCCTGCCGAGCTTCAAGGGTGCGAAGCCGTACCACCAGGCGCACGCGCGCGGGGTGAAGCTGATCGGCGCCACCGCGCACTATGTGACGGCCGACCTCGACGAGGGCCCGATCATCGAGCAGGAGGTCGAGCGCGTGGGGCACGAGGTCACGCCGGAACAGCTCGTCGCCGTGGGGCGTGACGTGGAGTGCCAGGCGCTGGCGCGCGCGGTCAAGTGGCACGCGGAACGGCGCATTCTGCTGAACGGCCGGCGGACGGTTGTGTTCGCCTGAGTCCGCGGGCGGCTGTGTATGCCTGCGTCCACGGGCAGGTCGTATACGCCCGAGTACGAGTAGGGGCGCTACATCCGGCTCAGCGAAGCCGCCGCGAACAGTACGTCCCTGATCGCCTCGCGGTCCCCGTCCTGCCCCGTGGCCGCCTCCTGCGGCGACATGTGGCCGGCCGCCAGGCGGCAGAACTCGGCACCGTCGAGTGCCACATGGGCCACTTCGTGGTCGGCGGAGGCGAGCGCGCCGGGGGAGTCGAGGGGGATGAGCCACTCGCCGCCGCCGGCGCCCTCGATCTCCAGGCGCAGGCTGCGACCGGGCGCACCGGCCGGAGCGGGGCGCCGCGGGTGACCTGGACCGGCGAGTCCTTCCCGGCGCCGGGCGGCCAGCGCCCCCGGCAGCACCCGCGCCGCGAGATCGAGCATCCTGTGCAGATGCCGAGGGGACGGCGGCTCGTACGGATAGTCCACGGCGCCCGCGATGTCCCCTGCGTGCACCCAGCACTCGAAGGCCCGGTCCAGCATCGAGTCCCGCAGGGACAGCTCGAAGTCGCGGTAGGACACGGACAGCTGCCCGGAGCCTTGGCCCGCGAACGACACCGTACGCACGAGGTTGTGGCTCTGCTCGCGCCACGGTCCGCGTACGGAACGGGTGGACGGGAAGTGCGAGGTCCGCCAGAACGCCTCGGTGCGGCACGCCGGGGTGGGCGTGGGGGCCGGGAGCTCGCCGAGGGGGTCGTCGAGGCCGAGAGCGACCGCGACGAGACCGTCGACGGTCAACAGGTGGGCGATGACCCCGGCGACGGTCGTACGCCGGCTCGTGGGTTCGTCGCCCTGGAACCACCGCAGCCGTACGGGCGCGTGCCACTCCGCGTCGCCGATGTCCTGGAGCAGCGCGTCGAGCCGGGCGGTCTCCGCGTCGTAGGGGGCTGCCCACTCGGGCACCGGGATGCGCGGCGGGCGCCGTTGAAGGCAGCCGTCCAGTACCCGGGTACGCAGCGTCGAGTCGAGGTCGAGGCTCTCCGCCGGGTGCAGCAGGCCGACGGCCTCGCGCAACCGCGACGCCTCACCCGCGCACACACCGCACATCCCGAGGTGCTCCTCCACGGACGCTGCCTCCTGCGGCGAGCACACAGCGAGTGCCCAGGCGCCGAGCAGCGACTTCAGCACCCGGTGTTCGAGCACGGTCGGCGCCGGCGGCGGGTTGGGGTCCTCCGGATCCGCGGGCTCCCCGTACCCGTCGTGATTCCCGTACCCGCCGTACGTATCGAAGGGGCCCGCGCCGTTCACCACACACACCCGTACCCGGGCGGTGTCCCGGACGGTCCGCTGTCGTGGGCGGTGGCCAGGAGCTGGAGGCCCAGGCGGAGGCGGCGGCGGGCCTCGTCCTCGGTGACGCCGAGGTCGGTGGCGGCCTGACGGCAGTCACGGCGCTGGAAGTACGCGAGGTCCAGGGCCGCGCGCAGCGGGGCGGGCATGGCCGTGACGATGTAGTCGGCGCGGGCGGCCACGGACGCGCGGCGCACCTTCCGCTCCAACTCCTGCCTGCCACCGGGCCTCCGCTGGGCGAGCGCGGCGGTCTCGGTCTCGCGCAGGCGCTGCACGGCGAGGCGGTGGGTCAGCGTGGCGATCCAGGAGCGGAAAGGGCCCTGCTCGGAGTCGTACGCGTCGGGGTTCTCCCAGATGTGGGCGAAGACCTCGCGGGTGATGGCGTCGGCGGCGTGGTCGACTCTGAGCACGCGATGGGCGAGGCCGTGCACAAGCGAAGCGAATCGGTCGTAGAGCTCACCGAGAGCGGCCGCCTCCCCGCGTGCGAGCCGCTGCTGCATCGTGCCGTCGCAGCGGAGCGGCGCGTCCTTCTGTGCCATCCGGCCCCCTCACCCCTGGTCGCGCCCGGCGCCCGCCCCTGTGTTCACCGGATTCCGGCCTCCGGCTTCCTCTCGAATGTAGACGGCACCCCTGACAGCACACGCCCCTTTGTGCCGATGCGCGCCCCTGAGAGAGCCGCGGATGATAATGGCCCATCACGCTGAGCACGCGCCTACCCTTTCTGGAACTGGTCAGACACGATCGAAACTGATGGTGTACGACCGAACCAAAGCGCCCGTGGCGCGCTTTGGTTCTGTCTCCGGGGTTTCATGGAGCGAAGGCGGGGGCAGCCGCGCACAAGGAAGCGCAGGAGTGGCTTCAGTTGGGGTTTCCGTTTCCGTTTCAGGTCTTCGGGGTCTTGGGGATCTCCGGTGACTCTCCCGGGAACTCTTCGGGGTACGGCATCGTCGAGGGAGAGGCAGTCGCGTGACGCTCAGGGTGACCGACGGCGAGCAGGGCGGCTGGGCCGTGTTCCATGTGTCGGGTGAGATGGATCTGGTGACGTCACCGATACTGCGCCAGCGGGTGCACGACGCGGTGGCCGACGGCCGCCGCAACCTCGTGCTCGACCTCTCCCGAGTCCTCTTCTGCGACTCCAGCGGCGTCGGCGTCCTCATAGCCACCCGTCGCCTGATCCGTTCCTGCCAGGGCCGGCTTCGCCTCATCCTTCCCGCCCAAGGTGCGGTGGACGGCTCACATGTCAACCGGGTCCTCGGCGCCCTCGGCGTCCGCCGCCTCTTCGACATCTATCCCGACGTAGGCGCGGCCGTGGACGGCGAGTCGAGTCCCCTGTCGGCGTGATCCCCGCCGAGGTGACATTCCTCACGTGCGGGGCTTGATCGCCCCAGGACATCGCGACGCCGACGTCGCGGAATTCCCGCGCTCATGGCACAAGCGTCGTTTCCGCTCCCTGAGGCCCCCCGGCGTCGTACGCTCCCTGCCAGACGCACCCCACCTGACGTTAGGCGGCCTGAAAAGACATGGTCAGTACCGAGTACGAGCGACGGATCGCCGCCCGGTTCGCCACCTTCGACCAGGACGGCAACGGCTATATCGACCGTGAGGACTTCAACGCGGCGGCCAAGTCGCTGCTCGCCGAGTTCGATACGACGGCCCGGTCCGACAAAGGACAGGCCGTCTACATCGGCGCGGAGGCCTTCTGGCAGGGCATGGCCGGGATCGCGGACCGTGACGGCGACCAGCGGATCACCCGCGAGGAGTTCGTGCACGGCGCCGTGAAGCGGCTGCGGGACAACCCGGCCCGGTTCGCCGAGATCGCCCGCCCCTTCCTGGACGCGGTACTCGCTGTGGCCGACGGAGATCAGGACGGCGCGGCGACCGTCGACGAGACCGCGCGGGTCCTCAAGGCCCTGGGCGTACCCGAGGACATCGCCACCGCGGCGGCCGGCGCGCTCGACACGGACACCGACGGCCGCGTCACCGAGCCGGAGATCGTGACCGGCTTCGCCCGCTACTTCACGGTGCCGGAGTAGTCTCCGCAGTCGCAGTCGCAGTCGCAGTCGCAGTCGCAGTCGCAGTCGCAGTCGCAGTCGCAGTC
>CBFGQM010000082.1:0-16501 GCA_965650905.1 uncultured Streptomyces sp. | reverse complement strand
AGCCCCACGGCCTGACCGATCTCCCGCATCGACGGGGGATAGCCCCGGCGCTGCACGGAGTCCCGGATGACCTCGATCACGCGCCGCTGCCGGTCCGTGAGCCCCGAGCTGTCCGCGCGGATTCCTGGAGGTCGGCCGGGCAAGGAGCGCGCAGGTCGCGCGGGCTCCTGGCCCTGCGTGTCCGAGACTGAGTCATTCATGGCATGCACCGGCTCAAGTCGGCTCTGGGAGCGGTGGTCCTGGGCAGTGATGGTGGCACTGTCTGCGGTGGTGGTCACGTCGGCCCCTCTCGATGGTCTCCCTGCTGCACAACGGTAGTTGCTTTCGAAAGGTTGCGCCAAACACACGTTCGAGTGAAAAATTGCGCATTGCCTGACGTGGTCGTATGTCTGGGTGTATGGCTAACGCTGCACCTGACGGCCAAACGGTGCGTCGTTGTACTTCTCACGGCCGGGGCGACGGCCTCGTGGGTCGCCGCCCAGTTTGCCATCCGGTGTCCCTTCGGCCGGGAACCGGCCCCCTGCGAGGCGTCCACGGTATCTCCGAAGGGCCCGGGGGCGATATGGGTGTGCGGCACATGCCGGCATCGGCATGACACGCGCGCCTGGCTCGAGTTTGCGGCCAACCCCCAGATCTAGTGGTTGGATGGCCATAGCGGCCCAGAAGTTGTGGTCCCCCGGGTCCATCAGGGGTCGATCATCGCCTATGCTGGGCCTGCTTCGAGGGGCCCGAGGGGCCTTTGAGTTTATTGAGTCATGCGGTGAAGGAGGGTTGGAGTTCGATGTACTGCCCCTTCTGCAGACACCCCGACAGTCGCGTCGTCGACAGTCGGACGACGGACGACGGTACGTCGATCCGCAGGCGCCGCCAGTGCCCCGACTGCTCCCGTCGGTTCACGACGGTGGAGACGTGCTCGCTCATGGTGGTCAAGCGGTCCGGAGTCACCGAGCCGTTCAGTCGCACCAAGGTCATCAACGGCGTGCGCAAGGCGTGCCAGGGACGGCCTGTCACTGAGGACGCACTCGCCCAGCTCGGCCAGCGGGTCGAGGAGGCGGTGCGGGCCACCGGAAGTGCGGAACTGACCACCCACGACGTGGGGTTGGCCATCCTCGGCCCGCTGCAGGAGCTGGACCTCGTGGCCTATCTGCGGTTCGCGTCCGTGTACCGGGCGTTCGATTCGCTGGAGGACTTCGAGGCCGCCATCGCGGAACTCAGGGAAGAGACGCAGAGTCGCGCCGCGGACGACGATGACGCGGGTGAGGGGCGCGAGGGTGCCGATCGCGGGTCCGGAGGGACTGTCGAAGTCCCTGTGCCCGCCAACGCCGCCGACTGAGAAGAGGGCGGCTCGGCCCGGCCCGTCGGCGGCGGCCAGAGGCCTGTGGCGAGCGGACGCCTACGCGGTGCGCGCAACACAAGACACACACCGTGCCCCGGGAAGAACGAGGCACTTCAGGGCGTTTCAGCCCGATAGAGGGAGGCGGCATGACAGAGACGGCGAGCGGTCCGGCGCGAGGTTCCCGAGCCAAGGGAACCAAGGCCAGCAAGGGACTGCGTATCGAGCGCATCCACACCACCCCGGGCGTGCACCCGTACGACGAGGTGGTCTGGGAGCGCCGTGACGTCGTCATGACCAACTGGCGCGACGGCTCGGTCAACTTCGAGCAGCGTGGCGTCGAGTTCCCCGACTTCTGGTCGGTGAACGCGGTCAACATCGTCACCAGCAAGTACTTCCGTGGTGCTGTGGGCACCCCGCAGCGCGAGGTGAGCCTCAAGCAGCTCATCGACCGCATCGTGAAGACGTACCGGAAGGCAGGTGAGGATCACAAGTACTTCGCCTCGCCCGCCGATGCCGAGATCTTCGAGCACGAGCTGGCGTACGCCCTCCTGCACCAGATCTTCAGCTTCAACTCGCCGGTGTGGTTCAACGTCGGCACGCCGCAGCCGCAGCAGGTGTCCGCGTGCTTCATCCTGGCCGTCGACGACTCCATGGAGTCGATCCTCGACTGGTACAAGGAAGAGGGCATGATCTTCAAGGGCGGCTCCGGTGCCGGCCTGAACCTGTCCCGTATCCGTTCTTCCAAGGAACTGCTGTCGTCTGGCGGCAATGCCTCCGGCCCGGTCTCCTTCATGCGTGGTGCCGACGCCTCCGCAGGAACGATCAAGTCGGGCGGCGCCACCCGCCGCGCAGCGAAGATGGTCATCCTCGACGTCGACCACCCCGACATCGAGGACTTCATCGAGACCAAGGTCAAGGAGGAGGAGAAGATCCGCGCCCTCCGTGACGCGGGTTTCGACATGGATCTGGGCGGCGACGACATCGCCTCCGTCCAGTACCAGAACGCCAACAACTCGGTCCGTGTGAACGACGAGTTCATGAAGGCGGTCGAAGAGGGCGGCAAGTTCGGCCTGCGCGCCCGTATGACCGGCGAGGTCATCGAGGAGGTCGAGGCCAAGGTTCTCTTCCGCAAGATGGCTGAGGCCGCCTGGGCCTGTGCCGACCCGGGCATTCAGTACGACGACACCATCAACCACTGGCACACGTGCCCGGAGTCGGGCCGGATCAACGGTTCGAACCCGTGCAGCGAGTACATGCACCTGGACAACACCTCCTGCAACCTCGCATCGCTGAACCTGATGAAGTTCCTGAAGGACGACGGCCTGGGCAACCAGTCCTTCGAAGTCGGGCGCTTCTCGAAGGTCGTCGAGCTGGTCATCACGGCGATGGACATCTCCATCTGCTTCGCGGACTTCCCGACCCGGAAGATCGGTGAGAACACCCGCGCCTTCCGTCAGCTGGGCGTCGGCTACGCCAACCTCGGCGCCCTCCTGATGGCGACCGGGCACGCGTACGACTCCGACGGCGGCCGGGCCCTCGCCGGTGCCATCACCTCCCTGATGACGGGCACGTCGTACAAGCGTTCCGCGGAGCTCGCCGCTGTCGTCGGTCCGTACGACGGCTACGCCCGCAACGCGCTGCCGCACCAGCGCGTCATGAAGCAGCACTCCGACGCCAACGCCGTGGCCGTCCGCATGGACGACCTGGACAGCCCGATCTGGGCCGCCGCCACGGAGGCCTGGCAGGACGTGCTCCGCCTCGGCGAGAAGAACGGCTTCCGTAACTCGCAGGCGTCCGTCATCGCTCCCACCGGCACCATCGGTCTGGCGATGTCCTGCGACACCACCGGGCTGGAGCCCGACCTCGCGCTGGTCAAGTTCAAGAAGCTGGTCGGCGGCGGCTCGATGCAGATCGTCAACGGCACCGTGCCACAGGCACTGCGCCGCCTGGGCTACCAGGAGGAGCAGATCGAGGCGATCGTCGCCCACATCGCCGATCACGGCAATGTCCTCGACGCCCCCGGCCTCAGGCCCGAGCACTACGAGGTCTTCGACTGCGCCATGGGTGAGCGGTCCATCTCCGCGATGGGCCACGTCCGCATGATGGCCGCGATCCAGCCGTGGATCTCCGGCGCGCTCTCCAAGACGGTCAACATGCCGGAGTCGGCGACCGTCGAGGAGGTCGAGGAGATCTATTTCGAGGCCTGGAAGCTGGGCGTCAAGGCGCTCGCGATCTACCGCGACAACTGCAAGGTCGGCCAGCCGCTCTCCGCGAAGAAGAAGGAAGAGAAGATCGCGGAGAAGGCGGAGGAGACCATCCGTGAGACGGTGGAGAAGGTCGTCGAGTACCGACCGGTCCGCAAGCGCCTTCCCAAGGGCCGTCCCGGCATTACCACCTCCTTCACGGTGGGCGGCGCCGAGGGCTACATGACCGCCAACTCCTACCCGGACGACGGTCTGGGCGAGGTCTTCCTGAAGATGTCCAAGCAGGGCTCCACCCTCGCCGGCATGATGGATGCCTTCTCGATCGCCGTCTCCGTAGGCCTGCAGTACGGCGTGCCCCTGGAGACGTATGTCTCGAAGTTCACCAACATGCGCTTCGAGCCGGCCGGCATGACGGACGACCCGGACGTGCGGATGGCGCAGTCGATCGTCGACTACATCTTCCGCCGCCTGGCTCTCGACTTCCTGCCCTTCGAGACCCGCTCCGCGCTCGGTATCCACTCCGCCGAGGAGCGTCAGCGCCACCTGGAGACGGGTTCCTACGAGCCGACCGACGACGAGGTCGACGTCGAGGGCCTTGCCCAGTCAGCGCCCCGTGCGCAGGAGCTGAAGGCCGTCATCACCCCGAAGGCCGAGGTCGAGGCGGCCGAGCCCGCCCCGCAACAGGCGCACACCAGTGCCGAACTGGTGGAGATGCAGCTGGGCATCCAGGCGGACGCTCCCCTGTGCTTCTCCTGCGGGACGAAGATGCAGCGGGCCGGGTCCTGCTATATCTGCGAGGGCTGCGGCTCCACCAGCGGCTGCAGCTGATCCACGTACCGTGAGGGGCTGTACGGCCACCGGCCGTGCAGCCCCCTTCGGCGTGAGTGGGTCAGGACTCGCGGCGGCCCATGGACGTGGCGAAGGATGCCGGGTCCGTGTCGAAGCCGCGGACGCCGGGATGGAAGACCCACTCTCCGGAATCGTCGCGTACGAACTCGGCGACTGTCGTTGCCGTTGCTCCCAGCACGCTGGCGAAGTCGTCCTGGGCCAGGACGGTGTAGCCCTCGCTGATGCGCAAAGAGGGGTTATGCACTCCGACGAAGGTCTTGTGTCCGGTGCCCTGCTGGATGGCGACGCCGACGACCACGCGCGCGTACCGCTTGTCGAGACGGCTGAGCTCCAGGGTCATCACCTCGTCCCAGCCGAAGCCCTTGCCGTCCTTGCTGTCCCGGTTGATATAGACGGTGCCGTCCGGGGAGCGGCTGTCGAAGTGCACTACGTAGGCAGGGTTTTGGTGCGTGTCGGTCGCCAGGTAGGTCGCGGCGACGAGGTCGAGATCACTGGGCGGCTCGCCGGCGGGACTCGGGTCCCACTTCACCGCGACCTCGACCTTGTTGATGCCCTTGTTGAGGCCGTTCACTTGATCTCCCCTCCTGGTCCCCTGTGTCAGTCGCCCCAACTGCCGGGCAATTGAGGCGTGTTGCCCATCGTGCCACGCATGTGGGGGCGTTCGCGCGGGCGTACTCCGCCGGAGGGTGACCGAAGCCACGTTCCGTGGCCTTACGATGGCGCGGTGCTGGTCAAGTGGATTCGCTGCACCGTGGTGGACCGCCGCGGTTTTGAGCGGGGGCAGCGGAAATGGGCGGGGCTTCTAGGGGAGCCGGGGTTCCGGGGGCAGGGCGGGGGCTGGAGCCGGGGGCGGCCCGGAGTGGCCCACATCTTCGCCTTCTGGGAGAGCCGTGCGTTCTACGACTCCTTCATGGCCCGCTCCCATGACCGGCTGGCGGCCGCGCAGTCCGGCACGTTCAAGGATCCACATATCAAACTCTTCGATCACCGGTTCGATGTGAAGACCGGTTTCGAGCCGCGCTTCACAGACGCCGACCTGGTGCGTGTGGCGCACTGCCGAGCCCACGAAGAACGGGCCGAGCACTTCGCGCTGATGCAGGAGAAGGTGTGGAATCCCGCTATGGCCGGTTCGCCCGGCATGGTGCGCGGGCTGTTCGGTGAAGCGCCCGGACATGAGTTCCTGGTCCTGTCGATGTGGCAGTCGGCCGCCGAGCACGGCAAGTACCGCGCCGAGCGCGTCGAGCGGCTCGCCCTGCGGGCCCAGACAGAGGCGGACGTCGCGGCCCTCGCAGGCGACGTCGTGGAGCTGGAACCGAGCTGGACGGTCTGAAGCGGCGGCGTCTGAGCGGCCGCGTAACCGCACTTGTGTGACCTGCGCCGTATGGAGACCGTACGGTGCTCGATCTGCCCCGATCCGATCTAGGGTTTTGGCATGGCACGACCACGGCGCATCGTCCTCGTCCGGCACGGCGAGTCGGCGGGCAATGCCGATGACACCGTGTACGAAAGCGAACCCGACCACGCACTGGCGCTCACCGAAACGGGGTGGCGGCAGGCGGAGGAGACCGGCAAGCGGCTGAGAGAGCTGTTCGGCCGAGAGCGTGTAAGCGTTTACGTGTCGCCATACCGCCGTACGCATGAGACATTCCGCGCCTTCCATCTCGACCCCGAACTGGTGCGTATACGTGAGGAGCCGCGGCTGCGCGAGCAGGACTGGGGAAACTGGCAGGACCGGGACGACGTACGCCTCCAGAAGGCGTACCGCGACGCGTACGGGCACTTCTTCTACCGTTTCCTCCAGGGGGAGTCCGGCGCCGATGTGTACGACCGTGTCGGCAACTTCCTGGAGAGCCTGTTCCGCAGTTTCGAGGCGCCCGACCACCCGCCGAACGTGCTCCTGGTGACCCATGGCCTGGCCATGCGGCTGTTCTGCATGCGCTGGTTCCACTGGTCGGTCGCGGAGTTCGAATCACTGCAGAATCCCGGGAACGGGGAGATGCGGATGCTCGTTCTCGGGGAGGACGGCAAGTACACGCTTGACCGGTCGTTCGACCGCTGGCGTGATCCGAAACCGTACGGAGTCACCGGGTAGGATCGCGAGCACGCGCCTGTGTGGCCCGTTTCCTCCCGGCGCAAGCGTCCGCCAGTGTCACAGACCTGCCACAGAGTCCACGCGCCCCGTTTCGTCGGATGTCCGCGGCATACCCTTTCCGCCACGCCGCTCGTTGATCATCCGGGCCGGCAACGACGAGACACCGGTCCCATGGTTCCACCGCGGCCACGTGCTGCGCGCCGTGTGCGGACCGGTCGGGAGGGGGTCCCGTGTCCGACACGCCGTCCGAGGCCGAGTCGATTGGGTCGGGAGCAGACGAGGGGGCGGTCGCCGATGGGAAGGCCGTTGCCGAGGGAAAGGCCGGTGGGCAGTCCATCGGAGGTGGTGCTGCTGGGTGTACGGCTGAAGGTGATGCCGGCCGGGGCACGGGAGCGGACGCTTTGAGGCGCGTCGCTGCCGCGCCCCGGAAGCCCTCCGCCGGCGCCGATGAACCCGAAGACGCCACCCCTGTGTCCTACTCCGGCAAGGTGCCGCCGAAGGACACGTCCGGCCGGGCTGGCTCCGAAGAGGACGACCCCGAAGAGGACGACCCCGAGGCGGAGTACCCGGTCGCCGAGTCCACCCGGTGGTTCGCCGACCTTAAGACGGAGTCCCCGGCCCCTGTCCGTCCGGCCACACTCTGGGCCGCCCTGACCACCGGCGTACTCAGCATGCTCCTGCTCGGCGACGGACTGGCCCTCAACCTCCTGTTGGTGGCGATTCCGGCCGCGCTCGCCGCGTACTGGGCCGCCCAGGCGGCCGGCCGTCGTCCGCGCCGATGGACGTTCGTATGGGGCATCGGCGGGCTCGCCCTGTTGGCCGTGCCGGCTCTGCGCGATGCCGACTGGCCGTCGTTCCTCGCCACGGTCACGGCCGTGGCCGCTGGTTCCCTCGCCCTGCACGGAGGCCGTACCTGGCCCGGCGTGCTGTTCGGCCCGATCGGTCTCTACACCGCCGTCCTCACCGGCCCCGCCTGGGGCTGGCGCGGCGTGCGTGATCGGTCCGGCGGCGCCCGGGGCACGCTGGGCCCGGTGTTGCGCGCGATCGCGGTGGCGGCGGTCCTGCTGCTGGTCTTCGGTGCGCTGTTCGCCGGGGCCGACGCCGCCTTCGCCGATCTGCTCGGCGGCCTCTTGCCGGACGCCTCTGACTTTGGAGGTCCCTGGCGCGCCGTACTGTTCGTGCTCGGCCTGGTCGGGGCGCTCGCGGCCGCACACACGGCCGCCGCGCCAGTCCAGTGGGACCGCCTCGAGATACGCCCTGGCCGGGCCCGTGGCCGTGTCGAGTGGGCGCTGCCCCTGATCGTGCTCGTGATGCTCTTCGCGGCCTTCAACGCTGTCCAAGTCGCCGTACTGTTCGGCGGATACGACGCCGTGCTCGAGAAAACCGGCCAGACGTACGCCGAGTACGCGCGCCAGGGCTTCTGGCAGCTGCTCCTGGTCACGCTGCTCACCCTGCTCGTCATCGTCGTCGCCCTGCGCTGGGCCCCGCGAGACGGTGCGCGCGACCGGACGCTCGTACGTGCCGTCCTGGGAACTCTCTGTGTCCTCACGCTCGTTGTCGTGGCATCGGCGGTGCGGCGTATGCACATGTATGTGGAGGCGTATGGGCTGACGCGACTGAGGATCTCGGTGGTGGCCGTGGAGCTCTGGCTCGGCCTGGTCATCGTGCTGATCATGGCGGCCGGCGTGTGGGGCGCCCGCTGGCTGCCGCGGGCTGTCTTGGCCAGTGCCGCCACGGGTGTGCTCGTCTTCGGGCTCGCGTCGCCGGACGGTCTGGTCGCCGAGCGCAACGTTCAACGGTACGAGGCCAGCGGCAGGTTCGACCTCGATTACGCGCGCGGCTTGTCGGCGGACGCCGTACCTGCCCTGGACGAGCTCAAGGAGCCACTTCGTTCCTGCGCTCTCGAGTCCATCGCGAGGGACCTGGAGGAGGACGAAGCCTGGTTCGCCACCAGCTGGGGCGAGGCCCGCGCCCGCAGCATTCTGGATGACCGGCCGCTGTCGGCCGAGGCGGACTTGCGTGAGTGCGTTCGGCTCGGCGACGAGCACATGTACCGCTGAGGAGTTGCTTAGCGGCCCAACGCCGCGAACATGGATGTCTCCGACGCCATTCCGGTGATGATGATGTACCGCTCCAAGTCCGTGCGCATGTTGAATGGAGCGTAAAGGACCTTGAAGAGTTGATCGATCAGGTGATGGTTCCGCCGCTGCGGCCGAACGGAGCATGAGGGGGCCGACGGTGCGCTCGGGGGTTGCCCGGGGAAACCTGGGTGTCGGGCCGGGGCCGGGGCGGCGTACGCTAAGGGCGCCATGCCGTACGAAGCACCCACCCACACCGTCGAGCGCTCCTTGCGCGCCACCACGGGAGCGAAGGTCATTGCCGGTGTCGACGAGGTGGGGCGTGGCGCGTGGGCCGGCCCGGTCACCGTCTGCGCGGCGGTCACGGGACTGCGCCGCCCGCCTGAAGGCCTCACCGACTCCAAGCTCCTCACCATCAAGCGGCGCACCGAGATCGCTGAGGAACTGACGAAGTGGGTGACGTCGTACGCCCTGGGGCACGCCTGTCCGGAGGAGATCGACGACCTGGGGATGACGGCCGCGCTGCGGCTCGCCGCCGTACGCGCCTTGGACGCCCTGCCGGTCCGCCCCGACGCGGTCATACTCGACGGGAAGTACGACTATCTCGGCAGCCCGTGGCAGGTTCGAACGGTGATCAAAGGTGACCAGAGGTGTGTGGCTGTCGCGGCGGCCTCGGTGATCGCCAAGGTCGAGCGCGACAAAATGATGGCCGAACTGGGCATCGACCATGCAGACTTCGGTTTTGCGACCAACGCCGGGTATCCGTCACCGGTGCACAAGGCCGCGTTGGAGTTGCGGGGCCCCACCCCGTACCACCGGCTGTCGTGGGCGTATCTTGATGCGCTGCCCCAGTGGCGGCACCTCAAGAAGGTCCGCAGCTGGGCGAACGGAAGCGTTCCGGAAATCGAGGGTCAGCTTGGCTTCGATTTCTGACGGTTTCGATCGCACTCATGTGCCACCCGCCGACGCGATTCGCGTCGGAGTTTGATAAAAATCAGCCATGCCTCTCCTTCCCGAGGAGCCTCAGATTCACGAGAGTGCCCAGGGTCCCCGCGTAACTCCGGCCAGCGGCCGTAACGCGCCGACCCCCCGCCCTGTACCCGGCCCCCGTCCCTCGACTCCTTCGCGTCCTGGTCGCCCGGGTCCTGCCCGGACGATGCCGCCGACGCAACGCACGCCGCGCGGCACGCCCGTGGCCAAGCCGGGGCCGTCCGCTCCGGCCGTCCCCGCCGCTACCTCGACTCCGCAGATCCAGCTGATCCCGGCCTCGGCCGAGGGGGCGCTGGACGCCGCCGAGGAAGCGGTCGACCTGCTTCTTGAGTCGGGCCGTGCCCCTGGCGAGGTGCTGGTGATCACCACCGGTGAACCGCACCCGTGGGCCCGGCACGAGTTGTCCTTCGGCGAAGCGTCGTACTGGGCACAGCACGACGCGGGCGACGACGTCTTCTACGCCGATGCCTCCGTCGCAGGTCGTGCCACATCACGTCCCGTGGTCGTCGTCGCCGTCAACGGTGGACCCGACACTGCCGCCGCCACAGCCCTGCCGATGGCGCTCGGCCGAGCCGGTGCCCTGTTGATCGTCTGCGGTGCCCCGCAGACGATCAACTTGGTGCTGGGCGCGGGGGTCTGACCCGGTCTCCCTGGGAGGACGGGGTGCCGCCGCGAGAGCAGGCGGCACATGGACGGTTCGACGAGGCCGGCACGGGGGACACGCCGGCACGGGCGCCGTGGGGTCATGGGACAGTGGCGTTCGGTGGCGTTCGGTGACGTTCGCCGGCTCAGCGTGCCGCCGCGCGGCGCAGGACTTGCGAGGCGGCGCCGCCGGCGCGCGGCTGCGGCGTGTCGGCCGCGGCGAAGGACGCGAAGGACTCCGGCGGTGAATCCGCGTGGGGACGCCGCCCGCCGCGTCCCTCGCCCAGCACCTGCCACCCGTCACTCGTCAGCGTGATGTACGCCCCGCAGCGCAGCCCATGCAGTGTGCATGCGTCCCGTAGCCCCCACATCCATGCCCCGTCCTCCTCCGTCCAACGCGCGTCGCCCTCACGGCAGTAGAGCAGTACCGCGGTGCGCACCGGGGTGCGGCGCCGCAGGTCGTGCGGGATGACCCGGCGCAGCTGTGCGAGCAGCGAATTGCGGAACATCCAGCCGTCGGCCGGAGCCGGGCGCCGGGTGAACGACGCGCTCGCCCTCAGCCGTTCGTCCGGATCGAGGACAGCTACGACCGCGGTCGCGGGCCGGGGCCGATGCCGGGAGTGCAGCCCGCTGACGACCTCCCGGGGATTGCGCAGCAGCGGAATCCCCGCGGCGGCCCACTCGGCGGGTTCGAGCATTCGGGCCAGTGGGTTGGTGGGAGTGGCGGACGTCGACATCGACGATGCCGGGGGCGGAGCGAATCCGACGGGCCCGGGCTTCCCGCCGGCGACGCGCCCATACGGCGGGCGGGGGGCGGACCGGGGGGGGGCGCACCGCGGCACAGCCCTTACGGGCGGCCCTGGATGGGCCGGCGCGGGGCGCAGCTCCGATTGTTCCTCTCGAACTGGGTTGCGGCAACGAGCAATTGGGACCACCGACCGTTATCTATCGATGCGTCTCCTATATCCCTGCCCCGCGTTCTTCATGGCGACGCATGGTCAGCTCTGTACGGCGAGGACCAGCGCACATATCCCCCTGCGGACCGGCCCGTCGGAGCGTGCTCGCGACCACCGCGAGTGTCCAGCCGGTCTCGTACGGTCGGCTGGGCGAGACCATGGTGACGACGCCGGGCGGACGCGGCTGCGCGTTGGGGCTCCCGAAGCCCAGCCACCGGGGCCCCTCGCCCAGTGGGCCAGCACCTCGATCACTGCCTCGATCACTGCCTTGGCCACGCCGTCCGGAACGGGGCCGTCCGGGGCCTGCTGAGGGGGACTGGAAACGCCGGGCGGGGGGCGGTATTGGAGCCCTGTGAATTGCAGCCGGACCTGTGGCTGACCTGTGCCCTGACCTTTGTAAACACGTCGACCGAGGACGGCTGTGGTTGAGCGCTCCGCCCTGGTCGCCCTTGATCGTGCGTGCCGGTGGACCGTTGGTGAGTTGGGGTGTCACGTGGGGTGAAGTGGCCGATTGTCCTTGCCATCGGGTTGCATGGGGGCATGGACGATCTGGAGCTCCGCGCTGAAGCCGATGCCATCCTCGCTGAGCTGGTCGGTGACCCGGGAGGTTCGGCGCGGTTGCGGGAGGATCAGTGGCTGGCGGTGGCGGCTCTGGTGGAGGAGCGCCGACGTGCACTGGTGGTGCAGCGCACCGGCTGGGGCAAGTCGGCGGTGTACTTCGTTGCCACCGCTCTGCTGCGTCGGCGTGGCTCCGGTCCCACGGTGATCGTCTCGCCGCTGCTGGCCCTGATGCGCAACCAGGTCGAGTCGGCGGGGCGGGCCGGTATCCGGGCGCGCACCATCAACTCGGCCAACCCGGAGGAGTGGGACACCATCTACGAGGAGGTCGAGCGCGGTGAGACCGACGTTCTTCTCGTGAGTCCGGAACGTCTCAATTCTGTGGATTTTCGCGATCAGGTGCTCCCCAAGCTCGCGGCTACGACGGGGCTGCTGGTGGTCGACGAGGCGCACTGCATCTCCGACTGGGGCCACGACTTCCGCCCCGACTACCGCCGGTTGCGGGCGATGCTCGCCGGGCTTGCGCCCGGCGTGCCGGTGCTGGCCACCACGGCTACGGCGAACGCGCGGGTGACTGCGGATGTGGCCGATCAGGTGGGGACGGGGGGTGGGGGCGCTCTGGTTCTGCGGGGGCCGCTGGACCGGGAGAGCCTGCGGTTGGGGGTGCTGGAGTTGCCGGATGCGGCGCATCGGCTGGCGTGGCTGGGGGAGCGGCTGGGGGATCTGCCGGGTTCGGGGATCATCTACACGCTGACGGTGGCGGCGGCGGAGGAGGTCGCGGCGTTCCTGCGGCAGTGCGGGCATCCGGTGGCCTCCTATACGGGGAAGACGGAGAACGCAGACCGGTTGCAGGCGGAGAAGGACCTGCTGGCGAACCGGGTGAAGGCGCTGGTGGCGACCTCGGCACTGGGGATGGGCTTCGACAAGCCGGACCTGGGGTTCGTGGTGCATCTGGGCTCGCCCTCGTCCCCGATCGCCTACTACCAGCAAGTGGGGCGTGCGGGGCGTGGTGTGGACCATGCGGATGTGCTGCTGCTGCCGGGGCGGGAGGACGAGGCGATCTGGGCGTACTTCGCTTCGGTGGGCTTCCCGCCCGAGGAGCAGGTACGTCGAGCGCTGGCGGTTCTGGAGCAGGCGGGTCGTCCGCTGTCGCTGCCGGCGCTGGAGCCGTTGGTGGACCTTCGGCGCTCGCGGCTGGAGGCGATGCTGAAAGTCCTGGACGTGGACGGGGCGGTCGAGCGCGTGAAGGGGGGCTGGACCGCCACAGGGCAGCCGTGGGCGTACGACGCGCAGCGTTATGCGTGGGTGGCCCGGCAGCGGGAGGCGGAGCAGCAGGCCATGCGGGACTACGTGGCGACCGCGGGGTGCCGGATGGAGTTCTTGCTGCGGCAGCTCGACGACGAGAGGGCGGTCCCATGCGGTCGCTGCGACTCCTGTGCCGGGCCCTGGCTCGATCCCGCAGTCCCGCCCGGGGCCCTCGCGGCAGCGACCGGCGAGCTGGACCGCCCGGGGGTGGAGGTCGAGCCGCGCCGGATGTGGCCCTCGGGTATGCCCGCGGTGGGGGTCGACCTCAAGGGTCGTATCCCTGTGGGCCAGCAGGCCGCCACCGGGCGTGCGCTGGGAAGGCTGTCGGACATTGGCTGGGGCAACCGCTTGCGCCCGCTCCTGTCGGCGCAGGCCGCCGACGGGCCGGTTCCGGAGGACGTGCTGGCGGCCGTCGTTACGGTGGTGGCCGACTGGGCGCGCTCGCCGGGCGGCTGGGCCGGCGGCGGTCCTGACGCGGTGGCGCGCCCGGTGGGGATCGTCGCCATGCCGTCCCGCACCCGCCCGCAACTGGTCGCTTCCCTGGCTGCGGGCCTGGCCCAGGTCGGCAGGCTTCCGCTGCTGGGCAGCCTGGCCTACACGGCGCAGGCGGGCGAGCATGCGGCGCACCGCAGCAACTCCGCCCAGCGGCTGCGGGCTCTGGCCGCCTCGTTCGCCGTGCCGGACGAACTTGCGGCCGCTCTGGCCAAATCTCCCGGCCCGGTCCTGCTCGTCGACGACTACGCCGACTCCGGCTGGACTCTGGCCGTAGGCGCACGCCTCCTGCGCCAGACCGGAGCCGACCAGGTACTGCCCATCGCCCTCGCCCTGGCCGGGTAGACCCCCCCGCTGACCCCAGCACCGGCCAACCCGCGCTGCGTGGTGACGCCACCGTCGGTACCGAGGAACGCGCGCTCTCGCCGACGAGGAACAGCAGACCGGCGGCCCCGCGGCACCCGCGCGGGCCGGGTCGCGCGGGCCGCGGCGGAACAGACCTGCGGGGCGATGACCGGTAGATCTCCGCCGTCCAGTCCAGGCCTCGCGGAAGCTCCGTGCCGCGGGGCAGACCACTATGAAGTCCTGGACGTCGAGGCGACGGTCCGCGTGGGCGCCGCCGCCGAAGATCTGGATCTCGGGCAGCGGGATGCGGATGGGTCGCCCGCCGGCCAGGTGCTGCCCACGGGGGTGCGCCCGCCGATGCGGCGGTGGTGTGCAGGACTGCCATGGACGTGGCCAGATCGCGTTGCCGCCGAGACGGCTGACCTGATGAGGAACGGTACTGACACGCGCAGACGGCACGAAGGCGCTCGGGGTGCATGCTCCGGGCGCCTTCCGCGTGCGTGGCCGACATCGGTC
The DNA here is from genome assembly GCA_965650905.1 of uncultured Streptomyces sp. GTDB lineage: Bacteria > Actinomycetota > Actinomycetes > Streptomycetales > Streptomycetaceae > Streptomyces. The sequence continues at coordinate 2,138 of CBFGQM010000082.1, read as the reverse complement.
CACGGTCAGCCGGACGTGGACGGGGCCCGGTCGCCGGGTGGTGCGGTGCTGCCGCGCAGGATCAGCGAGCCGGGGGAGAGGGACGTGTACGGGCCGTCGCTGCTCGGCTTGGTCTTGAGTCGGCGCAGCAGCCACAGTGCGCAGCCGGTGGCCATTTCCTGGATCGGCAGGCCGATCGTGGTGAGCCCGGGGCCCCACCAGGAGAACCCGGGCTCGTCCCCGAACCCGACCACGGACAGTTTCCCGGGCACCTTCACGCCCTGCTCGGACAGCTCCTCCAGGACACCGAGGGTGAGCTGGATCGATCCCAGTACGAGCGCGGTGGGCGTGCCCGGTCCCTGCAGCAGTCGGCGCACCGCGTGGCGGCTGTGGTTCACGGACGACGGCGGTCCCAGCTCCGTGACGCCGGCGGTGTCGGGCAGGCCGCCTTCGCTCAGGGCGCTGCGGAAGCCGCGCAGGCGCTCCGCGCCCGTGGGTAGTTCCTCGGGGCCGCCCAGGTATGCGATGCGGGTGTGGCCCTGGGCCACGAGGTGGGCCGTGGCCTGACGCAGCGCCTCGTGGTCGTCCACGCCGAACCACTGGGAGCCGAGCGAAGGGTGGTGGCGGAGCAGCTGAAGGTGCGGCATGGCGCGCAGGAGCTTGACGGACTCGGCGTGCGGGCGTGCGGTGGGCACGATGATGACGCCCGCTACGCGGTTGGCGGACAGCTCGCGCAGGTGGCGCAGCTCCGCCATCCGGTCGTCGTCGGTTTCCGAGAGCATCAGCTGGAAGTCCTCGGCCTCCATGTTCTTGGACAGCTCGTGCGCGATGGTCGAGTAGAAGCTGTTGCGGATGTCGGGGATCACCAGTGCGACCACGTTGCTGGATGCTCCGCGCATCATCCGTGCCGCGCGGTTGCCGACGTACCCCATCTCGGAAGCGGCCTGGCGGACCCGGAACTTGGTCTCCTCGCTGATGCGGGCATCGTCGGAGAGTGCCCGGCCGACCGTCGAGACGGAGACGCCGAGGCGTTCGGCGATGTCCCTGGTGGTGATCACGTAGCGGGCCCCCTTGAGCTGCCTGATCCTGGTGCGGTCACCTTCCGTGTGCCAACGATAGCACCGTCGTCGCGCTCCGTGGTCGGAGAGGTGGCAGTGGCGGGTTGACCCTCACCCTTGTGCTAACGTTAGCACCACTGGATGGGCCGTGCAGCCGCCCCCCGGCTGCCCAAACGCGGAGGTTTCCTTTGCGGATCGTCAGGTATGCCGTCGGCGGCGTGCGTTACTACGGAGAACTTGAATCCGGTGACGCGCGGATCGCCAGATTCGAGGGCGATCCCTTCACCGGACTGTCCCCTTCGGGCCGGGTCGACGAAGTCGGCGACGTAGTCCTTCTTGCACCGCTCGAGCGGCCCCGGATCTTTGGCTTCGCCTACAACTACGCCTCGCACATCGACGAGACCGACCGCGAAGTTCCGGAAGTGCCCGTGTGCTTCATGAAGCCGAGTACAGCGGTCATTGGGCCGGGCGACGCCATTGTCTATCCGGCGGATGGTGAACTTATCCATTTCGAGGGCGAGTTGGTTGTCGTCATCGGAAAGGAAGCCCGCCATGTGAAGCCCTCAGAGGCCCATGAACACATCCTCGGCTACACGTGCGGCAATGACGTCAGTGACCGCATCGTCCAGCGCAAGGAAAGCAAATTCGGAACGCTTCTGATCGGCAAGGGCCAGGACACTTTCGCTCCGCTCGGACCGGTCATCGCGACCGAACTCGACCCCTCGGAACTGTCGCTGACGACCCGTGTGAACGGCACCGTCACGCAGTCGGCCAGCACGGCCGACCTGCTGCTCGCCGTCCCCGACATCGTCAGCTATCTCAGCCGCTACCTGACGCTGCTCCCCGGTGACGCGATCATGACGGGTACGCCTTCCGGAGTGGGGCCGATCCGCCCCGGCGACGAGATCGAGGTGGAGATCGAGGGCATCGGTATCCTGCGCAATCCGGTCGTGGCCGAGAGTCCCTGACTTTCGGACCTTCGCCGGGCGAACTCGCCACGGGGCCTGCCCACCGCTCGGCGGTGGGCAGGCCCCGGGGCGTGTCGGCGCTGACTGTCGAGTTCTGCCAGAGGAATGCCGCCGGGGGGGGGCCCGGGGGGGG
>CBFGQM010000081.1:0-16603 GCA_965650905.1 uncultured Streptomyces sp. | reverse complement strand
CCCCACGGCGCGAGCCGTAGGAATCCCCCTCGTTCACGAGGGGGAGGAAGTCAAGGTCTCCACAAGGGACACGGTGAACGGGTGGCTCGGTGTGGTGAGGACGCGTTGGGCCGGCCCCTGTTCGACGAGTTCCCCGGCGTCCAGGACGGCGATGCGGTGGGCTATGGCGGCGGTCTCCAGGGCGTGGGTGATCAGGATGAGGGACAGGTCGTCGTTATCGTGGAGCAGGGTGGTGAGGGCGTCGAGGATGCCGCGGCGGGTGATCGAGTCGAGGCCGGAGGTGATCTCGTCGCAGATGAGGACGCGAGGCCGGGCGAGCAGGGCACGGGCGAGGGCCGCGCGCTGGAGTTCGCCGCCGGAGAGCTGCCCAGGACGTCTGCGCACCAGGTCCTCCGGGAGCCCGAGGCCGGTCAGAGTGGCCAGGGCCTCGCGCGTCGCGGCGGCGGTCTCGGTGCCGCGCAGCCGGATCGCGGTGCGGGCGATCTGGTGCAGGACGGAACGGTGTTCGTCGAAGGCGGCGCGTGCGTCCTGGAAGACGTACTGCACGGCGGCGAGTTCCGTGCGGCTGCGGTCGCGCAGGCTGCGCGGCAGCGGTGTGCTGTTGAGGAGGATCTCTCCGCCGTGGTCGCGGTGGAGTCCGGCCAGGCAGCGGGCGAGGGTGGTCTTGCCGCTGCCTGAGCGGCCGATGACGGCCAGGCATTCGCCCGTGTGCAGGTCGAGTTCGGGGATGCGTAGTACCTCGGTGGTGCGTCGTGGGTTGCTGCGATGGCGGGCGGCCAGGTCGCGTATCCGCAGGACGGGCCGGCCAGTACCGGTAGCGCCTCCCGGTTGCGTGAACTGTCGTTGATCGGAGAGCAGTTCGCGGGTCCATTCATGCTGGGGCGCGAGCCACAGGCGGTGCGCCGGGCCCGACTCCACGACACGGCCCGCCCGCATGACGATCACCTCGTCGGCGAGTGCCCGTACGACGTCCAGGTCATGGCTGAGCAGGACGACGGCGATGCCACGTGCCGCGACGGCCGCCAGCTGGTCCACGACACGGCTCTTGGTCAGGGCGTCCTGACCGGTGGTGGGTTCGTCGGCGACGAGGACCTGGGCGCCGAGCAGCAGGGCCTGGGCGAGGACGACGCGTTGCTGCTGGCCGCCGGAAAGCTGGTGCGGGTAGCGGTGCATCAGGGCTTCGGCGTCGGGCAGCTGGGCCTCGGCGAGGGCGTGCAGGACGCGTTCGCGGGCCGTTGCCCGGCGACGGCCGCTGGGCAGGTGGCGGACCTGGGCGCGGGCGATGTCCGTCAGGAGGGCGGAGACGCGGCGGGCGGGGTTGAGGACGGAGGCCGGGTGCTGGGGGATGTAGCCGACCGGGCCGTCGGGCGCCAGGCGGACATCGCCGGTGACGTGGGCGCCGGACGGGTACTCGCCGAGCAGGGCGAGACCGGTGGTGGTCTTGCCGCTGCCGGAGGCGCCGACCACGGCGGTGACCTTGCCGGGCAGGGCCCTGAGGCTCACCCCGTCGACGATCGCCGTGCCGCCGAACTCGACGCGCAGGTTCCGGATCTCGGCCACGGGTTCCTCGGCAGGTCCTGCTGGGCCGGACATGTCGGTGGTCGGCTCTGTGGTGGCGTTCTTGTGCTTCACAGGCGTGCTTCACTCCCTGCCCGGCTCTGCTCGGTCCCGCTCCGGCCACGGACTTTCGCGCCTCGGACCCGGTTGTTTCGGCGGTCGCCCGCCAGTACGGCGTCGAAGAGGAGGTTGGTGCCCATCGTCAGGCCGACGATCAGCAGCGCGGGGACGACGACGGCCCACGGCTGGACGAACAGGCCGGTGCGGTTGCGGTCGACCATGACCGCCCAGTCGGCGGCGTCCGGGGCGACTCCGACGCCGAGGAACGCAGACGTGGCGACCAGGTACAGCACGCCGGTCAGCCGGGTGCCGGCGTCGGCGGCCAGGGTGCGCAGCATGGAACGGCCGACGTAGCCGACGGCCATCCGCCACCAGGTCTCGCCCTGCATGCGCAGCGCCTCGACCGCGGGGCGGGCGGCGGCCTCCGTGGCGGCGGCACATACGAGGCGGGCCGCGTCCGGCACGTTCACCAGTGCCACCAGCAGGGCGAGACCGACGGCGCCGGGGGAGAACACCGTGGCGGCCAGCAGGATCAGCAGCAGCGACGGGACGGCGAGCAGCACGTCCAAGGGACGCATCAGCACCTCCTCCAGCCAGCGGCGATGGGTGAGCGCGCCAGCCAGGCCGACGGGGAGCGCGACTAGATACGACAGGGCGGTGGCGGCGAGGGCGGTCAGCACGACTGACCGGCCGCCGTGCAGCACTTGGTGCCATACGTCGCGGCCCACGAAGTCGGTGCCGAGCCAGTGGCCGTCGCCGAGGGTGAAGGACGCAGTTCGAGGCCCTGGTTGTCCCACGAACAGTGGGCCGAGCAGGGCGAGTACGAGGGGTACGGCGACGACCGTCACGCCGAGCGCGAAGCGGCCCGTGCGCGGCGCGGCCCCACCTTCTTTCGCATGGCCCGGTCGTTCGCGACGATGGGGTCGCGCGAGCGGGGCAGGGATGGGTTTCATGCTGGCTGCCGTCCATGGCTCGGGTGGCTGATCCCCCGGCCCCGCCACTTCAGTTGAAGGCCCTGGAAGACGAGATCGACCAGCTGGTGGCCGCCCATCCTGACGGGGCCCTCATCCTCAGCCTGCCGGGAATGGGGGCCACCCTCACCGCGTAGTTCCTCGCGGCCGTCGGCAGCATCCACCGCTTTGCCAGCGGCGATTCCCTCGCTGCCGCCAGCGGGCTGGCCCCGGTCCTGGGGAAGTCCGGCAAGATCCGCTACTCCAGGAGCGCGACCGGCGGCGACAAGGCCCTCAAACGGGTCTTCTACCAGTCGGCCTTCTGCGCGATCAAGAACGATCCCGCCTCGCGGGTCTACTACGACCGCAAGCGAGGCGAAGGCAAACGGCACCGCCAGGCCGTGATCGCCCTGGCCCGACGACGCGTCAACGTCCTCTACGCGATCCTGCGCGACCGCCAGCCCTACCAGGGCCGGCCGCCCCTCCGTCTCGTGGCCTGACAGAAGCATTAGGCAGCCACCCCCGCCCGGGGTGCGAGACGGCGGGCGACGAGATCCGCGCCCAGGTTCAGTACGACGGTCAGGACGCCGAACACCACGGCGAGACCCTGCACCACCGGCACGTCGCGTTCGGCGACGGCGCCCAGCAGGACGGTGCCGAGACCCGGGATCACGTACAGCGCCTCCACGACGATGACGCCGCACAGCAACCAGTCGATGGTGCGGGCGAGATGCTGCGCGGCGGGGGCGAGGGCGCCCGGTAGGGCGTGGGCGTAGCGGATGCGGGCACTGGAGACGCCGTAGCGGCGGGCCTGTGCCACGTAGGGGGAGGCGAGCGCATCGATCATGCCGGCCCGTACGAGGCGGGAGAGGGAGCAGACCGGGCGGGCCAGCAGGACCAGTACGGGCAGGACGAGCGCGGCCGGGTGGCCGAGCAGGTCGGTGCCGTAGCCGACGGCGGTCGGCGGCAGCCAACGCAGTCGGAGTGCGAGGACGGTCACCAGCAGCACTCCGAGGGCGAACTCGGGCACCGCGTACACGGCGAGCGTGACCGAGCTGATCAGCCGGTCGGTGAGGCGCCCTTCACGGCGGGCGGCGAGTACGCCGAGGCCGAAGCCGATCGGGACGAGCAGAGCCACGGCGAGCGTGGCCAGCAGGAGGGTCGGGCCGAAGCCGTCGGCGAGGTACTGGCCGACCGGGCGGCCTGAGGTCAGGGAGGTGCCGAGGTCGCCGTGGAGCAGGCCCGTCGCCCAGTCGGCGAGTCGCTCGTACGCTGGCCGGTCGAGGTGTATGGCCTCGCGGATGGCGGCGATGCGGGCGGGGTCGGGCTGGTCGCCGGCCAGGGCGACGGCGGCGTCGCCCGGCAACGCCTCGGTGAGCGCGAAGACCAGCAGCACGACGGCCACGGTCTGTACGGCGCCGAGGAGCAGCCGCCGGGCGACGAAGGAGCGCAGTCCGCTCACGCGAGCCAGACCTTGTCGAAGCGGGCCCAGTCGAGCGAGTTGGCGGGCGCTTTGGTCTCAACGCCCTTCACCTTGCGGGCCGTGCCGAGGATCCAGTCGGCGAAGCCCCAGATGAGGAAGCCACCCTCGGCGTACAGGTGGCGCTGCATTGCCTGGTAGACGGCCGCCCGTTCGGTCTTGTCGCGGGTGGACTGCGCCTGCTGGTAGAGGGCGTCGAAGTCCTTGTGCTTCCACTGGGTGGCGTTCGTGGTGGAGTCGGTGAGGAGGCGCTGGGAGATGTGGGCCTCGATCGGCATGGCGCCGGAGCGGTAGCAGCACAGGGTGCCGTTGTCGAGGATGTCGGCCCAGTAGGAGTCCTTGCTGCCCATCTTCACGTCGATCGTGACGCCCGCCTTCGCCGCCTGGTCGCGAAAGATGCTGGCGGCCTCGGTGAATCCGGCGGCGACGGCCGAGGTGTCGAGGGTGACCTTCAGGTTCTCGGCGCCGGCCTGCTTGAGCAGGGCGCGGGCCTTGTCGAGGTCTTGTTCGCGCTGGGGGAGGCTGCCGGCGTAGTACTCGTAGCCCTTGCCGAACAGGTCGTTGCCGACGACACCGGCACCGGACAGGGCGCCGTCGACGAGTTCCTTGCGGTCAGCGATCATGAAGAACGCCTCGCGTACGCGCTTGTCGTCGAAGGGGGCCCGGTCGGTCTTCATCGCGAAGCCCTGCATGGCGCTGTTGCGCAGCCGCACGATCTCGATCTGTCCCTTGCTCTCGTGGGCGCGGGCGGTGGTGGGGTTGAGTTCGTGGGCGTACTCGACCTGTCCGCCGAGGAGGGCGTTGACGCGGGCGGACTCCTCGTTGGCGACGACGAATTCGAGCTCGTCGAGGTGCGGGGCGCCCTCCCAGTAGTCGTCGTAGCGGCGGAAGACGGCCGCGCGGCCGGGGGCGAAGGAGGCGAAGCGGAAGGGGCCGGAGCCGATCGGCTTCTTGTCGAAGTCGGAGGCGTTCTCCGGGACGATGTACGCGCCGAACGCGGCCAGGATGTTGGGGAATTCGGCCGTAGGACGCTTGAGGACGAACTCGATCGCGCGCTCGCCGTTGGCGCGGCTGGCGGCGAGGTCGATGGGGTCCAGGGATGCCTTGGCGCGGAATGCCTGCTTTGGGTCGGCGATGCGGCGGTAGCTGTAGAGGACGTCCGCGGCAGTGACCGGCCTTCCGTTGTGGAAGGTCGCCTTGCGCAGGGTGACCTGCCAGCGGTCCAGGGTCTTGTTCGCCTCCCACTTCTCGGCGAGGCGGGGCTGGGCGGAGAGGTCGGCGCCGTAGTCGGCGAGCTTGTCGAAGAGTGCCTTGGCGCGGGCGGCGTCGGCGAAGAGGTTGGCCAGGTGCGGGTCGAGGGTCTCGCTGGCGCCGCCGCCGGCGAAGGCGGCGCGCAGCCGCCCGCCTCGCTTCGGAGTGCTGTCGCCCTTGGCGTCGGAGCCCTCGCTGCCGGAGCCGCCGCATCCGGTGAGGGCGAGCGCGCCGAGTGAGGCGGCGCCCGTGGCGGCGAGGAAGCCGCGGCGGCGCAGGCCGGGGAAGCGTTCGTCGTGCATGGGATTCCTTGGGGTGTGGTGTGGACGAAGGGTCAGTGGGGGGTGGTGAGACGTGCGACGACGTGCAGCCGGTCCGCGTCCGTCCTGTCGCCGGGCAACTGGCCTTCCTGCCAGAGCGGCTCGGTGCGCGGGCCGGGCCCGTCGTGGAGTTCGAGGACCTCGAAGCCGTGCGCGACCAGCAGGTGGCGCAGCTCCTGCGGGAACAGCAGCCGCCAGGCGGAGCGCTGCTCGACCGGCTCCGACCCGTCGTCCGCGCTCCACATGCGCGTACGGCGCAGGAGTTGGGCCGTACGGTCCACGGTGAGCGTGGTGGTCGACTGGTAGGCGGTGCCCTGCCAGGTGAAGGAATGGACGGTGGGCGTATCGAGCAGGTCGGCGCGGCCCAGGAAGTACGCGCCGTTGCGCATCTCCGCGACCAGCAGACCGTCGGGGGGCAGGGCGCGGCGGCAGGAGGAGAGGAATGCGTCGAGTTGGTCGTTGGTGTGGCAGTACAGCAGGGCGCTGTCCAGGCACACGACGGCGTCGAAGACGCCTCGGCCCAGGTCGGAGCCGTGCAGGTCGGCGTGGATGTACTCGGGTCCGGGGTGGTGGATGCGGGCGTGGGCGAGCATCGCCTCGGAGAGGTCGGCACCGGTGACCACGCGGCCGGCGCGGTGGAGGTGGGCGGTGTCCCGGCCGGTGCCGCAGCCCATGTCGAGGACACGCGGTCCCGCGCCATGCCGTCGCAGGCAGTCCTCCGTCCAGCGCCCGGCCAGCCGGCCAGGGTCGGGGAAGCGGGCCTCGTACAGGGAGGGGTTGTCGGTGAGCAGGTTGTGCGCAGCGGTCGTAGGAGTCATGTCCTTCCTCATACCGTCGCGGGTACGGTGGCCTTCGACGGCGTCGGCAGCGACCCAAGCCGGTGCAGCCAGGCCACCCCCAGCGCGGAGGCGAGCCCGAACAGGGCGCAGCACGCCCACGGCAGCCAGCGGGCGTCGCCCTTCTCCCCGGTGTCCATGGCCCAGCCGACGACGGTGTTGCCGACGGCGGCGGCGATGCCGGAGACCACGTAGAAGATGCCGAAGTAGGTGCCGGTCAGCTCGGGCCGGCCGAAGCCGGGAATCAGCTCCATCACGAACGGCTGGGCGATCATCACCCCGAGGTAGAGCAGCAGGGCGCCGATCAGCACGGGCAGGGCGCGCAGCGCCGCGTCGGCCGCGCCGTCCGGGCTGCCGGAGCCGACCGCCACCACGGCGGGCGGCAGGAACGCCAGCGCCATGAGACCCAGGCCCGTCGCGATCCAACGAGCCCGGTCCCCCCTTTCCTTGAGGGCACGGGTGATGCGCAGTTGCAGCGCCAGGTTGGCGAGGGTGCCGACGACGAAGACGAGTCCGGCGGCGCCGTCCCAGCCGGTGGCCTGCCGGGCTCCGTCGGGCAGCAGCAGATACAGCTGGTTCTCCAGGGTGAACATGCCGACCATGGCGAGCGCGAAGGCGAGGAAGGCACGGTTGCCCAGGACCTCACGCCAGTCCGCGAGCACCCTGCGCCTGCTCGGCTCGACCTCCCGGGCCGGCAGCACCAGGGCCTGCGCGACGGTGAGGACCGCGAAGATCCCGGCGGCGGTCAGCGCGGACGTACGGAAGTCCACGAGCAGCAGCGCACCGCCCAGCAGCGGGCCGATCAGGGCGCCGGTGGTGGCGCACACGTTGAACAGGGCGAACGCCTCAGCCTTGCGCTCGGCCGACTCCTGGGCGATGTAGGTGCGCACGGCGGGGTTGAACAGCGCTCCGGCGAGTCCGCTGAGCACGGACGCGGCGAGCAGCACGGCCAGGTCGTCGCCGAGCGCGAACAGCGCGAACCCGAGGGTGCGCAGGGCGCAGCCGGCGATGATGACGCCGCGCGCGCCGAGCCGGTCGGAGGCGGAGCCGCCGATGATGAACAGCCCCTGCTGGCTGAGGTTGCGCACGCCCAGGACGATGCCGACGACGGCCGCCGACATGCCCAGGTTCTCGCCGAGATGGGTGGCGAGGTAGGGGATGAGGAGGTAGAAACCGGTGTTGACGCCGAGCTGGTTGACCAGCAGGAGCTGGACCGCGGGCGGGAAACGGCGCATCTCACGCCACACCTTCATCTGCCTCCACCTCCTGAACTCCCAAACCAGGAAGGTCACTTGCGCGAACGACGCCGTCCTCGCCGCCGATGCCGGTCCACGGGTCGTGGGCGAGCAGCAGGTGTCCGTCGAGGTCTGCCCAGCGGGCCCGGTCGACGACATGGACGGCGGGCGCGAGGCCGAGGCTGCTGGCGGTCAGACAGCCCAGCATCAGCTCCGTGCCACTGCCGTCGATCGCCTCGGCGATGCTCAGGGCCGCCTGCACCCCGCCGCACTTGGCGAGCTTGACGTTGACGCCCTGGACGCGACCGGCCAATCGGCGCACGTCCGCCAGGCCGACGGCGTCCTCGTCGGCGATGACCGGCAGCGGTGAGCGTTCGGCCAGCGCACCCAGTGCCTCCGGGTCCCCGGGCGCGAGGGGCTGCTCGACGGCCTCGACGCCGAGATCGGCGAACCGGTCCAGCAGCGCCTCGGCCTGCGCCACCGTCCAGGCGCCGTTGGGGTCGAGTAGCAGCCGGGCCCGGGGCGCGGATTCGCGGATGACGCGGACGCGCTCCACGTCGTTCTCCGGATCGAGGGATCCTGCCTTGACCTTGATCACCTCGAAGCCGTTCTCTGCGAGAGAGCGGGCCTGTGCCGCCGCGTGGGCGAGGGAGGTGATGCCGATGGTGCGGGCGGTGGCCGCGACCGGAGGTGCGGCGGCACCGAGAAGTCGGTGTACCGGGTTGCCCGCGCGCCTGCCGGCGAGGTCGAGCAGCGCGGCCTCAGTGGCTGCGGTCACGGCCGGGGGAGTGCCGCCGCCGGCCAACTCTCCTGCCCGCAGGGCCTCCAAGGCGCTCTCGGGGTCGGAAAACCGGGCGAGGTCCGTACCGACGGAGGCGAGGAGACGTTCAAGGGTCTCGGTGTCGAGCCCGTAGTAGACGCTGGTAACGGCCTCGCCGTGGCCGGTGACACCATCGTGTTCGACGGTCAGCCACACGGCGTCGCGGGCGGTCATGGTGGAGCGGGAGATGCGCAGCGGCTCGGTAAGTGCGAGACGTACGGTGCGCAGGCTGGCCTTCACGGGGTCCTTTCTCAATGGGGGACGGCCTTCAGCGGGTCGGAGACACGGGTGCAGCGCACCCAGCTGGTGGCCTCGGCCGCGCTGAGGTGCGGGATCTCGACGGGGCGGGTGGCCGCCGTGGCGGGGTCGAGACCGTGGGCCGTGGCGAAGTCGTCGTCGTAGACGGTGCCGAGGTAGCGGTGCGGGCCGTCGGGGAAGACGGTGGCGACGACCGCGCCGGGGTTCACGCGGGCGGCCCAGGCGGCGACGCGGGCGGCGGCGCCCGTGCTCCAGCCGCCGCTGACGAAGCTGCCGCGGGCCAGTCGGCGGCAGCTGTCCACGGCCTCGGCCGGGCCGACCCAGTGGACCTCGTCGAACGCGTCGTAGGCGACGTTGCGCGGGTGGATGCTGCTGCCCAGGCCGCGCATCAGCCTCGGCCGGGCGGGCTGGCCGAAAATGGTGGAGCCGGTCGAGTCGACGCCGATCAGCCGCAGCGCGGGCCAGCGCCGCCGCAACGGGCCGATGATTCCCGCGCTGTGGCCGCCGGTGCCCACGCTGCACACCAGGACGTCCAGGTGGTCGATCTGGGCGATGAGTTCGGCGGCGAGGGAGGCATAACCGGCGCTGTTGTCGGGGTTGTTGTACTGGTCCGGCCAGTACGCGCCCGGCAGGACGGCCAGCAGCTCCTGTAGCCGGGCGAGCCGCGCGGCCTGCCAGCCGCCCCGGGCCGCCGGGCGGTCCACGATCTCCAGCCGCACCCCATGTGCACGGAGCAACTGCCGCATGGACGGCTCCAGTTCGCTGTCACCGACCAGGACGACGGGATGGCCGAGGGCCTGTCCCGCGAAGGCGAGCCCGATGCCGAGCGTGCCGGAGGTGGACTCCACCACCGGTGCGCCGGGCCGCAGTTCGCCACGTTCACGGGCGCCGAGCAGCATCGACACGGCGGCCCGCGCCTTCATACCGCCCGCTGCGAGCCCTTCGAGCTTGGCCCAGAAACCGGCGTGCGGGCCGGGCAGGTCGGCGGTGACGCGGACCAGGGGCGTGCGGCCGAGCAGAGCGAGAAGTTCCGGGCGGGCGAGGGGACGTACGGCCGTCGTGGTCATCGTCCGCCCTCCGGACACAGGCCGCCGTAGCGGTGCACGGTGCCGGGACCGCCGTCGAGCCAGAAGAAGGGGTACGGCTCGGCGCACACCGCGCTCACCCCGTGGCCCAGGAAGCGGGGCAGTACGGCGCTGCCGGTCTGGGCGAACATCACCAGCTGCTTGCCGTGCGCCAGCGCGTGCCGCCGCAGCGGCTCGAAGGTCCCGTTGCCCAGCGTCATCCCGGACACGAGCAGCGCCTCACAGCGGTCGGCCGCGGCGAGCGCGTCCGCTACGACCGCCTCGCCCCACTCGGTCAGCCCGCCCTTCAGGTCACAGGGCACATAGCTCAGGTCTCGCGAACGCAGCGCCTCCAGCAGGGAGTTGACGACTCCCACCACGAGCACGGTCGCGCCCGCCGGCGGATCGAGCAGCTCGGCGACGGCCTTCGCCCGGGCCCGGGACTTCTCCAGCGACGTCCCGGCGGGCAGCGGGACGGGCCGCGCCCCGTTCTCCGGAGTGTGCGGGGTGACGTGCATCAGATAGGCGTCCAACGCCGCCACCCGCACCGGCAGCAGCGGATGCTCCAGCAGCTGGGCCACGTCGGCGCCCACACACTCCTCGACCGCGTCGTCGGGCAGGGCTCCGGGCTCGACCGCGCACGAGCCGACGACCCCGCCCAGACGCAGGCTGAGGACCTCGTTGCGGTAGCCGGTGCCGCGCCCGTCGTGCCGTACGGCCTGCCGCGTGGTGAAGGCCACGGCGATCCGCTGCGTGGCCGGATCCGGGCCGAGCTCACCGGCGCGGACGCCCGCCACGAGCTCGATGTACGTCTCGAACGGCGCCGTGCGGGACAAACCCGTGGCGGCGGTCATCGGAGCACCAGCCCGGACCGCAGCTCACCGAGCAGGACCTCGACACGGTCGCGGGCTCCCAGCCCCTCGGCATCGCCGGCCATGACGTGCCCGAGGTATTCGTTGTTGCTGCCCGCCGCCTTCACCTGCCTGCCAGGCTCGGCGAGCTGCACTTCCAGCACGCCCGGCGCGTCCGGGAGTGCCGCGCCGTCGAGCGACTCGAGCGTGCCCGAGGTCTCCGGCACGAGAAAGCCGACGGCCGCGCTCCGCAGCCCGGTGTCGCTGCTCCGCAGGTCGGGCTCGCGGCCGAGGGACACCTCCACGAAGGCCGCCGCCAGGTCGATTCCGGTCACATGGCGGACGAGCTCCGTGATGCGGTTCCCGGCGGGCCGCGGATTGACCTCGACCACGCGCGGACCGGCGGAGGTCAGCTTGACCTCGGTGTGCGCGACCACGCCGTCCACCAGCCCGAGCGCCTTGAGCGCGCCCAGGGCGGTCTGCTCGGCGGCTTCGGCGTCAGCCGCCGACAGAGCGGCCGGGAACATGTGTCCGGTCTCGATGAACGCGGGCGCCCCGCCGATGCTCTTGTCGGTCACGCCCACCACATGGACCGTGCCCGCGTGCGACACCGTCTCGACGCTCACCTCGGGGCCGTCCAGCAGCTCCTCCAGCAGGACGGCGGGCTCCCGGCGCTGCCCGCGGGCGTTGACGGAGAAGTCAGCCAGCGCCCTTACGGCGGCGGTGAGTTGCTCCTCGTCGTCCACGCGCCGCACATACATGCCCGCGCACAGGTCGACCGGCTTGACGACCAGCGGGTATCCGATCTCCCGTGCCGCCCGGGCGATGTCGGCCCACTCCTCTTGCACGGCGAAGCGTGGCCCGGGCACCCCGGCCTCGGCGAGGAAACGGCGGGTGGCGTCCTTGCGGCAGGCGTTCTCGACCGCCTCCGGGGTCGAGCCCGGCAGATCCAGATGCCCGGCGATCCGCGCAACCGTCGGCAGGTAATAGTCACAGGAGGTGATCACGCCGTCGAAGCGCAGCACCTTGTGCAACTGCTCGATCTGCGACAGCAGGGTGCCGGTGTCGTTGGTGTCGGCGGTGATGACATTGCGGGCGCCGAGCAGCGGGTGCGCCGCCCCCTCTGGCGCCGAGCGGAGGTAGTGGTGCAGATCGCGGGTGAGGAACGTGAACTCGTGCCCGCCCTCCCGGATCGCCCGAGGCAACAGTCTGCTCATCGACCCGACCCAGCTCTCGACCATCAGCAGATGAGCCACAACTCCCCTTTTCGTGCGATCGGTTCAGGTGTCAGGGCAGCCCGGACAGCCCTTCGGACGGGAGGGGGGCCGGGTTGGCGCCCCGCACACTGTAGCGATAATCATTTTCATTTACAACCGACCGTCCGGAGAGACCCTTGTCCCGTCGCACGGCCCTGCTGTCGGCCCTCACGGCCGCAGCCGCCCTGCTGTCCGCGGCTCCCGTCGAAGCCGCGCCCCCTCTGGATATCGGCACTCCACTTCGGCGCCTGCCCCTACTCCGTGCCGAGGCCCGCACCCCCGGACCGCGTCGAGTGCGGACGGATCGGCGTCCCGCTCGACTGGAACCGTCCTCGGGTGGTTTCCCCGGCAGGCCTCGAAGGTGACTTTCGACGGTTCGGCGGGCTTCCATGCCTCGATGAGGTAGTCCGGGCGCCTGCAAGACGTCATCGCGTCGGTGGTGCGGGGGCTGCGGTCAGAGTCGGCCCGTGAGTGCCTGGAGACCGAGTGAGGTGGCGCCGACGCCGGCCCACAGCGCCGCGCCCAGGAGCAGCGGCCGTGGCCCGGCGTCGCGAATCTGCGACGGGTTCAGCGTCAGACCGATACCCGTCAAAGACGTCGTGATCATGAAAGTGCCCGCAGTCGACAGGGCCGGAAGCCACGAGCCGGGGATCACGCCGACGGTGGCGGTCGCCGACGCGGCCAGGAAGCCGACGATGAACAGCGGGAACGCCCGCCAAGCCGTACCGCCGTCGAGGGTCTCCCACCGGTTGGCACGTCGGCGCCGGGACTGCCACACCTGCAGGACCACGCAGATCGGCACGATCATGAGGCTGCGGGTCAGCTTCACCACGACGGCACATGCTCCGGCCGGCGTCCCGTAGGCGTAGGCGGCGGCCACGACCGAGGAGGTGTCGTTGACCGCGGTGCCGCTGAACAGTCCGAATGCCTGCTGGGACAGCCCGAGCAGGTGGCCGAGTGACGGATACAGCAGGACCGCGGCGATGTTGAACGTGAAGATGGTGCCCATCGCGTACGCGCCCCGGGCTTCCGCCGCCTTCACGACGGAGGTGACCGCCGCGATCGCCGACGCTCCGCAGATACCCGTCCCCACCCCGATCAGCAGCCGGGCCTCCGGGTGAACGTCCAGCAGGCGGCCGACGAACCAGGCGCCGCTCAGCGCCACCGCCAGGGTGCCCAGCATGACCGGCAGCGAACCGGCTCCCACCCGCAGCACCTCGCTCAGCGGCAGTCCGGTTCCGAGGACGACGATGGACGCCTGGAGGACCTTCCGGGCGGCCGTGGCGAATCCCGGGCGCAGCCGCTCGACGGCCGCGGGCGCCGGAACCCCCCTCAGCAGAACTCCTGCACCGACGCCGACCACGAGCCCCAGCACCGGGCCGCCCACCGTCGGGACCAGCGTGCCCAGCCAGGTGGCCGGCAGCGCGAGCACCGTCGCGACGACCAGCCCGGGGAGCGTGTCGCCCACCGCCCGGTACAGACGCCCTGCGCGGCCGGGGGCGCCCTGCGGTGGTGGCTTGACCGGCACCGCGTACGACGATTCCATTGCGTCTCCTTACGTCACGTCTCCTTCGCCGGCCCGCGGACCTTGGGGCCCGCGCCTTCCCCACCGCACGATCGCCGCGTTGGGCCGGGCTCCGGTAGAGACCGAATTCCGAGGAGGTCATAAGCCGTGCTGATGGGGCTGCCGCCGGGTACGCCGGAGCTGAAGGTGCTGGATCTGTTGGTGTCGGTGGCGGAGACGGGCAGTCTCGGCCAGGCCGCCGGGCGGCATGGGATCAGCCAGCCGGCGGCGAGCATGCGGATCAGCGCGTTGGAACGCCAGCTCAGGCTGGTGCTGCTCGAACGAGGCCCCATCGGTTCCCGGCTCACCCCGGCCGGAGCCGCCGTCGTCGACTGGGCGCGCCCGGTACTCGACGCGGCCCGCGCCCTGGTCAGCGGGGTCGCCGCGCTCCACGCCGACCAGCAGGGCCGGCTGCGGGTCGCCGCCTCGATGACGATCGCCGATCACCGGGTGCCGGGCTGGCTGATCACCCTGCACGGCAGAGCCCCGGAGACAAGAGTCGCGTTGCGGGTCGGCAACTCGTCACAGGTCGCCGACATGGTCCGCAGCCGCGAGGCCGACCTGGGATTCGTCGAGGGGCCGCACGCACCGCGCGGCCTGCGCAGCCGGGCGATCGACGACGACGAACTGGTCGTGGTGGTCGCACCGGGACACCCGTGGGCCAGACGCCGCACGCCCTTGCCGCTGCGGATGCTGGCCGCCACCCCGTTGATCCTGCGGGAACAGGGTTCGGGCACCCGTGACGCGCTACGCCAATTCCTCCAGGAGACCGGGGAGCTCGCGCCCCCCGCCGCCGAACTCGGCTCCACCACCGCGATCAAGTCGGCCGTGACCACCGGGGAGGCGCCCGCCGTCCTGAGCCGTCTCGCGGTGTCCGCCGAACTCCATGATCGGCGGCTCATCAATGTGCCGCTGGAAGGGCCCCGCCCGCTACGCCGGAAATTCCGTGCCGTCTGGCTCCATGAGACGCCTTTGTCCGGCCCGGCGGCGACATTGCTGGCCCTTGCCACCCGCGGGAAGTGATCGTGGTAGGTGCGTTGCCTCGGCCCGCGTACGCGTCATGCTCGTGTCTTGCCGCGGCCTCGGCCGGAGGCGGGACGCGCCCGCGGTCCCTGGCCACATCCCGGTAGCGCCCGCGGTCACACGGCCCCTGGCCGACTGCCGGAGCCTGAGCCCGCGCCCCTCGTCGGTGGTGCCCGCAAGCGCGTTGCGCCGCGGCCGACGTGGCGATACGGCCCGGCAGTAGCCCGTTGCCCCAGGTCAACGGCACGCCGCCACACGGCGAGACTGGCGTAACAAGCGCGCAATTCCAGCCACCGGCATGCGTAACAAGTGCTCCAGAGTATTCCGGCCATGAGAGGGACCATCGCTGGTAGCCGGGTGACAGGAAGCCGTGTCGCACCAGTACGGCGTATCCGGGACGTGTTGCCGCTGCCCCTGGACGCCAGCTACCTGCCGGCGGACGTGGGGCGGCCCCTGCTGGGGATGGACCTGGCGCGGCACGACGTCTTCGGACTGCTCGAAGGGGGAACTCGGCCTGCCGCTCGGCGCGGCGGCGCTGTCCATCGAGGCGGTCGCCGCCGACCGGACGGTCGCCGACCTCCTTCGCGTGCCCGACGGCTTTCCCCTGCTGTTCCTCGAACGGCTGACGTACACCGACGAAGGCCGACCCATCGACCTCGAGTTCGTCCGCTTCCGCGGTGACCGGACATCGCTGGCCGGCCGGCTCCACCGCGCCCCCGACCCGACGCACCCGCTGCTGAACCACCGTCCTTCTCCCGAAAGGGGCTGACTTCCGTGCAGATCCCACCTCTGTCCGAGCGGCGCGAACTCGCCTGTGATGTCCTCATCGTCGGCGGCGGCACCGCCGGCACGATGGCGGCCCTCACCGCGGCCGCGAACGATGCCGACGTCCTGCTGCTGGAGAAAGCACATGTACGTCACTCCCGCGCGCTCGCCATGGGCATGGACGGCGTGAACAACGCCGTCGTCCCGGGCAAGGCGACGCCGGAGGACTACGTCGCCGACATCACGCTCGCCAACGACGGCATCGTCAACCAGCGCACCATCTACGAGACCGCGACCCGTGGCTTCGGCATGGTGCAGCGACTGGAGGGCTACGGCGTCAAGT
Organism: uncultured Streptomyces sp.; assembly: GCA_965650905.1. Taxonomy (GTDB): domain Bacteria; phylum Actinomycetota; class Actinomycetes; order Streptomycetales; family Streptomycetaceae; genus Streptomyces. The sequence goes on along the minus strand of CBFGQM010000081.1, from coordinate 970 downwards.
TCGAAAAGGACGAGCACGGTGAGTACGCCGTGCGCAAGGTGCACCGCTCGGGCAGCTATGTGCTCCCGATGCCCGAGGGCCGTGACGTGAAGAAGGTCCTGTACCGCACCCTGCGGGCCCGCCACGTGCGTTCCCGGGTCACCATCGACAACCGGATCATGCCGGTACGGGTGCTCACCCGGGACGGCCGCGCCATCGAAGCCGTCGGCTTCGACACCCGCAGCGGGGAGTTCTGGAGTCCCCGACCACCGACGAACTCGCCGAGTTCCTGACCGACCCCGACGCCGGCGTGCGGCGCACGGCGCTGACCGTGCTCAGCGAGGCGGCCGAGGACTGGGACGAGCCCTTGGCGGTGTTCGCGGCGGCCCTGTCGGACCCGGACGCGGCGGTGCGCCGTACCGCTGTCGAACTTCTTGGCGAACTGCGCGAGGTCCTGGTGACCGGCGAGCGGTTCACCGAGGCACTGCGCGAGGCGAGCAGGTCCGAGGACGCCGGCGTCCGCGTCGCCGCCGTGGGCGCCCTGTGGCGCCACCGGCTGTGCACCACCGAGGAGTTGGCGGCGCTGCTGCCCCACTCTATGGAGACCGTTCGCTGCGAGGTCGTGCTCGGGCTCGTCTCGCTGGACGCGCTGGACGCGCTGGACGCGCTGGACGAGGCCGCCGCCGACCCGGCGCCGGCGGTGCGGCTGGCCGTCGCCCGGGGCCTGGGATCGGTCGGTGACCCCCGCGGCGCGACCACCCTGACCGTGCTGGCCGAGGACACCGACGTCCTGGTGCGGGCCGCGGCCCTGTCGGCCATGGCCCACACCGGCTGCGCCGAACAGGCCGCGGCCGTGGCCACCGCCGCGCTCGCCGACCCCGCTTGGCAGGTCCGTCAAGGAGCGGCCGCCGCGCTGTCCGTGGCAGACCCGCACGAGGCGATCGCCCCGCTCATCGACGAAGGACGCGTCACCGTCTTCACCGTCGACAGC
>CBFGQM010000080.1:0-16725 GCA_965650905.1 uncultured Streptomyces sp. | reverse complement strand
CGGCGGGAGTTTTGCCGGCTCCCCGGGTGGAGGTCGTCATCGTGCGCCTTCCGTCTCGTTGCTGTCCTTGTTGATCATCTGGTTCAGGGTCTCGACCCACGCGTTGTGCTCGGCCGCGTGGTCGGAGCGGAACCCGGAGTCGAGCAGCTTGTCGCCGTGCTCCCAGGTGACGACCAGCAGACCGCCCTCGGTGAGGACCTTGCCCGCGATGCCCTTGTCCAGCCGGGCCTCACGCAGCTGTGCGGCCGGGACGAAGAAGTCGGCCGCTGCGGGGCGTACGACGTCCAGTCCCGCGTCCGTCAGCGTGAGCTCGACCCGGCTGCGGGCGCCCAGCCCGTGCGCCACGATGCGGTCGAGCCACTGACCGGCGGTCGTGGTGCCGTGATAGCGGCCGCTGAGTGTAAGCAGTGGCGGCTTGCCGCCTCCGTTGAGGGTGGTGGTGGGCGACGGGTGGGCCAGTCTTACCGGGCCGGGGTCGGCCGGTGCTTCGGGCAGCTCGGGGAGGTCGCCCTGGAGCGTGCCGCGCCACTTCCAGCCCTCGCGCATCAGCCAGTAGACGAGGGCGACGAAGAGCGCGAGGCCCACGAGCCAGCCGGTGCGAGCGGCCCAGTCGGTCACGTCCGCCGACTTCTGTTCGGCGGCGCTTGAGGTGACCAGTAGAGGGAGAGTTGTCACGCGAGCTTCCCGTCGACGAGCGTGGCGCGGCCCCGGAGCCACGTGTGCGTGACACGGCCCGGCAGCTCACGACCCTCGTAGGGGGTGTTGCGGCTGCGCGACGCGAAGCCCGCGGGGTCCACGGCACCACGGTATGCCGGATCGACCAGCGTGAGGTTGGCGGGCTCACCTGCCGAGACGGGGCGGCCGTGCCCCTTGGCCTGCCCGATCCGGGCGGGCGTGAAGGACATACGCTGCGCGACGCCGGCCCAGTCCAGCAGGCCGCTGTCGACCATCGTCTGCTGGATCACTGACAGCGCGGTCTCCAGGCCGACCATGCCCATGGCGGCCGCGGCCCACTCGCAGTCCTTGTCCTCGTGCGGGTGCGGGGCGTGGTCGGTGGCGACGATGTCGATCGTGCCGTCGGCGAGGGCCTCGCGCAGGGCCAGCACGTCGCGCTCGGTACGCAGCGGCGGGTTGACCTTGTAGACCGGGTTGTACGTGCGGACCAGCTCGTCGGTCAGGAGCAGGTGGTGCGGGGTGACCTCGGCCGTCACGTCGATGCCGCGGGACTTGGCCCAACGCACGATCTCGACCGACCCGGCGGTCGACAGGTGGCAGATGTGGACGCGGGACCCGACGTGCTCGGCGAGGAGCACATCCCGGGCAATGATCGATTCTTCGGCCACCGCGGGCCATCCCCCGAGCCCCAGTTCGGCGGAGACGACACCCTCGTTCATCTGGGCGCCCTCGGTCAGCCGCGGCTCCTGCGCGTGCTGGGCCACGACACCGCCGAAGGCCTTCACGTACTCCAACGCCCGGCGCATGATCACGGCGTCGTCCACGCACTTGCCGTCGTCCGAGAAGACGGTGACGCCCGCCGCCGACTCGTGCATCGCGCCCAGCTCGGCGAGCTTCCTGCCCTCCAGGCCGACGGTGACGGCACCGATGGGCTGGACGTCGCAGTAGCCGTGCTCCCGGCCGAGCCGGTAGACCTGCTCGACCACACCGGCGGTGTCGGCCACCGGGAAGGTGTTGGCCATGGCGAACACGGTCGTGTAACCGCCGCTCGCGGCAGCCCGCGTACCGGTCAGGACGGTCTCGGAGTCCTCACGACCGGGCTCGCGCAGGTGGGTGTGCAGGTCGACGAGGCCGGGCAGCAGCACCCTGCCGTCGGCCTCCACGACTTCGGCGCCCTCGTCCCACAGCCCGCTGCCGACCGCCGCGATCGTCGCGCCCTCGATCAGGACGTCCTGCGGCTCGCCGCCGAGCACCTTCGCACCACGAATAAGGATCTTGCTCATCGGTATTGCTTCTCCTCGTCCGCAGAAAGGATGTGCGCGGAGTGCTCGTTGGAAGGGTGATGGGAGACGGATGGGCGGGTGTGGGTGACGGCGGGCTCGTTGCCGCCCAGAAGCAGGTACAGAACCGCCATACGAACGGAGACACCGTTCGCCACCTGCTCGACAGCGGTACAGCGGTCGGAGTCGGCGACGTCGGCGGTGATCTCCATGCCGCGGACCATCGGGCCGGGGTGCATCACGATGGCGTGCTCGGGCATCCGCGCCATGCGGTCGCCGTCGAGCCCGTAGCGCCGCGTGTATTCGCGCTCGGTCGGGAAGAAGGCCGCGTTCATCCGCTCACGCTGCACGCGCAGCAGCATCACCGCGTCCGACTTGGGCAGCGTGCCGTCCAGGTCGTACGCGACCTCGCAGGGCCAGGTCTCGACACCGACCGGCACCAGCGTCGGCGGGGCGACCAGGGTGACCTCGGCACCGAGGGTGTGCAGCAGGTCGACGTTGGAGCGGGCGACGCGGCTGTGCAGGATGTCGCCGACGAGCGTGATGCGCCTGCCCGCGAGGTCCTGGCCGAGCCCGGCGTCCCGGCCGACAAGCCGGCGCCGCATGGTGAACGCGTCGAGCAGGGCCTGGGTGGGGTGCTGGTGAGTGCCGTCGCCGGCGTTGATGACGGCGGCGTCGATCCACCCCGAGGTGGCGAGCCGGTAGGGGGCTCCTGAGGCACCGTGCCGGATGACGACCGCGTCGACGCCCATGGCCTCCAGGGTCTGCGCGGTGTCCTTCAGGGACTCGCCCTTGGAAACGCTGGACCCCTTCGCGGTGAAGTTGATGACGTCCGCGGACAGGCGCTTCTCGGCGGCCTCGAAGGAGATCCGGGTACGGGTCGAGTCCTCGAAGAAGAGGTTGACGACGGTGCGGCCGCGCAAAGTCGGCAGTTTCTTGATCGGCCGGTCGGCGACCCGGGACATCTCCTCGGCGGTGTCGAGGATCAGGACGGCGTCGTCACGGGTGAGGTCGGCGGCCGAGATGAGATGACGCTGCATCTTTCAGGCTCCGTAAGGCAGTTCAGTTCGGGAAGCGAGGGCCCGGCGGGCTGTCCCAGCCGGGCAGGCTGACGCGCGAAGACGCACTCGGCAGGCGTACGGCAGTGACGTACGCCGGACTACGGCCGCGCGCCCGGGGAGGCCTGCTTCACACCGAGCAGCACGGTGTCGCGACCGTCCTCCTCGGCGAGCTGGACCTTGACCGTCTCCCGCAGCGACGTGGGCAGGTTCTTGCCCACGTAGTCGGCGCGGATGGGAAGTTCGCGGTGGCCGCGGTCGACGAGGACCGCGAGCTGCACGGCGCGCGGACGGCCGATGTCGTTCAGCGCGTCGAGCGCGGCGCGGATGGTACGGCCGGAGAAGAGCACGTCGTCGACGAGGACGACCAGACGGCCATCGATGCCGTCACCTGGGATGTCGGTGCGGGCCAGCGCACGCGGAGGGTGCATGCGCAGGTCGTCGCGGTACATGGTGATGTCGAGCGAGCCGACCGGTACCTTGCGGTCGGTGATCGCCTCGAGCTTGGCCGCGAGCCGCTGGGCGAGGAAGACGCCCCGGGTGGGAATGCCAAGGAGAACCACGTCGTCGGCGCCTTTGGCGCGCTCGACGATCTCGTGGGCGATGCGGGTCAACACCCGCGCGATATCGGGGCCTTCGAGCACGGGCCGCGCATCGGACTGCTGCGTGTCCATACGAAACGGACCTCCTTCTCCGCCTCACGGGACGGACCTTAAAGGACGTCGGATTTGCGCCGTCAACGGTACCAGCCCGGCAACGGCCCTGATCACCCCCCTCCAGCGTCACTCACGTCACCGGCTGGCGTCACCTGTCGGCGACTCCCACGGAAGAGTCGGTCCGGACCATTCGGCTTGACGGGGCGGAGTAACGCTGCGTAACCTCACAGTGAGTTACCAGCCGCGCGGCAAAACCGCACGTCGTCCCAGTGTCCGGGGAGCTATATGTCCAGCGAATACGCCAAACAGCTCGGGGCCAAGCTCCGCGCCATCCGTACCCAGCAGGGCCTTTCCCTCCACGGCGTCGAGGAGAAGTCCCAGGGCCGCTGGAAGGCGGTCGTGGTCGGTTCGTATGAGCGCGGCGACCGAGCCGTGACCGTACAGCGTCTTGCCGAGCTGGCGGACTTCTACGGGGTGCCGGTGCAGGAGCTCCTGCCGGGCACCACGCCGGGCGGTGCCGCCGAGCCGCCGCCGAAGCTGGTCCTGGACCTGGAGCGACTGGCCCATGTGCCGGCCGAGAAGGCGGGCCCCCTCCAGCGGTACGCGGCCACGATCCAGTCCCAGCGCGGTGACTACAACGGCAAGGTGCTGTCGATCCGCCAGGACGACCTGCGCACACTCGCCGTCATCTACGACCAGTCGCCCTCGGTCCTCACCGAGCAACTGATCAGCTGGGGAGTCCTCGACACGGATGCGCGCCGCGCGGTCTCCCACGAAGAGGGCTGACCGCCAGCCCCACACCGTGCAGAAACATGCCGCCGGGGGTGGCCGGAACCCAAGGGGTCCGGCCCCCCCCGGCGCGTTTTTGGTGGGCGTGTGCCGGTACGTCCGCGGGGGCCACCGGCGGAGGCGCCCACCCACCGGCGGGCGAAACCGCCCAGCCGCCGGAGGCTATCGCCGAAGCGAAGGCTTGAGGTCCTGGAAACGGCCGAGCAGACCGTTCACAAAGACCGGTGACTCATCCGTGGAGAACTCCTTGGCGAGTTGCACCGCCTCGTCGAGCACCACGGCGTCCGGGGTCTCGTCGACCCAGATCAGCTCGTAGGCACCGAGGCGCAGGATGTTGCGGTCGACGACCGGCATCCTGTCGATCGTCCAGCCGACGGCGTACTGCGCGATGAGCTCCTCGATGCGCGGCGCGTGCTTGGCGTACCCCTCGACCAGCTGCATCGTGTATTCGCTCACCGGCGGCTGCCGGGTGTCGGACCGGGAGTGCCGGATCCAGTCCGCGAGGACCGTCAGGACGTCCACGCCGCGCTGGTCACCCTCGAAGAGGATCTGGAAGGCGCGCTTGCGGGCCGTGTTGCGGGCAGCCACGGTTAGCTGTTCACCCGGCCGAGGTAGTCGCTCGTGCGGGTGTCGACCTTGATCTTCTCGCCCGTGGTGATGAAGAGCGGCACGTTGATCTGGTGACCGGTCTCCAGGACGGCGGGCTTGGTGCCACCGGTGGAGCGGTCGCCCTGGACGCCCGGCTCGGTCTCCTGGATGGTCAGCTCGACGGCGGCGGGCAGCTCGACGAAGAGCACCTCGCCCTCGTGCTGGGCGACGGTCGCGGTGAAGCCCTCGATCAAGAAGTTGGCGGCGTCGCCGACGGCCTTCCTGTCGACGTGGAGCTGGTCGTACGTCTCCATGTCCATGAAGACGAAGTACTCGCCGTCCATGTACGAGAACTGCATGTCACGCTTGTCGACAGTGGCCGTCTCGACCTTGACACCGGCGTTGAACGTCTTGTCGACGACCTTGCCGGAGAGCACGTTCTTGAGCTTGGTGCGCACGAAGGCCGGGCCCTTGCCGGGCTTGACGTGCTGGAACTCGACGACGGACCAGAGCTGGCCGCCTTCGAGCTTGAGCACCATGCCGTTCTTGAGGTCGTTCGTGGAAGCCACGGTTGCGGAATCTCCTGGACTGACGTGGACGACCCCGGGGCAGGCGCACAGCTCGAAGCTAGAGCGCGAGCAGCTCCTTGGTCGTGATGGTGAGTAGCTCGGGTCCGCCGTCCGCCTCGGGGCGTACGACGAGCGTGTCATCGATCCGGACACCGCCCCGGCCCGGGATGTGGACCCCCGGTTCGACGGTGACCGGCACGCAAGCGTCCAGTTTACCCATGGCCGCGGGGGCCAACTGCGGGTCCTCGTCGAATTCAAGCCCTACACCGTGCCCGGTCAGCGTCGGAAGGCCTTCCGTGTACCCCGCGGAGTCCAGCACCTGACGGGCCGCGCGGTCCACGTCACGGTAGGCGGCGCCGGGCATCAGCGCCTCGCGGCCCGCCCGCTGGGCGGCGAAGACGACCTCGTACAACGCGATCTGCCAGTCGGCGGGCGAGGTGCCGATCACGAACGTACGGCCGATCTCACAGCGGTATCCGCGATATGCCGCGCCTAGGCACACGGAGAGGAAGTCGCCCTCCTCGACCCGCCGGTCGGTGGGGCAATGACCGCGCAGACCGGAGTTAGGGCCGGTGCCGACCGAGGTCGCGAAGGCCGGGCCGTCGGCGCCGTGGTCGACGAGACGTCGCTCCAGCTCCAGGGCGAGGTGACGTTCCGTGCGTCCGACGAGGATCGATTCAAGGAGCTCACTCAGTGCCTGGTCTGCGATCTCGGCGCCGATCCGCAGAAAGGAGATCTCCTCCTCGTCCTTGACGACCCGCAGCTGCTCGACGGCACCCCCGAGGTCGGCCAGCCGCAGCCGGGGGGCCACGGATCCGATGGCACGGTGACGGACCACGGTCAGGTGGTGTTCCTCGACGGCCAGGGACTCGGCCCCCCGGGCCGCGGCGAGGTCGGCCGCGGCGACCGCGGGATCACCGGCGGCCCCCGGCAGCAGCTGGATCCGCAGAGCCTCGTCCAGCCGCCCCTCCTCCGGCTGGGTGCTGAGCGATCCGGCACACACCAGCAGGTCTTCTCCCCTGGCCGGCAGACCCTTGCCCAACGGACCCTTGGCCAGCAGGAGAACGGCACCCCTCGGCGCCGCGCCCGCGAGATAGCGGACGTTGGCGGGGCGGGACACCAGCGCGGCTGCGCTGCCGCTTGCCGTACATCGCTCTCGTAGCCGCTCACGGCGAGCTGCGTACACCTCGGACATGACCCGAGCCTACGAGCGGTGACCGGATGCCGCCGGTTCAGCGGGTCCGACCGAGCGCCTCCGGCGGTGGGGGGTTTCTGGGCGGAGCCATAAGCGACGGGCGATGACACCGGCACATGGCGCCATCCGTGGGTTGGCGACTGCGGGTGGGCGGGGCGACGCGGGCTTGCACCCCGTCAGGGGGGGCGGGGCTGTGACCTGTGCGGCTCCCCGGGCGCGGGCCCGACCAGCCACGGACGGGCCCGCAGCCGAGACACGAACCGGATCCGGGTCTGGGGGCGCAGCCCTCAGGGACGATCCCTGCTCGAGCGATGCCGAAAGCCTTGGGGAGGGCAGGGGCGGCGGGGCGAAAAAACCTGCTGATCAACTCGTCCCGGCGGTCGTCACCACTGCGGCGGGCTCGCGATCGACCTCGCCAGCACCTCGTCGAGCACCCGGGCCGTGGCCGGCACGTCGAGCTGGGAGTTGTCGATGATGGGAAGCCCGGAGCCATACCAACCAGCCATGCGGCCGTGGATACGGGCGACTTCCTCGTCGGTGAGGCGGCGGTTTCCGGAGCGCTCGGCGTTGCGCTCCAGGACTATCTCCAGGCCCGGCAGGAGCACGACCGGCAGTAGGCCGGGGCCCACATGCCGCTTCCAGCCGCCGAGGCCGACGACCGGACGGTCCGGGAAGACCGCGTCGTCGAGGACGCAGGAGATGCCGTTGGCCAGAAAGTTGCGGGCCGCGAAGCCGCAGGTGCGGCGGGCGAGACGATACTGCGCCTCCGAGTGGTCGTTCCACCCCGACTGCGGGTCCGCGAAGCCCGAGCGCACCCACTCGCGTACGTCATCGAGGCTGATGTGCGCGGTAGGGACCCGGCGGTGGTCGGCCCAGAACTTGGCGACGCTCGTCTTCCCGGCACCGGCGGGGCCGATGAGGAGGACGGCGAGCGTCGTGGACGTCGGGTCGGGCGTCCCCGCCGTGGGCGGCGGGCTCGGCATCGCCACGGGACCGCCCGGCGGTAGCTGCACATGGCCCGTGGTGTCCGGCGTCAGCGGCACGGGCGCGTGGTGCGGCACCCTGTGATGCGGGGCTGGAGCGTGGCCGGGAGGGTGCGGCGCCGGAGCGGTCGGCACCCCGGCGAAACCCGGTGGCGGGCTCACGGGAGCGGGACCCGTGGGAGGACCCGGAGGGACGGGGCCCGGGTGCGCGCCCGGGTGGTGCGGTCCCGGGTGTTGTGCGGCCGGCGACCAGCCGACGGCCGGTCCGTGCCCCGGCTGAGGGTGCGGCGGCGGCGCAGACCCCACTGCGTGCTCCATCCGGTGCCACTCCGTCTCGTACAGGCAATGGGCGCTGGCAACGGGGCACCTGCCCCGCTCCTACCGAACGGTACCGTCCCCGGCCGCCGTTTGGTGAACGGCCGGGAACGGTCCGAAGTGCCCCTGCACCCAGGGCATATCGGGTGATGCGGCGTCCTCGGGGGTCATTCGCCCACTTCGCCGTAGGCGGCGAGGAGGACGGCCGGGTCGGGGCCCTCCAGGACGGTGGGCTTGGCCAGGCCGTCGAGGACGATGAAGCGCAGCAGGTCGCCGCGGGACTTCTTGTCGACCTTCATGGTCTCCAGCAGCTTGGGCCACTGGTCGTAGCGGTAGTTCAGCGGGAGACCGACGGACTGGAGAATGGTGCGGTGCCGGTCGGCGGTCGCGTCGTCCAACCGCCCTGCCAGTCGTCCCAGTTCGGCGGCGAAGTGCATGCCGACCGCGACGGCGGCGCCGTGCCGCCACTGGTAGCGCTCGTTCTTCTCGATGGCGTGGCCCAGCGTGTGGCCGTAGTTGAGGATCTCCCGACGTCCCGACTCCTTCAGGTCCGACGAGACGACCTCGGCCTTGACCTTGATGGACCGCTCGATCAGCTCCGCGATATGCGGACCGGCCGGGGTACGGGCTCCCTCCGGATCGGCCTCGATCAACTCCAGGATCCGCGGATCGGCAATGAACCCGGCCTTGATGATCTCCGCGAGCCCGGATACGAAGTCGTGCACCGGTAGCGAGTCCAGCGCGGCCAGATCGCACAGCACGCCCGCGGGCGGGTGGAAGGCGCCGACCAGGTTCTTGCCCTCGGCGGTGTTGATACCGGTCTTTCCACCGACCGCCGCGTCCACCATGGCCAGCACGGTCGTCGGAACGGCGATCCAGCGCACCCCGCGCAGCCAGCTCGCGGCCACGAACCCGGCCAGGTCGGTGGTCGCCCCGCCGCCCACCCCGACGATCACGTCGGTACGGGTGAAGCCGGACTGCCCCAGGGCCTTCCAGCAGTACGCGGCGACCTCGGCGGTCTTGGCCTCCTCCGCGTTGGGCACCTGAATGGCCACAGCCTCGAAGCCCTGCCCGGACAGGTCGGCCCGCAGCGCCTCACCGGTCTCGGCCAGCGCCTCCGGGTGAACCACGGCGACCCGCTTCACGCGCGGGCCGATCAACGCGCCCAGCTCGCCGAGGAGCTGACGCCCGACCAGCACCTCGTACGGCGAGGTACCCGCGGTGCCGCCGACCTGGATCCGGGTCGCCGTCTGGTCCTGCTCGGTCATGCCTGCTTCAACTCCAAGGCGTCGAGGACCGCCTGGGCGACCTCCTTCGGGGTGCGGCCGTCGGTGGCGACGACCGCACGGGCGACTTCCACGTACAGGTGGCGGCGCGCCTCCCTCAGCTCGCGCCCCGGGCGGGGCGGGTTGACGGCGAGCAGCGGCCGGGCGGCGTTGTGTCCCGTGCGCTCGACCGCCTCCTCGACGTCCATCGAGAGGTACACGACCGGCAGGCCGGCCAGCAGCTCCCGGGTGCCGGTGTCGAGGATCGCGCCGCCGCCGAGGGCGAGTACGCCCTCGTGCTCGGCCAGCGCCTGGTGCACCGCGCGCCTCTCCATCGCCCGGAAAGCAGGCTCGCCGTCGTCGACGAAGATGTCCGCGATGGTGCGCCCGTCGGTGGCCACGATGTCCTCGTCGGTGTCCCGGTAGCCGCAGCCGAGCCGCTCCGCGAGCAGCGCTCCCACCGTCGATTTGCCGACACCCATCGGGCCGACGAGGACGACCACAGGTCCAGCGCTCACCGGATCGCCAGGTTCTCGAGGTACGAGGCGACGTTGCGCCGCGTCTCAGGCACACTGTCTCCGCCGAACTTCTCGGCCACGGCGTCCGCGAGGACGAGCGCCACCATCGCCTCGGCGACGATGCCGGCGGCCGGCACCGCGCACACGTCCGAGCGCTGGTGGTGCGCCTTGGCCGCCTCGCCGGTCGCCACGTCGATGGTGGACAGCGCCCGCGGCACGGTCGCGATCGGCTTCATCGCGGCCCGCACCCGCAGCAGTTCACCTGTGGTCAGCCCGCCCTCGGTGCCACCCGAACGCCCCGACGCCCGCCGGATGCCCTCCTCGGTGGTGACGATCTCGTCGTGCGCCTTCGAGCCCGGCACCCGCGCCAGGCCGAACCCGTCGCCGACCTCGACGCCCTTGATGGCCTGAATACCCATCAGCGCGGCCGCCAGCCGGGCGTCCAGCCGCCGGTCCCAGTGCACATGCGAGCCCAGGCCCACCGGCACCCCGTATGCCAGCACCTCGACCACACCGCCCAGGGTGTCGCCGTCCTTGTGGGCCTGATCGATCTCCGCGACCATCGCCTTCGACGCGTCCGCGTCCAGGCACCGCACCGGGTCCGCGTCGAGCTTCTCGACGTCCGTCGGCTTCGGATAGACGCCGTGCGGAGCCTTCGCCGCCGCCAGCTCCGCCACATGCGAGACGATCTCGATCCCGGCCGTCTCCTTCAGATACGAACGCGCCACCGCACCCAGCGCGACACGGGCCGCGGTCTCCCGCGCACTCGCCCGCTCCAGGATGGGCCGCGCCTCGTCGAAGCCGTACTTCTGCATCCCCGCCAGGTCCGCGTGCCCGGGACGCGGCCGGGTCAGCGGCGCGCTACGGGCCAGGTCGGCGAGAATCTCCGGGTCCACCGGGTCGGCCGCCATGACCTGCTCCCACTTGGGCCACTCGGTGTTCCCCACCATGATCGCGACCGGCGAACCGAGGGTCAGCCCGTGCCGGACCCCGCCCAGGAAGGTGACCTCGTCGCGTTCGAACTTCATCCGCGCACCGCGCCCATAGCCAAGACGCCGCCTCGCCAGGTGGTCCGCCACCATCTCCGTGGTGATCGGCACGCCGGCGGGAAGGCCCTCCAGCGTCGCGACAAGTGCGGGACCATGGGACTCCCCCGCGGTCAGCCAGCGCAACCTGCTCAACGGTGCTCCTCGATACTCGCGCCCTGGTACTGCGTACTGCCTGTGCGTACGCGCGTCCTCGCGTACGGCGACGGCGCGACCGGGTGCGCGGCCCTGGCCCGCCACTGTCGATCCTCCCACGTCCCGCCGCCGGAACCGGCCGCAGGTCCATCAGGCGGACGGCGCCCCGGTCAGGTCGCGGGCCCGAGCCGGCACTGCCGGGGGAGCGTACGAACCGAGGTGGTCGGCCCCGCGTCCCTGCCCGTATCACGCCGCCGCGTGGACGGACCGGCCCTTGCGCACCGCCCGCCGATTCGCGAGTGTGCGCTTCAGCTTGACGCCCCAGGACACGAGGACGGCGAGCAGCACGAGAACGAGCACGGTGACTTGCACCCGGTCCGGCATGAACCGCAGTACGGCCTGGGGTCTGCGACTTTCCCGACGCCGGTGGAACACCCATCAGGCTCTCGGGGCACTATCGTCCCGCGAGCGCCTTCTCCGCCGCGTTTCGCATGACGTCCAGCGGGGCCGGTGTGCGGCCCGTCATCTGCTCGACCTGGAGCACCGCCTGGTGCACGAGCAGGTCGAGTCCGCTGACGACGGCCCCACCGTACGCGGACCAGCGGGCCGCCAGCGCGGTCGGCCACGGGTCGTACAGGACGTCGAAGAGTGTGGCAGGACGCTCGGGGACGGCGGAGGCGAGGTCGTCGGTGGTGCCCGCCGGGGTCGTGGCGACCACCAGCGGCGCGCGCAGCGCCCGCTCGGCGTCCGCCCAGTTGGCGATGCGCACCTCGGTCTCCAGGCGCTCACCCCACTGCCGCATCTCGGCGGCGCGTGCCTCGCTGCGGACGTACGCGACGATCTCACCCGGGCAGATCCGCGAGATGGCGGCCAGTGCGGACGAGGCGGTGGCGCCCGCGCCGAGGATGGCGGCGGACTCGACCTGCTCGATGCCCCGCTCCCGCAGGGCGGCGACCATGCCGGGGATGTCGGTGTTGTCGCCGACGCGGCGCCCGTCCTCGGTGAACACCACCGTGTTCACAGCCTCCACGGAGGCCGCCGTCGCGCTGATCTCGTCGAGCAGCGGAATCACCGCACGCTTCAACGGCATCGTCAGCGAAAGACCCGCCCACTCGGGACCGAGCTGCCCCAGGAACCCGGGCAGTGCTTCCTCGTCGATCTCGAAACGGTCGTACGACCAGTCGTCCAGCCCCAGTTCCTCGTACGCGGCGCGATGCAGCACCGGGGAGAGGGAATGGGCGATCGGGGAACCGAGAACGGCGGCCACATGAGGGACACGTTGCACTGCAGGACCTCCACGAGATTCATTCCCGGTCACTATAGATCAGCACGTGGGCGGCCGATTTATGTCCGAAGCCGACTGGATCCAGAAAGCATGGAAGCCGGCACAGGAGCACTGACGATTCCGGAAGCGGCCGGCCGAGGTTCACGACGGCAGGAGACTCACGGAATCGCAGGCCGGCGGGCGTCAGTAGCCCGAGCTTTCGTTGAACTTCTCCTTGAGCCTCTGGAACTCGGCGTAGGTCTTGGCGAATTCGGTCTTCTTCACACCGTCGGTCGCCACGAAATAGATCCAGCCGACGTGCGTCGGATTCAACGCCGCCTTCAGGGCCTCATCACCGGGATTGCCGATCGGACCGGGCGGCAGACCTTTTTCGTTGTAGGTGTTGTACGGGTCCCTGTAGCTGTTGATCTCGGACTCGCTGATATTGATGTTGCTCTCGCCCTTCAGGTAGTTGAAGGTCGAGTCGAACTGGAGCAGCTGGTTGGTCTCCGTGTTGGTGGGCTTGAGACGGTTGTAGACGACCTCGGCCATCTTGCGGAAGTCGTCGTGCGTCTTGCCCTCGGCCTGGACAAGGCTCGCTACCGTGAGGACCTGCAGCGGGCCCTTCAGGTGCAAGTCTTCGGCCTTCGACTCCAGGCCGAGCTCGTCGTACTTCTGCGTGGCGTGCGCCACCATCTCCTGCAGGACTTCCTTTGGCTTCATGTGCTTGGAGACGGGATAGGCGGCCGGGTAGAGGAACCCTTCCAGCGGGTCCTTGAGTTCCTTCGTGTTCGCCCAGTCCGGAAGACCGAGCGTGCGCCATTCCTTCTTCGCGACCGCCTTCGTGGTGCCCGCCTTGAGATCAAGGCGTTTGTCGATCAGCTCGTACACCTGGGCATTGCGCCGACCCTCGGCAATGACCAGGTTGTTACGGCTCTCGGGGCTGAGCATCAGCTCGACAGCACTCGCGGCGGACATTTCCTTGTTGAGCGTGTAAACGCCCGCCTGGATCCTTTCACCCTTCGGATTCTGTGCCTGCGCGGCCACGAAGGCGTCGACACTCTTGACGACACCCTTGCCCTTCAGAGCCTGGCCGATGGCAGAGCCGACCGCTCCCTGGGGGACGGTGACGGTCACCGTCTCGCTCGTGCCGTCCCCCGAGTAGTCCGGCGCCTTGCCGAAACGATCCTGGTAGAACTGATAGCCGTAATAACCGATGCCGCCGAGCCCACCGGCCAGGACGAGCGTCATGACCAGGCAGGTGCAGCCACTGCGGCGCTTCTTGCCGCCTTTTTTTCCCTTGCCACCCTTGCCTCTGCGGCGCCCGCGGTCCGACGAGTCGTCGTCGAAGTCGTCGTCATCGTCGTCACCGCCCGCGAAGAAGGCGTGCTCGCCCTGGTCTGGGCCCGGGTCCCAGTCGGTCTGCGGCTCCGGTTCGACATGGCGTCGGCTCGGCGGCTCCGGCGGCGGGTACGCGTCGGGAGAGCCGTAGTAGTCGGGCTGCTGACCGCCGTACTCGCCTTGCCGGACTCCGTACGGGGCGTCGGGGCCTGCGGCGTACGGGGCGTGGGTGTGCTGCCCGGTGTCCCAACCGCCGTTGTACTGCCGGCCGCCCTGGTTGCCGTGGAACTGCGGGTCCTGGACGCCCCGGTTGCCGTGAAACTGCGGGTCCTGGTTGCCCCGGTTGCCGTGAAACTGCGCATTCTGGCTGCCCTGGTTGCCGTGAAACTGCGCATTCTGGCTGCCCTGGTTGCCGTGGAACTGCGCATTCTGGCTGCCGTACTGCTGCTGCCCCTGGGGATAGTGCTGCTGCCCCTGGTCATAGGGGGACTGCTGACCGGTGCCCCAGTTGCCGTACTGCGACTGCTGCGGCTCCTGCGGGTAGTGCTGCGGCTGGCCGCCGTAGGGGGACTGGGCAGCGTCGGCCTCCTGTCCTGTCCATCCGCCGTCCCCGTACAACGGGTCCTCCGGATGCCATGGTTCGGAGCCTTGGCCCCGGCCATACTCAGTCATCGATCCCCTAGAGCCGCGAGGCGGCGGTCGCGCGGCTCTTGTGGCTCGGCTTCCGTCCGCCTCTCTGGTGTGCGTCAGCTGTTCGAACGCCTCCGCATCCGCGGAACGTTACCGTATCGCGATCAGATGACCACTTCGACGGTCTCACCGGGAGCTTTACCTGACACCCGTTCGGATTCGAGTGCCTGCTGGAGGATGATCACGGCGGCTGCTTGATCGATAACAGAGCGGCCCTTTTTGGACCTCACTCCCGAGGCACGCAGGCTGTGACTGGCCGTCACCGTGGTCATTCTCTCGTCCACGAGCCGCACCGGAACGGGGGCTATCTCCCCGGCGAGCTTTTGGGTGAAGGCGCGGACCTTGACCGCGGCCGGGCCCTCGCCCCCCTTGAGGGAGCGAGGGAGCCCGACGACGACCTCGATCGGCTCGTACTCGTCGACCAGCTGCTTCAACCGCCGATGTGCGGCCGGGACATCGCGGCCCGGCACGGTCTCCACCGGAGTGGCGAGGATCCCGTCGGGGTCGCACGAGGCAACCCCGATGCGGGCGTCCCCGACGTCGATGGCGAGCCTGCGGCCACGGCGCATGACGCGTCCGTCTCCGCTCACTTGGCCGTCTCGGCTCACTTGGCCGTCTCGGCAACAAGGCGCTCGACGGCGTCGGCGGCCTCGCCGATGGCGCCCTGGTTCTGGCCGCCGCCCTGGGCGACGTCCGGCTTGCCGCCACCGCCGCCGCCGAGGGTCTTGGCGGCCGTACGGACCAGGTCGCCAGCCTTGAGGCCGCGCTCGCGGGCGGCCTCGTTGGTGGCGATGACCGTCAGCGGCTTGCCGCCCACCGTCGTGAACAGGGCGACCACGGCGGCCCGGTCACCCGGGATGCGGCCGCGCACATCGAGGACCAGCCTGCGCAGGTCGTCGGCGGTCGTGCCGTCCGGGACCTGGCCGGTGACGAGAGCGACACCGCGTACGTCCTTGGCGCCCTGGGCGAGACCGGCGGCGGCCTGGAGGACCTTCTCCGCGCGGAACTTCTCGATCTCCTTCTCGGCGTCCTTCAGCTTGCCGAGCATGGCGGAGACCTTCTCCGGCAGCTCCTCGGAACGGCCCTTGACCAGCTCCTGGAGCTGGGCGACGACCGTGTGCTCGCGGGCGAGGAAGTGGTAGGCGTCGACGCCTACCAATGCCTCGATGCGGCGTACGCCGGAGCCGATCGACGACTCGCCGAGGAGCTTCACCAGGCCGAGCTGAGCGGTGTTGTGCACATGCGTACCGCCGCACAGCTCCTTGGAGAAGTCGCCGATGGTGACGACGCGCACGCGCTCGCCGTACTTCTCGCCGAACTCGGCGATCGCGCCCTGCTTCTTGGCTTCGTCGATGCTCAGGATCTCGGCGTTGACGTCCAGGTCGCGGGCGAGGACCTCGTTGATCTTCTGCTCGACGTCGGTCATCACGGCCGTGGGCACGGCGGACGGGGAGCCGAAGTCGAAGCGGAAGCGGCCGGGCTGGTTCTCGGAACCGGCCTGGGCGGCCGTCGGGCCGAGGGCGTCACGCAGGGCCTGGTGCGTGAGGTGCGTGGCCGAGTGGGCACGGGCAATGGCCTTGCGGCGGCGTCCGTCGATGACGGCCTGGGCCGAGGCTCCGACGGTCACCTCCCCGACCTGGACGACGCCCTTGTGGACGTACACGCCCGGGACCGGCTTCTGGCAGTCGCGGACCTCGATGACGGCACCGGAGTCGACCTGGATGCGACCGGTGTCGCCGATCTGACCGCCGCCCTCGGCGTAGAACGGCGTGCGGTCGAGGACGATCTCGACCTCGTCGCCCTCGGTGGCGGCGGGCGACGAGACGCCCTCGACGAGGATGCCGACGACACGCGACTCGCCCTCGGTGCTGGTGTAGCCGATGAAGTCGGTCTCACCGGAGGTGTCGGCGATCTCGCGGTAGACGCCCATGTCCGCGTGGCCGGTCTTCTTGGCCTTGGCGTCCGCCTTGGCGCGTTCCCGCTGCTCCTTCATCAGACGCCGGAAGCCGTCCTCGTCCACCAGGAGGCCCTGCTCGGCGGCCATCTCCAGGGTGAGGTCGATGGGGAAGCCCCAGGTGTCGTGGAGCAGGAAGGCCTTTTCGCCGGGGAGGACCCTGCCTCCGACAGCCTTGGTCTCGGTGACGGCGGTGTCGAGGATGTTCGTGCCGGCCTTGAGCGTCTTGAGGAAGGCTGCCTCCTCGGCGAGGGCCACGGTCTCGATGCGCTTCCGATCGGTGATGAGCTCCGGGTACTGCCGGCCCATCATCCCGATCACGACTTCGATGAGGTCCTGGACGACCGGACCGGTGGCGCCGAGCAGGCGCATGTTGCGGATGGCGCGGCGCATGATGCGGCGCA
>CBFGQM010000079.1:0-16732 GCA_965650905.1 uncultured Streptomyces sp. | reverse complement strand
GAAGAAGAAGCGGAAGAAGGGGAAGCTGGACGGGACGCCGAAGGGTCAGGCGTGCCGGCTCCGGCGGTGCCCTCGTCGACGATGCGGAACCGGTAGTCGTTCGACTCCCCGACCCAGTCGCCGTCGTCGTCGTGCCGCTGCACGACCGCCGCGTTCGCCACGACATCGTTGGGCACCGCGTCCGAGGTGACCGCGAGCCGCACCGTGACGGACACGGTCGCGCCCGGCGCGACGGTGAAGCCGGGGAACCCGTCGTCGAAGACCCCGATGTTCTCGTGCTCGCCCGTCGTCTGGAAGCGGACGGGGTGCGGCCGCTCCCGCTCCCCCACGCCTCCCCCCTCACCTTTGCCCTCACCCGCGCCCTCGTAGAACTCGAGCCGCGCCTGGCCGGCTCTCAGCGCCTGCTTCTCGTCCACGAGCACCAGGATCGGGTGGATGTCTCCGCACGTTTCGTCGGTGGCGTTGGTGAGGTCGATGTACCAGGTCCGGTAACCGCCCCCGACCTCGTACGCGTCGGGTCCCCCATGAATCCGCGTACGCACGGGAAACTCACCGCCGCCGGCGTCGGCACAGGTGGGCCGGCGATCCGCCCCCGGCGCGGCGAGGACCTGCGCGGGCGCGGAGGTCGTGAAGGCGAGGGCGGCTGCGGCGGTGACGACGAGAGGGACCAGCGGGACTCGGGGCACGGCCTTGCACAGTCGCATAGACACAGGACGCTGCCACGGGTCGGCGAGGCCTCGGCTTCGCCACGCCTACGGAAGGGGCCGTTCGGGTGCACAATCCATCCGGTCGGCTCAACTCACGTGCGTCCACCCGCCCCAACAGCGCCGCCGGCGGGAGCTGGGCCGCGCCCTTGGCCACCGCCCGCACCCCGCCGGAGGCGACCCGTACCGGTACAAGCCCGATCGCGCCCTCCCTTCGCGGCGTCGGCGCCTGGCAACCCACCGGGCCCATGCGTGCCCGAACGACGCGCCGCGCGCACACTGCGTACCTGGTACATGGCTCGCGGCGATCGTCCTGAGTCTTTCTCTCTCCGGAAAGGGAACGGCAGTACGGTGTCATCCATGCGCCCCGACACGTCTGCCGAGCACGTCGACCACAACGCCGAAGCAGCACGCCTGGAGCGGACCGCCGGCCTCTATCCCGAGGACGCCGAGCACCTGCTGCTGCAGGCCGCGGCCCACCTCGAACTGGCCGGCGACCGTCCCCGGGCCTCGTCCCTCTACGACAGCCTGCTCGCCATCGCCTCCTCCCTGGAGAACCCGCCCCTGGTACGCGCACTGAAGGCGGCCAACCTGTGGGAGTACGGCCACGAGGCGGAGGCCCGCGCGATCATCGAGGGCGTACGTGCCTCGGCCCCCCGCGACCCGGCCCCCTGGGTGATCGTGGCGGAGGCCCTGGAGGCCCACGACGAACTGGAGGCGGCGCAGGAAACGTTCACTCAGGGCGCGACACTGCTGCTGACGGACGTGACGGACCCGCCGTACGCCACCCACCCGCTCCTCTTCGGCCGCCACCGGGTCCGCCGCATGCTGGGCATGCCGCACGACGAGTGGGACACCCGCGCGGACACCCTGCACAAGGCCCCGGTGTCCCTGGACGAACTCCACGACCCCAGGCGGGTGTGGGCCCTGGGCTCCGACAACCCGACGGCGCTCCAGGCGGAGATCGCCCGCCTCCAGTCGGAGCTGACCACAGCGAGGGAGGCGCTGAGCCGCCCCTTCCCGGTGGCGGTCCTGCACTGGCCGGCCGACGAACTGGCCGAACTCGTCGCCGTGTACCCCTCGCTGGAGTCGCAGTACCCGTCCCACGAGGAGCACCTCACGACGATAGAGGCCTCACTACGGGAGCTCGCGGCTTCGGGCACGGGCAACCTGGGCCTTGTGCCGGGCACGGTCCCGTCGTACGAGGCCTTCGCCGCATCGGAACTCGCATCACCCGCGGACACGAGCCTGCTCCCCCAGTACGCGACCACGCTCGCGGCCCGCGGCCGAGCGGCCCCGTGGCCGCCGCAGCGGGGTACGGCGTGCTGGTGCGAGTCGGGTCGGACGTACGAGGAGTGCCACGGGGACGTCGGCTGACGGCTCCGAACTCGCTGAGCCCCCAGCCGGCATCCCGTCACCTCACATGCGCATGTCGTCGGTTGCCGGCATGGACGGCGGACACCCGACCCCGAGACCATCGGCGACGTCACCGTGGACGTCGGCCGTGGCGTCGGTTGTGGTGGGCCTGCGGCCGAGGTGAGCCGGATCGGAGCCTCGCGCGACGCGGGGGGCCTTGCGGCGGCCCCCGCTCGGTCAAGGCTTACGGGCGACTGCGCAGAACTCGTCGATGTCGCGGTCGCGGCCCATGTCCTCGGGGTCGGGGCGCCAGCGTGTGAGAGGAACGACGCCGGGCTCGAGCAGTTCCAGGCCTTGCACGTAGCTGCGAATGTGCTCGGTGGTGCGCATGACCATGGGGTTGGGACTGCTGTCGTTCCACTCCTTGGCGGCGTCATCCGTACGGCCGCCCCCTACGGCGGTGGTGGTGTGTGTGAACGCAAGGTGGCTGCCGGGGGCCATGGCCTCGCGCAATCGGCCCATGATGGCGGATGCTTCGCCGTCGTCGGTGATGAACAGAAGGACACCGAGGATGGTGATCGCGACAGGTTGGGTGAAGTCGAGGGTGCGGGCGGCTTCATCGACGATCTGGCTGGGGTTGCGCAGGTCGGCCTGGATGTAGTCGGTCTTGCCTTCCGGAGTGCTGCGGAGCAGCGCTTCGGCGTGGCGCAGGACGATAGGGTCGTTGTCGACGTAGACAACGCGCGCTTCAGGTGCCAGGCGTTGGGCTACTTCGTGGGTGTTGTCGGCGGTGGGCAGGCCGGTGCCGATGTCGAGGAACTGGCGGATGCCGCAGTCGACGGTGAAGTAGCGGATGACCCGGTGGAGGAAGGCTCTCTGATAGCGGGCCATGTCCGCGATTTCGGGATAGATCTTGAGGATGGCTTCCCCGGCTTCACGGTCGGCCTCGTAGTTGTCCTTGCCGCCGAGCCAGTAGTTCCAGGTACGGGCGGGGTGGGCAGTGGTGGAGACGATGGGAGCTAAGCGATCTTCATACATGGCAGGCATCCTAAGGTCGTCGTGAGCGGCTGGGGACGTGATTCCGCGGCCTCTTTGGGCCTGTGCAGGCGCTGCTAGATTCGACCGCCATGCGCGCACGTGATTTCGACCTCGACTTTCGCGACCGGTCCAGCCGGATACGCGCCTGGGGTATCGGCCTGTTGTCCCTTGCCGCGCTCCTGTGGACGTGGTGTGTCGTGTTGCTGCTCGCGCCGTACGAGGTCGACAGGAAGCCCGACGACCCATACCCCCAGGAGTGCGAATCACGGTTGCTCACCGACAGGGGCACGGCCAACGGCGGCGTACAAAGGGGGGATTGGTGTGCGAACGAACGCGACTGGCCCGAGGCCCTGGCCGTGCTCGGGCTGTCCGTGCCCGTCTCGGTCACTGGTGTGGCGCTCTTCACCAGCGGCAGTGTGAGCCGCCGGATGAGCGCCCACGCGGAGGCGATGCGCGAGCTGGACAGACTCGCCAACGCACCGAAGACTTGACATGCTCCTCGGGCTGAAGCCCGAGGATTCTGGCCGTCCTCACCTGTTGCTGTGCCGCTACGCGGCACAGGTTCGGGTGGGGGTTCCATGGCTTCCTGTTTCTTCACGCTGTGCCAGAACAGGTTCTGGTCTTACCGGCGCTCCGCAGGCCGATACCGCCAGTCCGGCGGCCTGTTTGACGTTGATCGCCGCGTTGTGGTCCCGGTCGTGGACGGTGCCGCAGGCGGGGCAGGTCCACTCCCGCACGTGCAGGGGTTTGGGCCCGTCCCGGTGGCCGCAGGCCGAGCACACCTGGCTGGTGGGCTCGAACCGGCCGATCTTCACGAAGGTGCGCCCGTAGCGTTTCGCCTTGTATTCGAGCATGGTCACGAACCGTGACCAGCCCGCGTCGTGCACGCTCTTGGCCAGCCTGGTACGCGCGAGCCCCGAGACCGCCAGGTCCTCCACCGCGACCGTTTGGTTATCACGGATCAACCGGGTGGAGAGCTGGTGGTGGAACTCCTTGCGTGCGTCGGCCACGGCGGCGTGGGCACGAGCGACCTTCAGGCGGGCCTTGGCCCGGTTCTTCGATCCGTTCTGTTTGCGGGACAGATCCCGCTGGGCTTTCTTCAGTTTCTTCTCCGCGTGGCGCAGAAACCGCGGGGAGCCGATCTTCGTTCCGTCGGAGAGGACCGCGAAGTGGGTGAGCCCGAGGTCGATGCCGATCGCGCTGTCGGGCTCCGGCTCATCCCAGCGGGCCCGGTCCGTTTCGGAGTCGGTGTCGATGACGAACGAGGCGAAGTACCGCCCCGCCGAGTCCAGGATCACCGTGACACTGGACGGCATGGCGGGCAGTACCCGCGACCACTTCACCTTCACCTCGCCGATCTTCGGCAGGGACAGCCGCCCGCCCCCGGTGATTTTCCAGCGGGCGTTCGTGGTGAACCGGATCGCCTGCCGGGTGTCCTTGCGCGACCTGAAGCGCGGCGCACCCACCTTCGGGCCCTTGCGCTCCCCCTTCAGCGAGGCGAAGAAGTTCTTGTATGCGCTCTCCACGTCCCGCAAAGCCTGCTGCAGGACGACCGAGGAGACCTCGGCCAGCCAGGACCGTTCGGGGGTGTTCTTGGCCCGGGTGATCAGCTGCCGGGACAGGACGGCGGCCCCGGGGTAGGGCTTGTTGGCCACGCGGGCGTCCTCGCGGGCGCGCACCGCATCGTTGAACACGACGCGGGCACACCCGAACGCCCTGGCCAGCGCGATACGTTGACCGGGCTCCGGGTACAACCTGAAGGTGTACCGAAGCTGCATTCGGTGATCGTACGAACAGACACCACCCGATGTCGCCGGGAACACCTGTTCCCCGCCTCCCCCTGGGGTGCAGTGTCCGGCTCCGCCGGAACGACACTGCGGCGCTCCGCGCCGCAGTCACGAGATCGGCTTCACCACCGGCGTGAACACCGATGCACTGCCGATGAAGCCCGGTAGCCGTGCGCCCGCTTTAAAAGCGATCACTTTTCACCGCGACCTCTCCGACTGTCAGTCGGTGCTGTTAAAACAGAGCATCGGCGTGAGCAATCGAGGGAGCAACGGTGGCGGAACCGGGGGACCTGACGCAGCCAGTCGCAGGGGTCTACGAGCAGCTCGTCACGCGCAGTCTGCGTGGGGAGATGGACCGCCTCGAAGCCGCAGGCTGGAAGGCCATCGACGCCGAAGTGAGCGCAGAATCGTCCCCGCACGTGCTGGCTCGCCATATCGGTGATGCCGTCGGACGCAGGCTGAGCCAGCTCCCCCACGACAAGCGAGTCGCCGCTGCGAATCAGATTCTGGAGTCGCTGGCCGCGAGTGCGACTGACCCGGACGAGACCGTCGGTGCCATCGTTGATGGGCCACGGCAGCTCCTGACCCTCGCAGAGCAAGAGGCTCCAGGTGTTTACGCACTGCGCCCTCTCACGCCCCTCTCGGAAACCTCGCTGATCACCAACTCGTCCGACGACCCCAGTCTCGGCGCGGAGTTGAGAGCCGAGCTTGCCACCGCCGACCGCATCGACCTGCTCTGCGCATTCGTGAAGTGGTACGGCATCCGCGTCCTGGAGGATGCGCTGCGCGCCGCAACGGAGCGAGGCGTGCCCATCCGTGTCATAACGACGACCTACCTCGGGGCCACTGACAGGCTCGCGCTGGACCGCCTTGTTCGCGAATTCGGTGCCGAGGTGAAGGTCAACTACGAGATCCGGTCCACCCGGCTCCACGCGAAGGCGTGGCTGTTTCGACGCAACAGCGGTTTCGACACCGCGTACGTCGGCAGTTCGAACCTGTCCAAGGCCGCACTGCTGGACGGTCTGGAGTGGAACGTACGTCTGTCGTCTGTCGCCACACCGGCGGTGCTCGACAAGTTCAAGGCGACCTTCGAGACGTACTGGAACGACAGCGCCTTCGAGTTGTACCACCCCGACGATGACAGCGAGCGTCTTGATCGAGCACTGGCGCAGGCGGGCGGCTCCGGCTCCCCGGGCGACCTGAGGATCAGTCTCTCCGGACTTGAGGTACATCCCTTCCCGCACCAGCGGGACATGCTCGAACGCCTCCGTGTGGAGCGCGAGATCCGCGGCCGGAACCGCAACCTCTTGGTCGCAGCCACCGGCACCGGCAAGACGGTGATGGCGGCTCTGGACTACCGATCTCTTCGCAAGAGACTCGGCAAGGCAAATCCGACGCTGTTGTTTGTCGCCCACCGCAAGGAGATCCTCAGGCAGTCCCTGCGCACCTACCGCGAGGTGCTCGACGACGCGTCCTTCGGTGAGTTGCTCCACAGCGGCGAGGACCCCCGCGACTGGAACCACGTCTTCGCGAGTGTCCAGTCACTCAACCTCCAGCGGCTGGAGCAACTCGCTCCCGACCATTTCGACGTCATCGTCATCGACGAGTTCCACCACGCCACATCGATGACCTACCGGCGCGTCATCGACCACTTCAAGCCGAAGGAACTGCTGGGCCTCACCGCCACCCCCGAGCGGATGGACGGGCGCAATGTGCAGGACGAGTTCTTCGAGGGACGCATCGCAGCGGAGATGCGGCTCTGGGAGGCGCTCGAAAATGATTTGCTGTGCCCTTTCCACTATTTCGGCACCCCGGACGGCACTGATCTGACCAACATCGGTTGGCAGAAGGGCACGTACGCAGATCGCGAGCTCGGCAACGTCTACACCGGCAACCACGCACGTGCCCGCATCGTGGTCAAACAGATCCGGGACAAGGTGTCCAACCCGGAAGTCATGCGCGCCCTGGGGTTCTGCGTTACCAAGGCACACGCGCACTTCATGGCCGATTTCTTCCGCGAGGCCGGCTTCCAGGCGGTAGCGCTCGACAGCGACTCGCCGGCTGCCTTAAGAGCGCGGGCGCTGGCTGATCTGCGTGACGGCAAGCTGCAAGTAATCTTCTCAGTCGACCTGTTCAACGAAGGTCTCGACATTCCTGACGTCGACACCCTGCTCCTCCTGCGCCCCACCAACAGCGCCACGGTCTTTCTCCAGCAGCTGGGCCGTGGCCTGCGCCGAACAGAATCAAAGCCGGTGCTCACCGTCCTGGATTTCATCGGCCAGCACCGGGCGGAGTTCCGGTTCGAGGAGCAGTTCCGAGCCCTGACGAACCTCTCCCGAAACCGGCTCGTCGACCACATCGAGCGTGACTTCCCACAGCTTCCCTCCGGATGCCAAATCATCCTGGAGGGAAAGTCCAAGGACCTCGTCCTCGACAACATTCGCACCCAACTGGGCGCCACCATCAAGACCTTGGTGGCCGAGGTCAAGGCATATAGCACACCACGTCTGGCGGACTACCTTCACGAGAGCCGCCGGGAAATCAGGGAGCTCTACAAGAGCGATAACTCCTGGACGACGGTCCTGCGCAAGGCAAGCCTGGCCGAAGGCGCGGCGCCTTCCGGGGAAACGGCACTTCTCAAGCGCGTCCACGCCTTCTTGCATGTCGACGACCCTGAGCGCGCACACGCCTACCTTCGTCTGCTCGCCGACGACACTCCCGCGTACGAGGCCCTGACTCCCACCGACCAGACGTACGCCCGCATGCTCTTTTTCAACCTGTGGGACAACGCGGGGGGCTTCACACATTTTCAGCAGGGCCTCGAATCGCTGTCCTCCCAGCCGGTGTTCCGCGACGAGCTTCGGCAGGTACTGGCGTACGTCATCGAGCAGGCCGACCACATTCCAATCCCCCTGTCGGGACCTCACAGCCACATCCCGCTGAAGGTCCACAGCGCCTACAACCGCTCCGAGATACTGGCCGCTCTCGGTGTGGCCCGCTTCGGCGGCCAGATGCCCAGGTCCTTCGCTCAGGGCGTCCAATGGGTCGAAGACATCGAGACCGACATTTTGTTGATCACCCTCGAGAAGAACGAAAGGGACTTTTCCCCCACCATCCGCTACAAGGACTACGCACTGAGCCCCACGCTCTTCCACTGGGAGTCCCAGAACGCCACGGCAGAACACTCCCGTACGGGCTTGCGCTACCAGCGGCACGCCCAACAGGGCAGCCATGTCCTCCTGTTCATGCGCCGCTACAAGAACAACGACATCGGCAAGTCCCAGCCCTGGATGCTCCTTGGCCCGGCCAGGTACGTAGAGCACACCGGCAGCAAGCCGATGGCGATCACATGGCAGCTGAAGCATGAGCTTCCGGCTGATGTGTGGACGTACTCAGCCATCGCAGCGGGTCAATAGCGGAAGGCCGTGCTCAGCGCAATGCTCAGCAACGGACTACTCGCACGAAGAACGTGGGCGAGCGCAACGAGAATGAAGCCACCCGGCTTCGGTGACCTCCCCTTCGAAGTGGATCTGTGCGCGATCCAGTGCCTCATCCGCGTCGCACCCGTGCGCTCTGAGCCAGTGGAGGAGGTCGGCGATCCGAGTGTCACCCTGCAGGTGCTCCCTTTCGACTGGGGCACCTGTCCAGCCACCGGATCGTTCACCATGCTCGGCTTCCCCGACCACGAGGACCCGGACATCGTGTACCGGGACGGCATTACCGATGCCGTCTACCTGGAGGGCGAGCATCATGTGCGTGAGTACACGAGGGCCTTCGACGGTTTGCGGGCAGCGGCGTTGAGCCCTCAGCGCTCCGCCCAACTGGTCGAGTCCGTCGTGAAGGAATACGCGAGATGAACGCTGCAGAGTCCCCTCCCGTCTGTGCCTCTCCCTGGTTCAAGTCCTCTTACAGCAACGGCGCGGGCGGCGAGTGCGTCGAGTGCGCCCACAGCGTGGATGGCACCCTTGTGCGCGATTCCAAGCGAGCCGGTGGGCCCGTCGTCGCCGTCCGGGCATTTGCTTGGCGGGCCTTTGTACGGGGCTTGGGGTCGAGGCGCTGACGGTAAGGCCGGAGGCAAGACGCCCGAGTTGCCCGCACCTCGACCGTGACAGCACCCGCGTTGTCGTTGAGGCGGGTGCCGTCGTCGTTGATGCGGGGCGTCAGTGGAGTACGGCGCGGCCGTCGCGGCGTAACAGCACATCGGCGGGCTTGACGTCCCGGTGGAGGGCGTCGGCGTCGTGCATGGCCTCCAGAGCGCCGAGGAGCTGGCACGTGCGGATCGCGCCACGCCCCGCGGACGGGGCCGCGGGGCGGTACAGCACGCTATACGGCACAGGATCGTCGCCCTCGGCGGTCAGCCGTGTTCGGCCGTCAGCCGTCCAGCTGCTTGCGGGTGGTGCCTCCGCTGATCTGGATCCGGCGTGGCTTGGCGCGTGCGGCCATGGGGATGCGCAGTGTCAGGACGCCCGCGTCGTACGAAGCGTCGATGGCTTCCGTGTCGAGGGTGTCTCCAAGAAACAGCTGGCGGGTGAACGTACCGGTGGGACGCTCGGCGACGAGCATGTCCGCGCCCTCCGGAGCGGGGGAACGGCGCTCGGCGCGTACGTTCAGCACGTTCTGGTCGACGTCCAGGTCGATCGACCCCGGATCGATGCCGGGAAGGTCGAAGTGGACGACGAAGTCGTTCCCGGCCCGGTAGGCGTCCATCTGCATCGCCGCAGGGCGGGCGGATTCGAAGACCTGCTGCGCGAGTCGATCGAACTCGCGGAAGGGGTCGGTGCGCATAAGCATCACGGGTCACTCCCTTCGTGCGGCACTGAGTGCGATGCCCTACGCCTTCTTATATAACTCGACGGAGGATACTTGACAACCCCCGACTCACATTTCGGGGCCGACCTCCTGCCTCGTCAGCCTCGGTTCGACGTACGCCTGGGTGCTTCGAAAGTCCCGCACAGCGCCCGCGGCGCCCGGCACGCACCCTCGCCGCACAGGACTTTCGAAGCACCCCCTAGCGAGCGGCGTAGATCAAGCCGTCGACCGAGTCGCCCGTGTCCTCCCGGAACTGCCGGGCCACCGACGCGGCGATCAGCACCCCGGCCGCGATCACCAGCGTGCAGAACGCCCAGGCCAGTGGCCACAGGACTGCGTCCGGAGGTTCGGGATGCGCGCGGAAGGAGACGTACATGAGCGTCGCCGGAGGTACCGCCACCAGAAGCAGGGGCCAGGCGAGGGCGTCGCGGTGACCGAAGTAGGCGGCCAGGAGGAGCAGGGTCACGGCGAGGGTCGCGACGCCGAGTACGGTCACCGGGGTCGTCTCGCTCGTGGAGCCCGGCGACTCGACGCGGTTTCGCAGGTCCCAGGGGAGGCAGAGGAGGTAGGCCGCCGCGGACAGGCCGGCGCCCCCCAGTCGCGTCAGCCAGCGTTCCGTTCGGGGGCGCTTCGAAAGGTGGCACATCAGCTTCTCGGTCATGGGTTCGAGGGTTCCCCTATGCGTACGGAGCCGACAGAGTACGCGTACTCAGTGCGTGCGCCGCCGCCCCGCAACCCGAAGCCCCCGCGCAACCCGAAGCCCCCGCAGCCCCAAGTTCCCGGGGCCCGCGCGGTCCGCGAAGGCCCGCTGCCCCGGGCCGAGAAGGTCTGTACGCCCGTGGACCAGCGCCCGTTACGCCCCCAGTGCCCGCGACACCGTGTAGATGACCAGCCCCGCGAGCGAGCCCACCACCGTGCCGTTGATCCGGATGAACTGCAGGTCGCGGCCGATGTGCGCCTCGATCTTCTTGGTGGTGTGCTCGGGGTCCCAGGCCGCGACGGTGTCCGTGATGAGGGAAGTGATCTCGTCCCGGTAGGTCGTCACCACGTACACGGCCGCGCCCTCGACCCAGCTGTCGACCTTCGACTGAAGCTTCGGCTCGATGGACATCCGCGCGCCGAGCGTCAGCAGCGACGCCCGTACGCGCAGCCTCAGTTCGCTGCGCTCGTCCTCGGCGGCGGACACGATCATCTGTCGTACGGAGGACCAGGCGGAGGCGATGATGTCCTGCACCTCGCCGCGGCCGAGGACCTCCTGCTTGAGGTGCTCCACGCGGGTGCGGGTGTCGGTGTCGGACTGGAGGTCGGAGGCGAAGTCGGTGAGGAAGCGGTCCAGGGCGCCGCGGGCCGGGTGGGCGGGCATGTCGCGCATCTCGGTGACGAAGCGCAGCAGTTCCTTGTAGACGCGCTCGCCGACCTTCTTGTCGACGAACCGGGGCGTCCAGCCGGGTGCGCCGCCCTGCACCGCGTCCATCACGTGGTCGTCGTGGAGCACCAGCCAGTCGTGGGCGCGTACGCAGACGAGGTCGACGACCCGTTTGTGACCCCCGTCAGCGACGACCTTCTCCAGCATCTTGCCGATGCCGGGCGCGATCTCCTGGGCGTCGGCGCGCCGGTTGATGGCCTCGCCGACGACGGCCTGCACGTCGGAGTCGCGCAGCACGGCGAGGGCGCCCCTGAGGGCGGTGGCGAGTTCCGCGGTCACCCGATCGGCGTGCTCCGGGTACGCCAGCCAGGTGCCGAGGCGGCTGCCGATGCCGACGGCGCGCAGGCGCTGGCGCACGACCTCCTTCGAGAGGAAGTTCTCGCCGACAAACTCCCCCAGGGAGACGCCGAGCTGGTCCTTCTTGGTCGGAATGATCGCGGTGTGCGGGATGGGCAGGCCGAGAGGGCGGCGGAAGAGGGCGGTGACGGCGAACCAGTCGGCGAGCGCGCCGACCATGCCGGCCTCGGCGGCGGCCGCGACATAGCTCGTCCAGGCGCCCGCGCCGGCGTTGCCGGCCCACTTGGTGACCACGTAGACGACCGCGACCAGGAGCAGGAGTCCGGTGGCGGTGAGCTTCATCCGGCGGACGCCGCGGCGCTTCTCCTCGTCGGCGGGGCTGTAGTAGCCCATGGCGCGGTTACCGGCGGCGGCCGGCGGGGAATGCTGCCCTACGGTATCCACTTCACCCCCTTTATCTGCTTCATCCCATTCATCTATCGCACCTTCCATACCCGCTTTATCCGATGTCGTACGTTCCATCCACTCCACATGCCCGCAGACCCCGTACCCATTGTCCAGTTCCTGCGTTCTTCCTGACCGACTCATGGAACGCAACAGGAGTTCCCTGCGTCTGTCCCGTCGGGGGAGTTCGCCCTGGCCGGGGGAAGATCAGGGGGGTCCTGTCGGGTTCTCCCGCGTCATGCCCCATGATGGGGTCGTCACATCGGAGCCTCGGGCTCCCCCTGCTCGAGGAGACACGCACCGCATGACCAGGCGTCACGGTTATGCCCTGCTTTCCGCGGTGGTCGCCATGATCGCGGCCATGTCCGCCGCCGTATACGTAGGAGTCGCGTCCGACGACGGCGAGGCGCCGGACACGCTCGCCGGCGGCGGAAGCCCGCACAACCCGGCGGCTCCCGCGTCCACCGGCATCTGGGTCGGCACCTGGTCGGCGTCCCCCGTCGGCGCCGAGCCGGGCACCGAGACGAACGGCCTGGCGGGCCGCTCCGTACGCAACGTCGTGCACGCGGACGTGGGGGGCACCGCGACCCGCGTCACCCTCTCGAACCTGTACGGGCAGCAGCCGCTCAACATCACGCACGCCTCGATCGCCGTGGCGGCCACCGCGAACAACGCCGCCGCGGCCGCCGGCACCATGCGCCGCCTCACCTTCGGCGGCAACACCTCGGCGATCGTCCCGGCCGGACAGCAGCTCGTCAGCGACGCCGTGCGCCTACTGATCCCGCACGACACGGACCTCCTGGTGACCACGTACTCGCCCACGCCGTCGGGTCCCGTCACCTACCATCCGCAGGCGCGGCAGATCTCCTACGCCGCGGAGGGCGACCGTACCGAGGACGTGAGCGGGGCCGCGTACACCGAGCAGACGCCGTACTGGCGCTATCTGACGGCGGTGGACGTGCTGAGCAACACGTCCGAGGGCACGGTCGTCGTGATCGGTGACTCACTCACCGACGGCGTGACCTCCGGCGTGGGCGAGAACCGGCGCTGGACGGACGTTCTCGGCGACCGGCTGCGCGAGAGCCCGGACGCGCCCCGCTACAGCGTCGTCAACCAGGGCATCAGCGGCAACCGCGTGCTCCGCAACGGCCTCGGCCGCCCCGCCGAGAACCCGAGCGGCCTGACCCGCTTCGACCGCGACGTGCTCGGCCGCACCAACGTCAAGGCCGTCGTCGTGGTGCTCGGCGTCAACGACATCCTGCGCACCCCGCACCAGACCGATGCCACCGAGATCACCGCCGGGCTGCTCGCCCTGAAGGAGCGGTCCCACGCGCGCGGCCTGCGGGTCGTCGGCGCGACCCTCATGCCGTTCCAGGGCCACCGCGGCTACCGGCCCCACCTCGAAGCCACCCGCCAGGCCGTCAACGCCCGGATCCGCTCCGGCAAGGTCTTCGACGACTACGTCGACTTCGACAAGGCCCTCCGCGACCCCTACAACCCCCGGCGCCTCCGCTCCGACTACGACTCGGGCGACCACCTCCACCCCAGCGACCGGGGGTACGAGCAGATGGCCGACACCTTCGACCTGGACATGCTGAAGGGGGCGGCGTCGGCGGGGCTGTGACACCGGCACCGGAAGCTGTGACACCGGCACGGAGCGGGGCCTCGGCCTCACCGGATCGGCCCGCCCCGCCCCGACCTGACCGCACTTGGCTGGGCCCTGACCTCGGCCCTAGTCCCGGCGGTTCCCCCGGCGCTGCTCACGTTCGTCGCGTCGCGCCTGGCGGCGCTCCTCGCGGTCCTCCCGCTGCCGGCGGAGCAGCTCGCCGTGCTGGTCCATGACGTCGCTGTGCATGTCGTGCGCCTGGTCCAGGGCATCCCGGTGGGCCGAGTGGCCTTCGGTCAGGGCCTCGCGCCGGGAAGCGCCCAGCTCCTCCTGGCAGGCAGCCCTCCGCTCCAGCTTCTCCTGCCGGCGCTCCTCCTTCAGGCGCAGCCGCTCGGCCCTCGTCAGCTTGCGTTCGACGCCCACGCCGCCCCAGAGGGCGAAGCCCGTAACGATCACGCGGGGGCGCCGGGCTCGCCGGGCACGCCCTCCTCGCGGTGGTCGAAGCCGCCCATGATGCCGAGGCCGCGGACGACGACCTCGACGCCGGGCTCCACGACGACCTGCATGCCGCCCATGATCGCGACGCAGTTGACGACGACCTCGCGGTCCGTGAAGTCCGCCTCGCGCAGGTCGATGGTGCCGCCGCCCCAGAACGCGAAGGAGTTGAAGCGCTTCGGCATGGTCCAGCGCCCCTTGCGCTCGAACCCCGACATGATCGCCACGCCCCACCGGGAGGAGCCCTCCCCGCCCACGATCCGGCCCGCCCAGTCACTGCCGGTCCCGGAGGGCTGCTTGACCATCGACACGGCAGGGGGAACGGTGGTCGTGCAGCCTACGAGGTTGCCTTCTCCGCGTACATGCGGCTGATGACCGCCTCGATGTCCGGTTCCCGCACCGACAGGTCCACCAGCGGATACTCGGCCGCGATCCGCGCCACGAGCGGCGCCGCCGACTCGGAGGCCGGGAAGGCGAGCCACTGCCGCGGCCCCTCGACCCTCACCACCCGCGCCAGGTCGACCTCGATGGGCGGAAGTTCCCGCTCCAGGTCCACCACCAGCGTCCGCTCACTGTCGCCGATCTCGTGCAGCCCGGTGAGCGGGCCGTCGTACACGAGTCGCCCGTGGTCGATGACCATCACGCGGCGGCACAGCTGCTCGATGTCCGACAGGTCGTGAGTGGTGAGCAGCACGGTCGTCGACCGCTCGGCGTTCAGGTCCCGCAGGAACTCCCTGACCCTGGCCTTCGAGATCACGTCGAGCCCGATCGTCGGCTCGTCGAGATACAGCACCTCCGGATCGTGCAGCAGCGCCGCCGCGATGTCCCCGCGCATCCGCTGGCCGAGCGAGAGCTGCCGGACGGGGACGTCCAACAGGGCGCCCAGATCGAGGAGTTCGACGCACCGGTCGAGGTTCTCGCGGTAACGGGCGTCAGGGATACGGTACATACGGTGCATCAGCCGGTACGAGTCGATCAGCGGAAGGTCCCACCACAGCGTCGTACGCTGCCCGAACACCACCCCGATCCGCTGGGCGAGCCGAGTGCGCTCGCGGGAGGGGTCGATGCCCGCGACCCGCAGTCGGCCGCCGCTCGGCGTCAGAATCCCGGTCAGCATCTTGATGGTGGTGGACTTCCCCGCGCCGTTCGGGCCGATGTAACCGACCATCTCGCCACGAGCCACGGTGAAGGAGATCGAGTCGACCGCCCTCACCTCGTACCGCTCACCGCGCAGGAAACCGGTCTTCTTCCGTACGCCGAAGACCTTCTCCACCCGGTCGAGTTCGATGAAGGCACGGTCACGATCACGGTCACTGTCATCACGGTCACGGTCGAGTTCGATGACGTCACGGTCCACTTCGGCTAGCTCCCTGTGCTGCGGTACGAACGAAGTCCCACACGCCAGGCCACCCCCGCGAGCGCGCAGCAGCCTGCCGCGATCAGCGGCGGCGCGAACGCCACCCACTGCGGCAGATCCAGCGGATACGGCCGCCCCAGCACGTACAGCGCGGGCAGCCAGTTGACGAAGGCCAGCGGCAGCACGAACGTCACCCCGCGCACCAGGTCCTTCGCGAAGACGGTCGGCGGGTACCGCAGAAGCGTATTGCCGCCGTACGTGAAGGAGTTCTGCAACTCGGACGCGTCCTGCGCCACGAACTGGAAGGCCGCGCCCGCCACGAACACCGCCCCGAAGATCGCCGCCCCGCTGAGCAGCATCAGCGGCATCATCAGCACCTTGAGCGGAGTCCAGGAGATGTCCAGCACGGCGACGGCGTACCCGAGGACGAGCAGCCCCTGCGTGATCCGGCCCAGCCGGCGCAGCGCGAAGCGGTCGGCGGCGACCTGGGCGAGGACAGGGGCGGGGCGCACGAGGAGGGTGTCGAAGGTACCGTCGCGGATCCGCCGCCCGAGCCGGTCCATCGAGCCCAGCGCCAGGTCCGTGAGCCCGAAGGCGGTTCCCGCGACGCCGTACAGGAGGGCGACCTCGGGCAGCGTATAGCCGCCCAGCTCGTCGACCTGCGAGAACATCAGCAGGATCGCGGCGAAGTCGAGCGCGGTCGCCGCGAAGTTGCCGACGGCGGTCATCGCGAAGGACGCACGGTACGCCATCGTGGAGCGGACCCACATCGCGGTGATCAGGCGGTAGGCGCGCAGACCCTCCACCAGACGACTCGTCTCAGCCACGCCGGACTCGGTCTCAACCACCCTTGACCACCACCCGAGTGGCCTCAGCCACCCTGACCACCGCCCGAGTCGCCTCAGCCACCCTGGACCACCACCCTCCGCGTCGCCGCCGACTGGAGCAGCCGCCCGACCGCGAGCAGCCCGACGGCCCACGCGGCCTGGAACGCGTACGCACCCATCAGGTCGAACCCCGTGTGCCTGCCGAGGAACACGTCCGCCGGCACCTGCAGCAGCGCCGACCAGGGCAGGGCACGGGCGATCTCACCGAGCACGCCGGGGAAGACGTTCAGCGGGAGCACCATCCCGGAGAAGAAGGTCCCGGCCAGCCACGCGATCTGCGCCACGCCCGCGCCGTCGAGCAGCCAGAACGCGGACAGGACGACCAGGTAGCGGATCGAGTAGCTCACGAGGACGCCGAGCAGTACGGCGAACAGGAAGGCCAGCCAGATCGCCGGGCTCGTGGGCAGAACCAGGTCGAAGGCCAGCGACCCGAAGACCATCGGCACCAAACCCCGCCCGACCAGATGGAAGGCGGCCCGGCCGAGGTCCACAGGTTCGTCCCCAGGCGGTTGCGGTTGTTGGAGAT
>CBFGQM010000078.1:0-17116 GCA_965650905.1 uncultured Streptomyces sp. | reverse complement strand
TTTCCGGCGAACAGGATCGCGGCCAGCGTGTACTCGGCCACGGGCAGCGCGTTGGCACGGACGGCACTGGAGATGGTGAGTCCTCGTTCCCAGAACGCCTCCCCGATGAGGTTGCGCACACTGCCGGCCGCATGCAGGACCGTACGCAGCCGGGGGGCCGCGTCCAGCACGTCCGCGCCGAGGTGCGGGCAGCCCCAGCCCGTGACCAGCACCTCGGCTTCCGCCAACGCCCGTGCGGCCACCGGATCGGTGAAGTCCTGGACAACGAGGCCGGGATCGATCGTCACGAGCTGCCGCAGCCGCGCCATGAGGAGGGGCGGGAAGAGCTCGGGCAGATGCACCGGGTTCATCGCGAACACGGCAGGGGGCAGCGGTGGCGTGGGCATTGTGCTCCTGCTTCGGGCACGGGGACGGAGGGGGCAGAGGGCGCTCTCGAAAGGCTCGCCCGGGTAAACGTATTCCACGTTAAGGCCCGCCGCCTCATGGGTCAATGATGCGATCCGTCGTCACGTGGTCGAGATGCTCGATCGCTCGGAGTGGTATTGGCGTCAACTGTGCAGGTCAAATAGGGCACCAGGTAACGCTTCAGAAAGTTTGAGGAAACAATCGCACCTTCCCCTCTTGCGGGCCTGGCCGCTCACGTCCTACGGTCCACGGCAAACGGTTACCTTCCCTCTGGGGACGGACACCGTATCCCCGCCCTGTCTCCTGCTGACCGCGCCGGCTCCCACCCCAAGCGCCGTCCCGTTCCCTCCGTGGAGGACCGATGTCCCAGTTCCGAACCAGAGCCCTCGCCTCGGTCGCCGCCGCGGCGTCCCTGTCCCTCCTGCTGGTCGCCTGTGAGGGCGGCGACGACTCCGAGTCCGCCGCGAAGCCCGCGAAGGGCAAGGTCACCCTGGAACTCTGGAGCTGGACCGACGGCATCGAGGCCCAGACCAAGGTGTGGAACAAGGAGCACCCCGAAACCCAGATCAAGTTCGTCAACCCGGCGGGCGACACGGCGTACCAGAAGCTGCGCGCCGCGGTGAACGCCGGCACCGCTCCCTGCCTGTCGAAGATGGACGGGATGAACCTCGCGAACTTCGCCGCGGACGGCCTGCTCACCGACATCACCAAAATCGCCGAGCCGTACCAGGGCAAGTACACGAACGCGGCGTGGAACGCGGTCAGCCCCGGCGGCACCACCTTCGGCATCCCGATGGGCTCCTCGCCGCTGTTCACCGCCTACCGCGCGGACCTGTTCAAGAAGTACGGCATCGAGGCGCCGAAGACCTGGGACGACCTGATCGCGGCCGGCAAGAAGGCGCAGAAGAAGAACAAGAAGGTCAAGATCTTCAACATGGCGGGCGAGGACCCGAGCACCCTGGTCGACCTGTCCTGGGAGTCGGGTGCCCAGTGGTACAAGGCGGAGGGCGACCACTGGGTGGTCGACTTCACCTCCCCCGAGGCACTGAAGGCCGGTGACATCGTCCAGCAGTTGGTCGACAACGACCTCGCCTCCAAGGCTTCCTACGCCGACCCCGGTGTCTTCAAGACCTGGGACCTCGGCACGACCATCGCGATGACCACCTCGACGTGGCAGCTGCCGATCTACAACACCAACTTCCCCAAGTCCAAGGGCAAGTGGCAGCTCGCGGACTCGCCGGTCTTCGACACCGCCAAGCCGCAGACCTCCAGCAACTTCGACACCCTGGGCGTGCTCAAGGGCTGCAAGTACCCGGACCGCGCCGCCGAGTTCGCCGCCTGGATGTCCAGCAGCAAGGAGTCGCTGACCACACTGACGGACCCGGCGTCCAAGTCCGGTCTCTTCCCGGCGGTCACCGACGTCTCCCCGTACGTCGACAAGATCATCCCCACCGAGATGTTCAACGGCGAGTCCGACAGCGCGAACGTGATCACGACCGCCGCCTCGCGGGTCGGTGACCAGTGGCAGTACGGCCCGAACTACGCGGCCATGTACTCCGAGATGCAGAAGCAGTGGGGCAAGGTCATCAAGAAGGAAATCAAGGTCGAGGAGATGCTGAAGAGCATCGAGAAGTGGACCGTCGACGACCTCAACGGCAAGGGCATCAAGGCGGTCGCGGGCAGCTGAGCCCGCCAGAAGGCAACCAGCAGCCTGCTCGGCAGACAGTCGACTCACCCCACCTGGAGACACCCGTGTCCACCCTGACGCGACCGGCGAAGGTCGCGACCGACTCCCCGGTCCGGCGGTCCTCCCCCCGCCGGGCCGGGAGACGGGGAGCCTACAAGGGGCTGCTGTTCACCCTCCCCTTCCTGCTGGGCTTCCTCGCCACCTACGTCCTGCCGATCGGCTACGCCTTCAGCCAGAGCCTGCACGAGAAGAAGAGCACCGGCCTCGGCTTCGGCCCGACACGGGTCGTCTACACCGGCTTCGCCAACTTCGCCTCGGTCCTCGGCGACAGCGCCTTCTGGGCGAGCATGGGGCGCACCCTGCTGTTCGGCGCGGTGCAGATCACGGTCATGCTGGCCATCGCCCTGCTGTTGGCCCTGCTGCTGGACGGGGTTGCCGCCCGGGCGGTGCGCTTCTTCCGTTCGGCGCTGCTCATCCCGTACGTCATCCCCGCCGTGGTCTCCACCTTGATGTGGCTGTTCCTCTACAGCCCGACGGGCAGTCCGCTGCTGGAGGTCGCGGAACGCGCCGGCACGGACATCACGTTCTTCGGCGGCCTCAACACGTACCTGTCGCTCGGCAACCTGCTCACCTGGCAGGGGATCGGCTTCAACATGATCCTGATCTCCGCCTCGCTGCAGGCGC
This sequence comes from uncultured Streptomyces sp., assembly GCA_965650905.1. Classification (GTDB taxonomy): domain Bacteria; phylum Actinomycetota; class Actinomycetes; order Streptomycetales; family Streptomycetaceae; genus Streptomyces. The sequence goes on along the minus strand of CBFGQM010000078.1, from coordinate 14,340 downwards.
TGCCCCGCGAGCTGTACGAGGCGGCCCGGCTGGACGGCGCCCGCGAGTGGCGGATCGCCTGGTCGATCAAGGTGCCCAACATCACCGGGATCCTCGTGCTGACCGGCATGTTCTCGCTGATCGGACGGCTCCAGCTGTTCGGTGAGCCGCTGATCATGCGGCAGATCGCACCGGAGTCCATCAACACGGACTTCACGCCGATGATGGAGATCTACGACCAGGCCTTCAAGGTCGGCGACTACCAGTACGCCGCCGCCGAGTCCCTGGTCCTGGCCGTCGTCACCGGCATTCTCGCCTTCGTCTTCTACCGCGTCACGAACAGGAAGATGTCATGAGCAGTGTTGCCTCCGGGGGCGGCGTGCGTCCCTCCCGCCGCGCGGTGGCGCTCACCACCGGTCTGCTGGTCCTCTTCCTGCTCTACTCGCTCGCCCCCACCTGGTTCCTGATCGTCTCCGCGACCAAGAACCAGACCGACCTCTACTCCACGTTCGGCCTGTGGTTCTCCTCCAACCACCTCGGCGACAACCTCCAGGACATCTGGACCTACCACGACGGGGTCTTCGCCCGCTGGGTGGGCAACTCCGTCCTCTACTCCACCCTTGGAGCGGCGGGCTCCACCTTTGTCTCGCTCGCCGCCGGGTACGGCCTCTCGAAGTTCGCCTTCCACGGCCGGGGCGCGCTCTTCGCGGTCATCGTCGGCGCCTCGCTGCTGCCCAGCACGCTGCTGGCCTTCCCGCTCTACCTGGTGTTCTCCGAGATCGGGCTCACGAACACCATCTGGTCGGTGCTCATCCCGTACTTCATCAACCCGTTCGGGGTCTACCTCGGCAAGGTGTACGCCGACAGCTCCGTGCCCACCGAGCTGATGGAGGCGGCCCGCATCGACGGCGCCGGTGAGCTGCGGATCTTCTACGTGGTCGCCCTGCGGCTGATGAGGACCGGCGGCATCACCATCTTCATGCTCGAGTTCATCAACATCTGGAACAACTTCTTCCTTCCCCTGTTCATGCTCAATGGCGAGCGCACCTTCCCGGTCACCCTGGGCCTCTACTCGTGGCTTCAGCAGGCACAGACCGCCCGCGACATGAACACCCTTGTCCTCACCGGGTCCCTGCTGTCGATCGTTCCGCTCGCGATCTTCATGTTCACGCTCCAGAAGTACTGGCGCAGCGGAATTCTCATGGGCAGCCTCAAGTAAGAAGGATCAGCCGTGTCCAACGCCCCCAGAAGACGTGAAGTGCTCAAGTACGCCGGGACGACCGGCGCCGCCGCGGCCGGCCTCGGCTGGCTGACCGCGCAGCCCGCCGCCGCCTCGCCGGTCACCGAGCCCGAACTGCCCGAGGCGTTCCAGCCGGCCGTCAGCAAGCCATTGGACATCGTTGTCTTCGGCGACGCCAGGTCCGAGGCCGCGCACCACCTCGCCGCCACCCTCTCCGACACCGTCACCGGCGGCCTCGGCCAGAGCGCCCGTGTCCTCAACTCGACGGAACCTGCCGGCTACTGGGGCGGCACGCTGAAGTTCGACGTCGCCGTCAGCCCGACCGGCACCACCTATGTCACGGTGCGGCTGTGGGGCGACGACTACGACGACACCTCCGAGCAGGCGGCCTCCGGCACCAACATGTGGCGGCTCCAGCTGTTCTGCGACGGCCTCCAGATCGGCTACCAGGACGAGGGCGCGGTCGACAGCCTCGACATCCTCGACACCGCGCCGCGCACCCCCGGCCGCTTCTTCTTCCACACCCTCCCCCTGCCGGAGAAGATGACGGCCGGCAAGAAGAAGGTGACGCTGGAGATCCGCTCCATGGGGCGCATCTGGTCGTACGGCCAGAACCCCGACCAGCTCTACTACAAGATGACCACGCCCTCGCGCGGCATCTACCGCATCTACACCCACACCGAGCCGTACTTCATCCCGCCGAAGGGCGAACCCCAGGGCCCGGCCCCGGAGCTCAAGCCGCGCGACGTCGAGGGCCCCGAGGTGCTTCAGGCCGTGCGCGGACGCGTCGAGAAGGACCAGAACTTCTACCTCACCGCCGCGAACCCGGCCGGCATGGACGCCTTCGCCTTCCAGTCGCTGGCCGAGGGCTATCTGTGGTCCGGCAGCCCAGCGTACAAGAAGGACGCCGCCCTGGACCGGGTCCTGCGCGCCGTCGACGGCCGCTACATGGCCTGGAAGCTCGACCAGTCCGTGCTCACCGGCTCCGACCAGCAGTGGCAGGGCTTCGGCCGGGTCGGTCTGGTCCTCGCCCTGCTCTGGGAGCACCTGGGCGACCGCCTGGACCAGAAGGTGACCGGCTCCCCGTACGAGATCACCAACCCGGGCTTCGAGGAGGGCGGCGACACCCCCATGGGCTGGTCGGCGGCCGGCTGGGGCATGACCGCCGGTGCCACCTGGTCGCGCGACACCACCGTCTCGCGCACCGGTTCCGCCTCGCTGAAGCTCCAGTTGCCCGCGTCCGGCGGCAACATGTTCACCTATTCGGACCCCAAGACGCAGGTCCAGAAGGGCACGTACACCTACGGGGCGTGGATCAGGACGGACGGGGTCACCGGGGTCGGCGCCTACATCGACCCGCTGTTCTTCGACGCGAGCGGCAAGCTCGTCGGCAGCGACCACAAGAAGTTCGCCGCCGGCGGCACCCACGGCTGGGAGTACGTCTCCCTCGACCTGGAGACCCCGGAGGGCGCCACCCAGCTCGAGTTCCATCTGCGGCTGTCCGGCCCCGGCACCGCCTGGTTCGACTCCGTGGACCTGGTCAAGCCGACCGAACTGCGCAACCCGGGCTTCGAGCAGGGCGGCGACACCCCCTCGGGCTGGGCAGTGCCCAGCTGGGGCAGGACCACCGACGCCACCTGGTCCCGGGACACCGCCGTCTCCCGCTCCGGATCCGCCTCCCTCAAGGTCGCGGCGACCGCGGACACCGGGTTCATCACCGCCTACAACACGGCGAGGTTCCAGGTCGGCGAAGGCACGACCACCTACGCCGCCTGGATCAGGACGGACGGTGTCACCGGGGCCGGCGCGCACATCGACCCGCTGTTCTTCGACGCGTCCGGCAACCTCGTCGGCGGCGACCACAGGAAGTTCGCCGCCGGCGGCACCCACGACTGGGAACAGGTCTCCCTCGACCTCCAGACCCCGGCCGGCGCCACCCAGGTCGAGTTCCATCTGCGGCTGTCCGGCCCCGGCACCGCCTGGTTCGACGACCTGACCGTCACCCCGCCGAAGAGCACCGACACCGCCGAGCAGCCGGTGCGCCGCGCGGCGTACACCGACATGCTCAAGTCCAGCCGGGACTACTGGCGGCAGCACTTCCCGCACTACACCAACCAGTCGCAGATCTGCGCCATCGGCATCTACCAGGCCAACCGAGGCCTGCGACTGCTCGACCCGGACCTCGCCCTCCCGGAGACCAAGGCCCGCGACTACATGTACCAGTCCCTCGGTATGAAGCCCTACCTCGGCAGGGAGGACGAGGACGGCAACCCGACCAAGCCGCTCGGCGAGAGCTACCACCAGGTCACGAAGGCCGGCCTGACCCGCGAACTCGGCTACGTGGGCAGCTATGGCGAGGTCATCGACTGGCTGGTCATGATGTACGAGTCCGTCACGCGCGGCCACGACGCCCAGGAGGCGCCCGAACTGCGCGAACAGATGGTCAAGATCACCAAGGCGCGCGGCCGGTTCCGGGTCGTCGACGTCGATGAGACGGGCGCCCGGGTCTCCCGTATCGAGACCGTCATCGGCTGGCGCAACGAGGTCTACCCCGGCGAGGTCGCGTACGCGTCCCGTACCGCCTGGGACTCCAACCCGCTGATGGCCGCCGCCGTGTTCAAGGACCCCGACATCGTCGGCTGGACCCAGGAGATGATGGCCGACGGCCAGTTCTACCGGCAGCTGGACCTGCTCATCCACCACAGCTGGACCCGGGTCGGCCTCGCCGGGCTGCGCCTGGTCTCCCGCGACTGGGACGCTTTCCAGACACTCGCGTCCCGCCCGGCCCGGATCCCGACGGCCTGGGACCGGCCCGACTTCGTCTTCGCCGACGAGGAGAACGGCTGCCTCGCCGTCAAGAACGGCAAGGAACTGCTGTTCGCCTCCCTCTACTGGCGGTGCCGCCAGGGCGTCAACGACTATGCCCGCATCCACCACCTCACCCCCGTCCACCAGCGCTCCGCGACGGTCCGTCAGCGCTCCGCCGGCACCACCGACGAGACGTTCACGGCACGTGACTGGATCCTGTGGGACTACGCCATCAACGACCCCGGGGCGGGGCACATCCCGCCCGGCGGCTTCCCGCCGCCCGGCGAGACCCTCCACCAGTCGCAGGAGGGAGACGTCTACCGCCTCGCGCCCATCCCGGACGACATCCCGGACCCCGCCCTCGGCGTCCACTTCGACGGCGTGGAGACCATGCTCGTCGGACGCGCGCCGTTCTACCTCTGCGAGTACGGCAACTACCTGATCGCCATGAACACCAGCACCGACAAGACCTTTACCGTGCCCGCCCGCACGCGGTTCGGCCCGGCCCGCGACCTCGCCACCGGAAAGGTGATCGGCTCGGGTGAGCGGCCCAAGCTCGGCCCGCTCAGCACCCTGGTGCTCTACCGGGGCGGCCTGTCGGGCGAATGACACAACGATAAGGCCGGTGCGGCACATGGGACCGCACCGGCTCCACCGTGTGACCGGAGGGCGCTCCACCGCAAGGCGACCACCCGAGCTTCGGCACCCTCCTGTTCACCCTCTGAGCCCTGTTCACCCCCTGAGCCCTGTTCACCCCTGAGCCCTCTCCTCCCGCTGATCTCCCTCTGAGCGGAGCCTCTGTGATCCACAACCCCGTCCTGCGCGGATTCGAACCCGACCCCGTGATCCTGCGGGTCGGCGACGACTTCTACATCGCCACATCCACGTTCGAGTGGTACCCGGGGGTGCGCGTGCACCACTCCCGGGACCTGGTGCACTGGCGTTCGCTGGGCGGAATCCTGGACAGCCGACGGCTCCTCGACCTGACGGGCGTCCCCGACTCCGGAGGCATCTGGGCACCCGGACTGTCGTACGCCGACGGTCTGTTCCACCTCGTCTTCACCGTGGTCGACACCTACGCGGAGGGCTGGAAGGACCTCCCCAACTACGTCACCACAGCACCCTCGGTCGAGGGTCCGTGGTCCGACCCGGTTCCGTTGCACGGGCGGGGCTTCGACGTTTCACTGTTCCACGACGGCGACGGCGACGGTGCCGGGCGGAGCTGGCTGCTCAACATGCGTCTCGACTGGCGGCCGGAGCGGGAGTTGTTCGCCGGGATCGAGGTCCAGGAGTACGACCGTGCCGCGCGAAAGCTGCTCGGCGAACCCCGGACGATCTCCGTGGGCACCGCCGCCGGAGTCGCCGAGGGCCCGCACCTCTACCGCAGGAACGGCTGGTACTACCTGGTGCACGCCGAAGGAGGTACGGGTTACGAGCACGGTGCGGCCGTGGCCCGTTCCCGCGAACTGCTCGGCCCGTATGAACCCGACCCGTCCGGGCCGCTGCTCACCGCCCGGCACGATCCGACCCTGGAGCTCCAGAAGGCCGGGCACTGCTCGCTCGTAAAGACGGCGACGGGGGAGTGGTACGCCGCCCACATCGCCGCCCGCCCCTACACCGAGCGCGGCCGCTGCGTGCTGGGCCGGGAGACCGCCCTGCAACGCGTGACCTGGACCGAGGACGGTTGGCCGCGCGTCGCGGGCGGGGTTCCCGCCGTCACGGTACCGGCGCCGGGCCTTCTGCCCGCCCCCGTGCCCGAGCCGCCCGCCATGGACCACTTCGACGGCCCGGTGCTCGGCCCCGACTGGTCCACCCTGCGCCGGCCGGCCGACCCGGAATGGGTCGAGCCGATGCCCGGGCGGCTGCGCGTCCGGGGCGGCCAGTCGCCTGTGGGCCGTCGGGCGCCCAGCCTGGTCGCCCGACGGGTGACGGCACGGAGCTGCTCCTTCGAGACCGAGCTGACCTTCACGCCCCGCAGCCCTGACCACATGGCCGGGCTCACCGCCTACTACAACACCCGCAACTGGCACTACCTGTACGTCACGGCCGAGGACGACTCCTCCCCGGTGCTGCGGGCGCTGAGCTGCGAGGCCGGAAAGCTCACCGCGCACCCGCCCAGGATCCCTCTCGAACCCGGGCGCCCCGTCGTGCTGCGCGCCGAACTCGACGGCCCCCACCTGTACTTCTCGTACGCCACCGGAGCCACCGGCCGCAGCGGTCCCCAGGCGCTGCGGCTCCACCTCGACGCCACGGTCCTGTCGGACGAGCACGCCGACGAGTTCCACGACGGACAGCTGAGGGTCCTCGGCTTCACCGGCGCGATGCTGGGACTGTGGGTCCAGGACCTCGACGGTACGGGTGTACACGCGGACTTCACCCACGCCACCTACCGCACCACCCCGGACAGCCGCTCATGACACTCCTCGGCCTCGGCCGCATCCGCCTCTTCTGCACCAGCCTCGGCCCGGACGACGCCCCGGCGCTGTTGCTGGTGCACGGCTGGGGCGGCGACGGACGGGAGTGGTCGCCGCACGCCGAGGCACTGGCCGACCGGTTCCGCGTCCTCGTTCCCGATCTGCGCGGCCACGGTCGCTCCGAGGTGCCGGACGAGGGCAACACACCGACGGCGATGGCGGATGATCTGGCCGCGCTGATCGGCGTCCTGGGCGCCGGGCCGGTGACCGCCGTCGGGCACTCCATGGGCGGCCAGGTCGTCAATCTGCTCGCCGTCCGCCACCCGCACTTCGTACGGTCGGTCATCGCCCTCGACCCGGCCCACGGCGCACACGGTGCCGAGGTCGAGCAGATCCCCGCCCGGCTCGCCGAGTACCGAAAGGGCGGTGCCCACGCGGCCGCCGCCGTCGTGGCCGACGCCTTCTCGCCGCAGGTCCCGCCCGGCTTGCGCACCGCACATATGCGCACCATGCTCGGCACACCGGACCACGTCGTCGCCCAGGCCTACGCGGGCATGTACACCGACCCCGGCGCCGTGGGCGTCCGCCCGCACAGTGAGGCCTATCTGCGCCGTCGCACGCAGCCCGCGCTGACCGTGTGGACGTTCGCGAAGGCCGCCGAGTGGGAGCGTGGCACGCTGCGGGTGCCCGGCTCACGCGTCGAGCACTGGCCCGGCACGGGCCACTATCTGCACGAGGAGCGGATCGAGCGCACGATCCGCCTCATCCGTGACTGGGCGGCCGGCGAGACAGAGGGCTGACCTGCCGGCCGCGCCTTCGGCGGCCGTCTGATCCGCCCACCGCGGGCGCTGACGTCACAGTGACGCGGCCCTCTTGACCGAGGACTCGCGCAGGATCAGCTCCGGCAGGATGAGCACACGCTGCGCCGGGCGGCGCTTGCCCTCCATGAGCCTGGCGACCATCGTCTCGACCGCCACCCGGCCGACGCGGGCCTTGGGCGGACGGACGGCCGTGATCGCCGGCTGCGCGAGATGGGCGACCTCGTCGTCGTAGCCGACCAGGGCGATGTCGTCCGGGATCGCGACCCCCTGCTCGGTGAGGTACTGGGCGACGGAGATGGCGTCAGGGTCGCTGTGCACGATCAGTGCGGTGATCCGGGATCTGCGGCATCTGTCCAGGATGGCCTTGATGGTCTCCCGGTGGTCCGGTTCGTAGAGAGCCACCCCTTTGCGCACGACGAAGTCGTCGGGCAGGTCGAGTTCCGCGCAGGCCTTGTACCAGCCCTGGGCGAGGTGTGCCGAGGTCGGGCTGCCCCTGGACAGCAACAGCCCGATCCTGCGGTGACCGTGTTCATACAGGTGGCGCACCGCCATCTCCAGGCCGAGCGAGTGGTCGCTGCGTACCCATTCCAGCTGGCGGGGAGTCGGCGTCCAGTGGCTGATCTGCCGCTCCACCAGGATCGTGGGCACCGGCAGGTTGCCGATCCAGTCGATCATCTCGTCGACGCCCTCACCGTCGAGGTTGGGGGCCAGCAGCAAGCCCTGCACCTCCTTGGCCTCGATCAGCCGGCTGATCTGGCGGCGGTCCTCCGCCTGGTCGTAGCTGGAGCCGCGCAGTTGGAGCTGGACGCCGAGTGCGGCGGCGGCCGCACGCGCGCCGCTGACGACCTGCGGCCAGTAGTAGTCCAGGGAGGGCACGACCATACCGACGGTCAAAGCCGTCGCCGTGGGGCGGTGCCGGCGCGCCGGGGCCGGGTCGAGCTCGGTCGGGAGGGTGGCACCCCCGTGCACCTTGGTGAGCAGGCCGCGGGCGGCCAGGGCGGCGATGTCGCGCCGTACGGTCAGTTCGCTGACTGCGAGCAGCTGTGCGAGGTCGCGGACCCGTACGGCGCCGTGCCTGCGCAGCTCGTCCATGAGGCATTCCCTGCGCTGCAGAGCGAAGGGCCGGTCGTCCGTCATCGAGCCCTCTCTCACCAAGATGATCTGTTCGGCCGTGAACGTTTCGCTTCGCTGATGTTCGAACGGTAGCGATTATGTACTGATGACCACTAGCTCTGTTCCAGTGCGATCGGCAAGACACGCCACTGATTCCGTCCCGACGAATCCGGGGAAGGAACACACCCGATGCACAGGAAGCCCCACGCTCTGATCGCCATGAGCAGGCAGAGCCGTCCGAAAGCGTTGCTGGAGCCGTGGAAGTTCGTACTTGTGCTGGCGAACGCGGGCTGTGGGGCCGAAGAGACGGGGACAGGCCGCTGCAAGCACGGCTGAGGTTCCGGACTCCCGGAGAGGCGAACAGCGCCCCCTGGATCAGCGGGGCGCTGTCGTCGTCAACGGCGGGTGGTCGTACGGGAGTTGGGGAGTTTGGGTACTGCTCTTGCTCGTTTACGAGGGAGAGCGCTTCAGTTGTCCCAGACCCTGCGGTAGGCCTTGCGGTAGTTCTCGGAGTCCCAGGACAGTGCGCCGCCGCTGTTGGCCGCGGTGATGATGTGAACGGGGGCGACGTAGCCGCTGGCCGGCTTGCCCGCGAACGCGCGGTTGAACTCGTCGATGATCTGCCAGCCCTGTTCGGACAGCGGCTCGGGCACGGTGGCGGCCTGGAACTCCCTGCTGTTGATGCGCCGGAAGGCCGATGGGTCACCGTCACCGGCCCCGATGTTGAACGGGGCGCCCGCACCCTCTCTGCCGGCGGCGTGCAGGGCGGGGCCGGCGTGGTCGAAGTACAGGTCGTTGATGGCAGCGGAGTGGGTCCATCTGTCGCCGAAGCGGGCGGCCAGGGAGGAGACTCTCTCTATGGTGCGGCTACCCGCCTGCGGGATGGGGATGTTCTCGTAGCTCAGCAGCTTGACGTCGGAGCAGGTGTCGAGTTTCTTCTTGATCAGATCGGACTTGCGCTTGGCGAAGGGGATCGAGGCGTCGGTGAACAGGACGACGCCCGCACGGCCGTTGGACCGCGCGATGATCCAGTCGGCGCTGATCTTCGCCACGTCCTCGACCCTTGTGGTGATGTTGCTGAACAGCTTCGGCTTCTCGCTGGGACCGGGGGCGGCGACGGCGTGCCAGCCGATCAGCGGGATGCCGGCGGCGTCCGCCTGCTTGACCTGCTCGCCGGTGGACGTGGGATCGAAGCCGCCGATGACGATGCCGTCGGGTCTGAGGGCGAGGGCCTCGTCGAAGGCGGCCTTGATTCCGGCGGTCGTGCCCTGGCCGTTGATGGTGCGGACGCGCCAGCCGATGACGTCGGCGGCTTCCTGAACACCCTTGGCGACGCCCTCGACACCGGGATTGGTCAGGGTCTGGGCGATGTAGACGATGGTCTTGTCGGGGACAGCCCCGGGTCCGCTGGTCGGTCCGGTCCAGGGGGCGTTGACGTCCTCGGCTGCCTTGACGGCCCGTTTGGCCTCGCCGAGGACGGTGGGGCAGCCGGGTCTGGACGAGCCGCTGGGTGACGCGGCGGCGGATTCGGCGGTGGTGGAACCGCTCTCGCAGCCGGCAACGACGGTGATAGTGGCCGCGGCCAGGAGGGCGGTGGCCGTCACGGCCGCCTTGCGGGTGGGGTGCACGGGGTCTCCAACACGGGGCAAGAGGGGCAGGGCTGGGTGGGGAGGAGGAGCTTACGGTTCGGCGACGGCTCCGGTGCGTGGCCCCCGTCGTGAGGACCCGCTGAGCGGCCGGGGGGGAGGCCCACGAGGCCGACGGGCGGCGATGCCCCGAGCGGTGGCTCGGATGGCTTGGGCAGCAGCAGGCTCCCGATGCCCAGGGCCGCGCTCAACCGGTCGGGTCGCGTCACCTTCCCCGCCGAGCACCGTACATCGGTCGGCAGCGTGCAGTGGGACGGGCACCTCCACGGACGAAGCACCGCGTTCGGGAGATGCTTCATAAAGATTTCGTAATTAATTTTTTATGACATATGGTCTGTCATGTCAGCGTAAATGCGGTTACTCTCACGCAGCCGGTTTCGGACACATGGCGCGATCTCTTTGCTCCTATCAGCGACGAGCGCTGCGAAAGTGTCACTTCCGCTGCCGGCCATCTGCGGTCCGGCGGCAACGACACCTCCGCCACCGCTCAGCAACCCGTCGAAGGAGGCCCGGGTGTCCGCGAACAGAGGGAACCCGCCGATCGCACCCGGCCCATCCGGCCCACCCGGTCGACCCGGGCATGCCGACCGGATGCCGCGGCTCCGCCGCCGGAAGGCGGCGACCGTCCTCGACCGGTGGCCGTTCCGGCGCAAACTCAACGTCCTGGTGATCACACCCATCGCGGTCGTCGGCATACTGCTCGGTATTGGCGCCTATGGCCAGGTGCAGCAGGCCCGGGACGCGGGCCGGATCGCGGAGCTGGTGCGCGACAGTGAACAGGTCGCGAAGCTCATCGACGAGGTACAGGCCGAACACCGTCAGGCGCTGCTGCTCTCCGTGCAGTACGACGCGGCCCGCCCCGGAGCCTCCCCGCCGCAGACCGGCGACTACCGCCAGGCGCAGCGGAACACCAACGCGCAGGTCGCCGCCGTGCGCTCGGCGTTCGCCTCGGGCCTGGCGCACGGGGAGGCGCAGGCGCTCCAGTACATCCACGCCCTCGGTGTCCTGCGTGAGAAGCTCGAAGGCGGCTACGTACCTGCCGCCAACATCGACCCCGCGTACGCTGCCGCGGTCGACTACCTGATCGACGGCATCGGTCTGGACCGCTACACCGGCACCTCGTCGTCCTCGGTCACGACCCTGCTCGACGCGGTGCTGCGAGCCGACGCCGCCCACGCGGCCTTCGAGAGCGCCGTGTTCTCCGCACAGACCCGTGACGCCAACGCCCTCACCGAGTACAGCCACGCGGTCGGCGCCCACGAGCTCTACGAACACCAGTCGGCCCGGTTCCAGCAGCTCGCCACACCGGCCCAGGCCCTGCGCATGGACGGCATCGAACGCGGTTCCGAGCAGAACGGCATCGAGGCCAGTTTCGCGGAACTCCAGATCGATCCCGGCGCCCTGCAGGACCAGACGCCGGCGCAGCTCCGCAAGACTGTCGCCGACGGAACCCGGCAGTCCGAAACCCGCCTCGGCATCACCCGGTCGCTGATCGAGCAGACCGCCGCCCAGGCCGACGCCGTCTCCGCCGGCGCCCTGCGGGGCGCGCTGTACCTGCTCGGTCTGACCCTGCTCGGCTTTGTCGCCTGGCTGCTCTTCTGTGTCCTGGCCCGGCGCTCGGTCGTACGTCCCCTGGTTGCCCTGACGGGCGCCGCCCAGCAGGTGGTCGAGGTGGCGGGTGAGGAACTCGCCCGGGTCGCGGACGACGAGTCCGGCGACAGCACCCCCCTGCGGCCGCGGCCGATCCCGGTCCCGGTCCGCGACGAGATCGGCGAGCTGGCCGAGGCGTTCAACCAGGTGCAGATCACCGCAGCCCAGCTGCTGGAGCGGCAGGTACTGAGCCGCCGCAACGTCGCCGAGATGTTCGGCAACGTCGGACGCCGAGTAAGCAATCTGACGATGCGTCAGCTCGCCTTGATCGACACCGTCGAACGCGAGGAGACCGACCCCGAGCTCCTCGAACGGCTGTACAGCATCGACCACATCGCCGTACGTCTCCAGCGCAACGCCGACAGCCTGATGCTGCTCGCCGGAATCAGGGAGACCGGTGTCGAGGCCCGGCCGACCCCCCTGGCCAACGTCATCCGGGCGTCGCTCGGTCAGATCGAGGGCTACCAACGGGTGTCCCTGCGGTCCGAGACGGAGGTCACTGTCGCGCCCGACATCATCGGTGACCTGACGTTGATGCTCGCCGAACTGCTGGAGAACGCGGTCGCGTTCTCCCCCTTCCACGCGCCCGTCGAGGTGGTGGTCCGCCCCGGCACCGACGTCACCGAGGACGGCGGGGCGCTGATCGAGGTCATCGACCACGGCCTCGGGATGAGCGCGGAGCGCCTCGCCGACGAGAACGCCCGGCTGATCCGTCGGGAGCGGCTCGACCTCGTACCGACCATGGTGCTCGGTCTCTTCGTGGTCGGCAGCCTCGCCCGGCGCTGGGGTGTGCGGGTGACCCTGAGCCGTACGCCTGGCGGCGGGGTCACCAGCACCATCTGGATCCCCGCCGTGCTCCTGCTGGCCATGAGTCCCATAGACCCCGCGCAGCCCGCCGCCACGGGCCCGGCCGCAGCCGTGGCGACGTTCCCGGCGATGACCGGTCAGGAGACCGCCGCGCCCGCGCCACCGTCCGCACTGGCCTCTGCCGTCACCGTCACCGTCACCGAACAGCGGCCGGTGGCTCCGTCGCTGCATGGTGCGCTTCCCCGGCGCGTCCCGGCCTGCACCGGCGCGGAGCTGACCACTGCGCAGCGGTCCATCACGGAGACCGGCGCGAAGATGACCACCGCCCCCGACGAACCGCCCGCCGCACAGGCCTCCCGGCCGCTGCGGCGGCGGGTGCGGGGAGCGACACTCGCCATGACCGCTTCACCGGCCGACCGGGGGGAATCGGCCGCTCGGCAGCCCGTCGACGCCGATGCCGTCCGCTGCGAACTCGACGAGTTCGAAGCAGCCGTACGCCGGGCGGAGCAGGACAGCGCTCACGCTCCGACCGGGCCGGCACCATCTCAGCACCAGGAATCCCAGAAGGAGTCGGGCAGTGACCACGTCGACAGCTGACAGCAGTTCCGAGCGGCCGGAACTGACCGATCTGCGAGCCGCCGCGGCCGATTTCACCTGGCTGCTCGACCGGTTCGCCACGGAGACCGCCGGTGTGGTCGACGCCATCGCGGTGTCGTCCGACGGCCTGCTGATAGCCGTCTCCCAGCTGCGCGACCAAGCCGACTCCGAGCGGCTCGCCGCGATTGTGTCCGGCCTGACGAGTCTTGCCGCGGGCGCCTCCGGCAACTACGGTCTCGGCGGCCTCAACAAGGTCATCATTGACCTGGAGGGCGGCCATGTGCTGGTGTCGGCCATCGGCTGCGGCGCCGTCCTCGGAGTGGTGACCTCCAAGGACGCGAAGCTGGGCAACATCGCGTATGAGATGACCCTTTTCGCCAACCGAGCCGGGGCCGCGCTCACCCCCCAGCTGGTGCTGGAACTGAAGAACAGTGTCGGCGCGGCGCCGGCCGGCTGACGGTCCCCGCGGCCGGCGCACGGGTACAGGCACTTCGGGAAGGGATCGTGATGGCCGTCGGTGGACCACCGCACGAGGCAGCTGAGGATGCCGCGGGCTCGCCGGAGCCGGTCGGCCGCGCCCCCGCGATCCGGCCGTTCCTGCTGACCACCGGCCGGGTGTCGGGAGGCGGCACCGCGGCGCCGCTCCCGGTCGAGACCCAGGTCGTGTCGACCTCGGCCGGGCTCTCCGTCCTTGACTCACTCACCTTCGAACACCACGACATCGTCGCGGCCTGCCGACGGCCGCAGTCGGTGGCGGAACTGGCCGCCGGACTGCGACTGCACCTCAACGTGGTTCGCGTGCTGGCCGAGGACCTGTGTGCCGCCGGGCATCTGGCGGTCCACCGGCCGAACGCCAGGACCGCCCAGGATCTCTCCGTACTGCGAAGGGTTATCGATGGTCTCCGTGCCGTCCCCGACTCACGGGGCTCACTCCGTGACACCAGTTGAACAGCCTCCGACACCGGTCAAGCTGGTCGTCGCCGGCGGCTTCGGAGTCGGCAAGACCACGACCGTGGGCTCGATATCCGAGATACGACCGCTGACGACGGAGGCCGCGATCACCGAGGTCGCGGCAGGAGTGGACGATCTCACCCACACTCCGGGCAAGACCACCACCACGGTCGCCATGGACTTCGGCTGCATCACCATCGACCCGACACTGAAGCTGTACCTGTTCGGCACCCCGGGCCAGGACCGGTTCGGCTTCATGTGGGACGACCTGGTGGAGGGCGCCCTCGGCGGTCTGGTGATCGTGGACACCCGCC
>CBFGQM010000077.1:0-17141 GCA_965650905.1 uncultured Streptomyces sp. | reverse complement strand
GGCCTTCTTCGTGAAGATGCCGGTCGACTCGATGACGATGTCGACGCCCAGCTCACCCCACGGGATGTCGGCGGGGTTGCGCTCTGACAGCACCTTGATGGTGTGGCCGTCCACCGTGATGGTGTCTTCGGTGTGGGACACCTCGGCCTTGAGGCGGCCCAGGATGGTGTCGTACTTCAGCAGGTGAGCGGTGGTCGCGGTGTCACCCAGGTCGTTGACAGCCACGATCTCGATGTCTGCACCCTGCTCCAGTAGCGCGCGGAAGTAGTTACGACCGATGCGGCCAAAGCCGTTGATGCCTACGCGGATCGTCACGAACCGATCTCCTCGTTAGGTACGCCGGTTTTCGACGCCGGCGAGTTGTATGGGATGTCCCCGACCGCCTACGACCCTACCTCCCTGAGGCGCCCGGAGTGACATCGGCGAGGGCCCCTGCACGGCGGGGCGGCCCGTACCCGCCAGTAGGGGTACGGGCCGCCCGGGCACCGAGGCACGAAGAGGGTGCCGACTGCGTCCTGTCAGCTCTTCAGCGCCGCCAGCGCCCTGCCGAGCAGAGCCGTGCGGTCGGCCGCCGAGGTGACGTGCTCCAGGCCGAAGCCGAGCAGCACGGTGTCATGTGTGGTGACCGCTCCGTACGTCTTGAAGAGCTCGCCGACGCGTCCCCAGTCCTGGACGACCGCGGGGCTGCCCGCGGGCGGCCCGGGCACGTTCCAGGCGCCGAGCGAGGACTCGAAGCCCTCCGTCTCGCCGGCCGTGCCGCCGATGACGACGGAGGCGTTGTCGGCGAGGACGCCGTGGCCGCCGGTGCCGGGGTCGCTGATGTAGCTCAGCGAGATCTCCACCGTCTTTCCGGCGTACTTGGAGAGATCGAAGTTGACGTCCTGCCAGCCCTCGGAGGCTCCGGTGAAGCTGTTCCAGGAACCGCTCGTCCCGGTCGGGGTGCAGCCTGCCGCGCCCGGAGTCAGATAGCGCTTGAGGCCGGGGTGCGCCTGGATGAAGTACCCGGTCTCGCACTCGGCCGGCACGGCGGTGCTGGTGGCGCCGCCCTTCTCCGGGAGCGTGGTCCAGTCGTCGGCTCCGGCCGTGTGCGCCTCGAGCACCGCATGGTCGTAGCCCTGCTCGGTGTCCCACAGGAGCCGGGTGCGAAGGGTGGGCGCGTCGGCCGCGCTCACTCCGGTGAGGTCGATGGTGCGGGCGAGACGGTTCCAGGCGAAGTCGGAGTGGGTGACGGCCGCCATGGCCGCGCCTTCGTACGGGCCGTACGGGTTGACGCTCCCGGGGTAGTGGCCCGCTCCCGCGCTCGCGAACTGCGGGTACGTGTCCGCGGGCAGCGTGTCCGAGGTGACGCCGTACGCTCCTGCCCCGTTCAGCGGGTTGCCGGGAGCGTCACCGAGCGCACCTGCCGCACCCGCGAGCTTCCCGGCGCCGTCGAACGCCGTGACGCCCGGAGTCGTCGTACGGGAGTGGGCGCCGAGGTAGTACTGGCTGAAGTCGTTCGTCAGGGCGCCCGGCAACTCCACGTTGCCGCCCGCCTGCTCGCCCGCCTCGATCAGCTTGCCGCCCTCGTTGAGGTAGGAGCGCAGCTGCAGCTGGGTGACGGAGCCGGGGCGGCCGGCGCCCGTGTAGTGGACGACCGTGGTGAAGTGCCCCAGGACGCCGAGCGCGTCCGGCACGCCCTGCGTGGCGACGTCCCAGACCAGGGGCTTGCGGCCGTTCGCCTTCAGGGCGTCGACGTAGGTCTGCGCCTGGCTCGCGGCGGCACCCTCCTCGGCGACCACCAGTGTGTCGGCGCGCGGCCGTTCGGCGATCGTGTACGTGAAGTGCTTGCTGGAGGTGGGTTTTCCGTTTCTGGTCTCGCCGGTGAACCAGACCTCGACCTTGTCGCCCGGCTCGCCGTCCTGGACCGGCGCCCGGTACGCGTCGAAGTAGAGGTTGTCCTCGCCTCCGAAGGTCTCGCCGCCGTCCCAGGCCTCGAGCGCCCGGTCGTCCGTACGGCCGCCGTTGACGCGGTATTTGAGCTCCTTGTCGCGTACGGACTTGCGGGCGACGACGGAGATCTCCTGGTCGGCGCCGCGCGAGTACGACGTCGTGAAGGTGGCCGGGGTGAAGTCGGGGGCGTCGATGCCGACCGGGGACTGCGGCCGGTCGGGCCGGGCGGCGGTCTCGGCGACGGAGAGCGCGAACGGGATGTTCTTCTCGAACTCCTGCTGGATCAGCTTGTCGTCGTCCGGGAAGGTGAAGACCGACTCACAGTCCGTCGCTTCCCAGGCGTCGTCCGGGTCGACGTTCGACGCGGTCTGGCAGGTCGACATCTCGGGTGTGAACATCGCCGTGCCGTTGACGTTGGACGCGTGGCCGTCGGCCTCACCGTTGGTCGTGTAGAGCTCGGAGGAGACCTGCGGGCGGTAGCCGGGGATCGCCGGCTTCTCCGGCGTGCCGGCGAGGGACTTGTAGACGACGTCGTCGGGACTCGGCGTCGCCACCTGCCAGCCGACTCCGTAGAGGATCAGTTCGGCGGCGGAGTGGTAGTTGATGCCGTACTCGAAGTCGATGCGTTTCTGGAAGGCGTCCAGGGCCTTGGTCTCGGGCTCGGAGCCCGGGCTCGCGCCTCGGTAGGTCTGGCTGGTGGGGTACGGGGACGAACCCTCGTCGTCGTGGCCCCACTTGTAGGCGAAGTTGCGGTTGAGGTCGACACCGTCGCCGATGGTCCAGCTGCCGTCGCCGTTGACATCCCGCATGTTCTTGCGCCACTGGCGGTCGCCCCCGGGCTCGAACGTCCAGTCGTAGCCGTCGGGGTTGGCGGAGAGGACGAACCACAGCTCGGTGGAGTTCACGAGCTTCGTGATGCGCTCGTCCTTGCCGTAGTTGTCCAGGTAGTAGTGCATCAGGCGCCGTGTCATCTCCGGCGTGATCCACTCACGGGCGTGCTGGTTGGACAGGTACAGCACGGAAGGCTTGGCGCCATCCTTGGTCCTTTTGGCGCCCTTGGTGAGCTTGAGGGCCAGGATGTCCTGCCCCTGGAGGGACTTGCCGATGGAGACGACCTTCGTGAGGGACGGATGCGCCCGGCCCGTACTGACGATCTCCTCCTTGAGGTTGCCCGCTCCGCTGTACGGCCGGTAGACCCCGTCTCCCGCGGCCGCCACACGCGCGCGTACCTTCGACGAGAGCTTGTGCTCGGTGAGGTCGATGCCCTTCTTCTCCAGTTGCGCGGCCTGCTTGTCGGTGAGGTAGACCTCGACCGTGGCCGTGCCCTTCTCTGGGGCCCGCTCCCCCAGTTCGTGTCCGTCCTGGCCTGCCGCGAGGAGCAGGGGTACTTGTTCCTTCGTGACGTCGGCGCGGAAGACCTTGACCGCGTCCGCGCCCGGGTCGGGCGCACTGGCGTCGTCCGCCTGCGCCATGGGCGACGTGCCCGCTCCGCCCAGCAGGAACGCGCCAGCGGCGAGGATCGATCTCGCTCTACGTCTCATGAGCCCCCCTTGTCGTGGTTCGCCACCGCAGCGAACTGGTGCCAGGCTCATGACACATCAGGGCCAAGTCAAGAACGCCTCAAGGACAGCGACACGCCGGAGCCTGTGCCCCAAATGGGCGCGCTTATCGGCGCGTTGAGTTTCTCGGAATCTGCTCGTGGAGGGGTCGCATCCGTGCCGCTGGTGCCGCTCGGTGCCGCTCGGTTTCCGTGCGGTCAGCCCGCCAGGTTGTCGGCCATCTCCTCGGTGAGGTTCGACTCCGTCCCCGGGATGCCCAGGTCCTGGGCCCGCTTGTCGGCCATGGCCAACAGGCGGCGGATGCGGCCCGCGACGGCGTCCTTGGTCAGCGGCGGGTCGGCGAGCGCGCCCAACTCCTCCAGGGAGGCCTGCTTGTGCTCCATACGCAGCCGTCCGGCGGCGGCGAGGTGCTCGGGGACCTCGTCGCCGAGGATCTCCAGGGCGCGCTGCACGCGGGCTCCGGCGGCCACGGCTGCGCGCGCGGACCTGCGCAGGTTGGCGTCGTCGAAATTGGCGAGGCGGTTGGCGGTGGCACGTACCTCGCGTCGCATGCGCCGCTCCTCCCAGGCGAGCACGGACTCGTGGGCGCCGAGGCGCGTCAGCAGGGCGCCGATCGCGTCACCGTCACGGACGACGACGCGGTCAACACCGCGCACCTCACGGGCCTTCGCGGCGATCGACAGGCGGCGGGCCGCACCGACGAGCGCGAGCGCGGCCTCCGGGCCCGGGCAGGTCACCTCGAGCGAGGAGGAGCGGCCGGGCTCGGTCAGCGAGCCGTGCGCCAGGAACGCCCCGCGCCAGGCCGCCTCGGCGTCACAGGTGGCCCCCGAGACCACCTGCGGCGGCAGACCCCGGATCGGGCGTCCACGGCCGTCGACGAGCCCTGTTTGGCGGGCCAGCTGGTCGCCACCGGCGACCACGCGGACGACATAGCGCGAGCCACGGCGCAGACCGCCGGGAGCCATCACGATCAGCTCGGAGCTGTGGCCGAAGATCTCCAGGATGTCCCGCTTCAGGCGGCGCGCCGCCATCGCTGTGTCCAGCTCCGCTTCGATCACGATGCGGCCGCTCACCAGATGGAGGCCGCCGGCGAACCGCAGGACGGCGGAGACCTCCGCCTTTCTGCAGCAGGTCCGGGTGACGGGGAGCCGGGAGATCTCATCCTTCACCGCTGCCGTCATCGCCATGGGCCGATCCTTCCATGCATCCGAAAAATACGGTCGTACGCGGCGGCCAACAGCTCCGGATCGTGCCTGGGAGACCCGTCGGTCCGGGCCACCGGCGCCAGCTCGACCGCGGCCCCGAGCCGCTGGGCGGCTTCGGTGAGTACATCGCGGTCGGGCACGGCGGCCTCGTCGGCCAGCACCACGTCCAGGGCGAGTTTAGGGGCGTGTCGTGCCAAAACCTCCAAATGACGCTGCGGGGAGAAGCCTTCGGTTTCTCCGGGCTGCGGGGCGAGGTTCAAGGAGAGCACCCGGCGCGCCTTCGTCTCGGTGAGCGCGTCGAGCAGCTCGGGCACGAGCAGGTGCGGGATCACCGAGGAGAACCAGGAGCCGGGGCCGAGGACCACTCAGTCCGCGTCGAGGACCGCCTCGACGGCCTGGGGAACGGCGGGCGGGTCGTGCGGCACGAGGTGCACGGACTGCACCTCGCCGGTCGTGAGGGCGACGGTGGCCTGGCCGCGTACCGTGTCGACGCCGTCGGGCCGCTTTGGGTCGTGGCCCCTGACGAGGGCCTGGAGCTCCAGCGGTACGGCGGACATGGGCAGCACGCGCCCGTGCGCGCCCAGGAGTTTGCCGACCAGGTCCAGGGCCTGGACGTGGTCGCCCAGCTGCTCCCACAGGGCGACGATCAGCAGATTGCCGACCGCGTGCTCGTGCAGGTCGCCCTTGGACTGGAAGCGGTACTGGATGACGCGGGCCCAGGTCTGGCCCCAGTCGTCGTCGCCGCACAGCGCGGCGAGGGCCTTGCGCAGGTCGCCGGGCGGGAGCACGCCCAGCTCGTCCCGGAGGCGGCCGCTGGAGCCGCCGTCGTCGGCGACCGTGACGACCGCGGTGAGGTCACCGGTGATGCGGCGCAGGGCGGCGAGCGAGGCGGACAGGCCCATGCCCCCGCCGAGCGCGACGACCTTGGGCTGGGCGCCGCGGCGGCGCACCTTGCCGCCGCGCCTGTCGGCGGGCATGCCACCTCGCCCCTCTGTGGTCGCCCGGCGCAGCCTGCTCAGCCGCAGAGCGGCACGTCCGGTCATTCGCGGCCCATGTCCCGGTGGACGACGACCGTCTCCACTCCCTCGGACACCAGGCGGGCGGCGAGCTTCTCCGACATCGCGACGGAGCGGTGCTTGCCGCCGGTGCAACCAACGGCGATGGTCACGTAACGCTTGCCCTCGCGGTGGTAGCCGGCCTGGATGAGGTGGAGCAGCTCCACGTAGCGGTCGAGGAACTCCTTGGCTCCGGGCTGGTTGAAGACGTACGCCGCGACCTCCTCGTTGAGGCCGGTGTACTGGCGCAGCTCCGGGACCCAGTGCGGGTTGGGCAGGAATCGCATGTCCATGACCAGGTCGGCGTCGACCGGCAGGCCGTACTTGAAGCCGAACGACATGACGGTGGCCCGCAGCTCGGGCTCCTCCTCACCGGCGAACTGGGCGTCCATCTTCGCGCGCAGTTCGTGCACGTTCAGGCTGGAAGTGTCGATCACCAGGTCGGCGTCGCCGCGCAGCTCGCGCAGCAGCGTGCGCTCGGCGGCGATGCCGTCGACGATGCGGCCGTCGCCCTGGAGGGGGTGCGGACGGCGTACGGACTCGAAGCGGCGCACCAGGGCCTCGTCGGAGGACTCCAGGAAGACGATCCGCCGCGTGACGTTCTTGGCCTCCAGATCGGCGAGGGACTCTCGGAGATTGTCGAAGAAGCGGCGGCCGCGGACGTCGACGACGACCGCGATCCTGGCAACGTTTCCCTGGGAGCGGGCGCCGAGCTCCACCATCGTGGGGATCAGCGCGGGCGGCAGGTTGTCGACCACGAACCAGCCGAGGTCCTCCAGGCACTTGGCGGCGGTCGACCGGCCCGCACCCGACATTCCGGATATGATCACCAGCTCGGGGATGGCCGCCTCGGGGACCCCGGCTGCTTCGATACCCGTACTCACCTGTGCTTCGTCTTCGTCTTCCTGGCCCGCTTCGCGCGGCGGGTTCTCCTCGCTCGCTTCCTGGTGCGGTTCTTCGTGTTCCGCTGTGCGCTCCGCTTGCTGTTCCTGTTCCTGTTGCTGCGCCTGTTCCTGTTGCTGTTCCGTTGTGCGCTCTGGTTCCTGCGCTTCGTGCTCGTTCATGGCTCCTGCCCCCGTCGCTGGTCCGAGGCGCCCGCGGATACGGGCTCCCCCGTGGAACCCGCCGTCGTTTCGGGTGCCGCGTCTTCCTCGTAGTCCATGATCTCTCCAGTCGCCGTGTTCACAGCGGGCGCGGCCGGGGTCGCCTGAGCGAGGGCCACGGCGATCGCCTCGGCCGTCTTGCGGCCTATGCCGGGAACGTCGCAGAGCTGGTCGATGGGCGCGGACCGGAGCTTCTTCAGGGAACCGAAGTGCTTGATCAGCGCCTGCTTGCGGGTCTCGCCGAGTCCCGGCACCTCGTCCAGGGGGCTCGCCTTGAAGCGCCTGGCCCGCTTCGTGCGCTGGTAGGCGATCGCGAAGCGGTGCGCCTCGTCACGTACACGCTGAAGAAGATAGAGCCCCTCGCTGGTGCGTGGCAGCACCACCGGGTCGTCCTCACCGGGCAGCCAGACCTCTTCGAGGCGCTTGGCCAGACCGCAGACGGCGATGTCGTCGATGCCCAGCACGTCGAGGGCCCGGTGGGCAGCCGCGACCTGCGGTTGTCCGCCGTCGACGACGACCAGCTGCGGCGGGTACGCGAACCGCTTGGGCCGCCCGTCGTCCTCGGTGAGCGAGTTCTCCCCGTCGGCCCATTCGCCGGTCTTCTCCTTCTCGGCGAGGTAGCGCTTGAAGCGGCGAGTGATCACCTCGTGCATGGACCGGACGTCGTCCTGGCCCTCGAAGCCCTTGATCTGGAAGCGGCGGTACTCGCTCTTGCGCTGGAGGCCGTCCTCGAAGACCACCATGGAGGCCACGACGTCCTCCCCCTGGAGGTGTGAGATGTCGTAGCACTCGATCCGCAGGGGCGCGCTGTCCAGGTCGAGCGCGTCGGCGATCTCCTCCAGGGCACGCGAGCGCGTGGTCAGGTCGGAGGCGCGCTTGGTCTTGTGCAGCCCGAGCGCCTGGAGCGCGTTGCGCTGCACGGTCTCCATGAGGGTCTTCTTGTCACCGCGCTGCGGGATGCGGAGCGACACGAGCGAACCGCGCCGCTCGGTCAACCACTCCCGGACGGGCTCCACCGGGTCTGGCAGCTCCGGGACGAGCACCTCCTTGGGTACGGAGTCGCCCGTCTCCTCCCCGTACAGCTGCTGGAGGGCGTGCTCGACGAGATCCGCGGTGGTGACGGCCTCGACCTTGTCCGTCACCCAGCCACGCTGGCCGCGCACGCGTCCGCCGCGCACGTGAAAGATCTGCACGGCGGCTTCCAGCTCGTCCTCCGCGACCGCCATCAGGTCGGCGTCGGTCGCGTCGGCGAGCACCACCGCGCTCTTCTCCATCGCCTTCTTGAGGGCCTCTATGTCGTCGCGGAGGCGAGCCGCCCACTCGTACTCCATCTCCTCGGCCGCGTCTGTCATCTGCCGCTCCAGACGGCGGATATACGTCCCCGTGCGTCCGGCCATGAAGTCGCAGAACTCCTCGGCGAGTCCGCGGTGGTCCTCGGGGGAGATCCGCTCGACGCAGGGGGCCGAGCACTTGCCGATGTAGCCGAGCAGGCAGGGGCGGCCGGTCCGCTCGGCGTTCTTGAAGACGCCGGCGGAACAGGTACGGACGGGGAAGACGCGCAGCAGGAGGTCCACGGTGTCGCGGATCGCCCACGCGTGCCCGTACGGACCGAAGTAGCGCACGCCCTTGCGCTTGTGGCCGCGCATCACCTGCACGCGCGGGAACTGCTCGTTCATCGTCACGGCGAGGTATGGGTAGCTCTTGTCGTCGCGGTACTTGACGTTGAACCGGGGGTCGAACTCCTTGATCCAGGAGTACTCCAGCTGCAGCGCCTCGACCTCCGTGGACACCACGGTCCACTCCACCGACGCGGCCGTCGTGACCATGGTGCGCGTACGCGGGTGGAGGCCCGCCAGGTCCTGGAAGTAGCTGGCCAGGCGCTGGCGCAGGCTCTTCGCCTTCCCGACGTAGATCACCCGGCGGTGCTCGTCACGAAACTTGTAGACCCCCGGCGAGTCGGGGATCTGCCCCGGCTCGGGGCGGTAGCTGGAGGGGTCGGCCATGTCACCCACCCTACTGGCGAGGTATGACAGCGCGTCGGAGCTGGGGAGGGCCCCGGCCCGCGGAAGACGGGTTCACCGAGGCAGGCGGGTCGCGCGGCCGCCCAGAGGCCGTCGCCGCCATGGCCCGCCGCCCGCGTCGGACGCCCCGGTTGAGCGTCAGGTGTTGTTTGGCCCTGATCCACGCGCTTCAATGCGGGGTGGCTCGGGGCCGTGAACGACGGCGTACGCATGTGGACGTCTGCCGCACGCCGACCGGGTCACCCCCGCCGAACAGCGTGACGGCCGACCAGCCGTTGTGAGCATTCACAGAAGGGCCCCTGCATGCGCCACGGCACACAGCACGCGGACGTCGCCACGGCCGGACTGGAGACGGCCCTGCGGGGCGGCCCCTTCCACGTCGCCCTGCGTGCCGCGATCGCCGCCCGCGGACTGCCGCTTCAGCGCGTACAGCACCATCTGTCGCGGTACGGGGTCAAGGTCGGCGTGACCAGCCTGAGCTACTGGCAGCAGGGCGCCCGGCGCCCCCAACGCCCCGAGTCCCTGCGGGCCGTGCGCGCCCTGGAGGAGATCCTCCAGCTGCCGGACGAGTCGCTGACACGGCTGCTCGCCAAGGCCGACGAGCACCCCGACCCCGAATGTCCCTCGGCGCGTTCGTACCGCTCTGTGGTGGAGGCCTCCGGTGGCCTGGAGAAGCTGCTCGCCGAGCTGGAGACGACACTCGACGGCGGACTGCACACCCTCGGCCATCACGAGCGCGTACGGATCGGGGCACGCCGGGAACTGCTGGCGCGCGACTCCCACCACATCGTGCGGGCCCACAAGGACGGCATCGACCGCTATGTGGCCATCCACCACGGTGACCCCGGGTGCACGCCGGAGCGCATGAAGGTGCACGCCCTGGAGAACTGCCGTACGGGACGCGTGCGTTGGCACCATGACACCGGTGTGGTCGTGGCGGAACTGCTCTTCGACACGCCGCTGCGTACCGGCGACACCTACCTCTTCCGCTACGGCGTCGAGGACGGCACGGCCGACGTGTCCAGCGAGTACGTCCGCGGCTTCAGCGTCTCGGGCGGGCAGTACGCCCTCCAGGTGCGGTTCACCGCGGACACGCTGCCCGTGCGCTGCCACCGGTTCGCCCAGCACTCGGCGGCGGCGCCGCGCGGCGGCCGTCAGGAACTGACGCTGAGCGGCCTCCACCGGTCTGTGCACATGGTCGAGCCGCGGGTGCGGTCGGGAATCGTGGGGATCGGGTGGCACTGGGAGTGAGCGCCTGGGCCCATGGGGCCGCTCCGGGGCACACGCTGCGCAAGCGATCGCGTGAACGCCAACGGGGCGACGGCGCTCGAACACTCGTACAAGCGATCTCGTAAACGCTTGCGCAAGCGTTTACGTCTTCGGTACCCATGGGGTACCGTCCCGTCCGGACAGCGACCCGAGCGGGCGACGGAGGAGGGCACCCCATGGCGACGATGGTCGACGTGGCCCGCAGCGCGGGGGTATCCGTCGCGACGGTCTCGCACGTACTCAACGACACCCGCCCGGTGCGGCCGGCCACGCGTCAGGCAGTGCTCGACGCCATCGACGAACTCGGCTACACACCCAACACTCTGGCCCGATCCCTGGTCACGGCACGTACACGGTCCATCGGGCTGGCCGTGTCGGCGATCATCAATCAGTACTTCACAAAGATCCTGCAAGGCGTAGAGGCCGACGCCCTGGAACACGGTTACAGCCTGCTGATCGCGGACCCGCACGACGATCCGGCGCACGAGCGCAAGGTGGTCCAGCTGCTGCACGAGCGGCGGGTGGACGGCATGATCGTCGCGCCGTCGGCGCGTCCGGGCGAGCTACTCGGTTACCTCGGGCGGCATAACGTACCGACGGTGTTCCTTGACCGGTTGGTCGACGGCGCCACGGCACCCGGCTTCGAGTTCGACCAGGTCTGCGCGGAGAACGCCGAGCCCGTCGCGCACCTGGTCTCCCACCTAGCCGAACTGGGCCACAAGAGGATCGGCCTGGTCGGGGGCCTGCCGGGGCTCAGCACCACGAGCGAGCGGATCTCCGGTTACCGGCATGGCCTCGCGGCCGCGGGCCTGCCGTACGACGAACGACTCGTGCTCTCCGGCAGCTCCGAGGCGGCGGGCGCCGAGCGGGCGACCGGAGGCCTGCTGTCCCTGCCGACGCCGCCGACGGCACTTGTCACGGCCAACAACACCATGACCATCGGCGCCCTGCGGGCCCTGCGCGAAAAGGGCCTGTCCGTGCCCGGTGACATGGCCCTGTGCTGCTTCGACGACTTCTCCTGGGCGGACCTCTTCTCGCCCCGGCTGACCGCGATCTCCCAGCCCAGCAAGGAGATCGGGGCCCGTGCCGTGGGGCTGCTCCTGGACCGGCTGGCCTCCCCCGGCCGTCCGGCCCGTATGGTCCGGCTGCCATCCGCCTTCGTTCACCGCACGTCGTGCGGCTGCCCCGAGAAAGGACCCGGTTCGTGATCGTCGTCGCCGGTGAGGCCCTGATCGACCTGGTGCCGAGGGAGGCGGGCGCGCTCGCGGGACTTGATCCGCGCCGCGGCGGCGGCCCGTACAACACCGCCGTGGCCCTGGGCCGCCTCGGCTCCCCGGCCGCCTTCTGCTCGCGGGTGTCGTACGACGCCTTCGGCGAGGCCCTGCTCGGCGGTCTGCGCGAGGCGGGTGTCGACGTGTCGTCGGTGCAGCGTGGCTCGGAGCCGACGACTCTCGCGGTCGCCACGATCGGCGCGGACGGCTCCGCCGGTTACTCGTTCTATGTCACGGGCACGGCCGACCGGCTGTTCTCGGCGCCCGCCCAACTCCCGGACGCGACAAGGGCGGTGTCCTTCGGCACCTGTTCGCTCGCCCTGGAGCCGGGCGCGAGCGCGTACGAGGAGCTGATGCGGGTCGCTGCCGACCAGGGGGTGTTCACCGCGCTCGACCCGAACATCCGCTCAGTGTTGATCTCCGATGCGGACGCCTACCGGGCGAGGTTCAAGAGCTGGCTGCCCTCGGTGTCGTTGCTCAAACTGTCCGAGGAGGACGCGGACTGGCTCGGCGGCACTCCGCGCGAGTGGCTGGCGTCGGGCCCTTCGGCGGTCGTGGTCACGCGTGGCGGCGACGGCTTGACCGTCTTCACCCGTGACGGTGCGAAGTACGCCGTGCCGGGCGAACAGGTCGACGTGGTGGACACGATCGGCGCGGGCGACACGGTGAACGCGGCGCTGCTGCACGGTCTGGCCACCCGCGACGTCCTGTCCGCGGCAGGGCTGGCGGGCCTGGGTGAACGCGGCTGGAGCGAGCTGCTGCGGTTCGCGGCACGCGCGGCGGCGATCACCTGCTCACGGGCGGGCGCGGAGTCGCCGTACGCCCACGAGGTGGGTGACTTCCAGGCCCGGTGAGACGGGGCCCAGGTGACCCGTTCCGTCGCCGGTGTCACGGCGACAGAACGAAGGGCGACAGGCGACAGGGCGATCCCGCGCAGCGACGGCTGGCTGAGCAACGCGCCGGTCCCCGCGGGGAGTTCCCATGGGGCTCGGCGCATTGGTGCGTGCCGGAGGTACGCGTGGCGGCTGGCTCAGGCCTTCCGGGACCGCGTCGTCTTCTTCGCCGCACCCGCCGAACTCGCCGGACTCGTCTTCTTCGTCACCGCGGCGGCCTTCTTGGTGGCCGTGCTGTTGGCCGTGCCGGCCGTCGCCGTCTTCCTTGCCGTCGACTTGGCTGCCACCGTCCTCTTGACTGCCGCCTTGCGCGGGGCCTTCACCGGCTCGGCGTCGCTGATGCGCTCGGCGCCGAGGACGTCGCGCAAGAACTTGCCGGTGTGGCTGGCCGGCACCCCCGCGACCTGCTCGGGCGTGCCCTCGGCGATGACGAGGCCACCTCCGCTGCCGCCCTCGGGACCCATGTCGACGACCCAGTCCGCGGTCTTGATGACATCGAGGTTGTGCTCGATGACGATGACCGTGTTGCCCTTGTCGACCAGGTTCGACAGGACCGAGATGAGCTTGCTGATGTCCTCGAAGTGCAGACCGGTGGTCGGCTCGTCGAGTACGTAGACCGTACGTCCCGTCGACCGTTTCTGGAGTTCGGAGGCCAGCTTCACGCGCTGGGCCTCACCGCCGGAGAGGGTCGGCGCGGGCTGGCCCAGCCGCACATAGCCGAGACCGACGTCATTGAGGGTCTTCAGGTGGCGGGCGATCGCGGGCACGGCCTCGAAGAAGCCGTAAGCCTCCTCGATCGGCATGTCCAGGACCTCTGAGATGGACTTGCCCTTGTAGTGCACTTCCAGGGTCTCCCGGTTGTAACGGGCGCCGTGGCAGACCTCGCAGGGGACGTACACGTCCGGCAAGAAGTTCATCTCGATCTTGATGGTGCCGTCGCCGGAGCAGTTCTCGCAACGGCCGCCCTTGACGTTGAAGGAGAAGCGCCCGGGCAGGTAGCCACGGACCTTCGCCTCGGTCGTCTCGGCGAACAGCTTGCGGACGTGGTCGAAGACTCCGGTGTACGTCGCCGGGTTCGACCGGGGGGTCCGGCCGATGGGCGACTGGTCGACGTGGACGACCTTGTCGACGAGGTCGTCGCCGTCCACGCGCGTGTGCCGCCCGGG
This sequence comes from uncultured Streptomyces sp., assembly GCA_965650905.1. Classification (GTDB taxonomy): domain Bacteria; phylum Actinomycetota; class Actinomycetes; order Streptomycetales; family Streptomycetaceae; genus Streptomyces. The sequence continues at coordinate 3,670 of CBFGQM010000077.1, read as the reverse complement.
GACGTTCCGGGCGCCGTTCAGCTCGCGGGCCAGATGCGTGTAGAGGATGTCGTTGACGAGCGTCGACTTGCCGGAGCCGGAGACGCCCGTGACGGCCGTGAGGACGCCCAGGGGGAAGGACACATCGATGTCCTGGAGGTTGTTCTCGCGGGCGCCGTGCACCGTGAGCCTGCTGAGCGGGTCGGCGGGGCGGCGGATGTCCGGGAGCGCGATCTCCTTCTTGCCCGCCAGGTACTGCCCGGTCATCGACTCGGCGTTGGCCAGTAGCTCCTTCAGGGGGCCGCTGTGCACGACCTTGCCGCCGTGCTCTCCCGCGCCGGGGCCGATGTCGACGATCCAGTCGGCGACCTTGATGGTGTCCTCGTCGTGCTCGACGACGATGAGTGTGTTGCCCATGTCGCGCAGCCGCACCAGCGTCTCGATGAGGCGGTGGTTGTCGCGCTGGTGCAGGCCGATGGAGGGCTCGTCGAGGACGTAGAGGACGCCCACGAGGCCCGAGCCGATCTGGGTCGCCAGACGGATGCGCTGGGCCTCACCGCCGGAGAGGGTGCCCGCCGCGCGGTTCAGCGAAAGGTAGTCGAGGCCGACGTCGACAAGGAACCGCAGTCGTTCGTTGACCTCCTTCAGGACGCGCTCGGCGATCTTTTTGTCGCGTGCGTTGAGCTTCATCTCGCCCAGGAATTCCGCGCAGTCACTGATGGACATCGCGGAGATTTCGGCGATCGACTTCTCCAGGACGGTGACCGCGAGGACGAGGGGCTTCAGGCGCGTGCCCTCACACGTGGGGCAGGGCACCTCGCGCATATAGCCCTCGAAGCGCTCGCGGCTCGCGTCGCTCTCGGCCTCGCTGTGCCGCCGCTTCACGAAGGGTACGGCCCCCTCGAAGGGCGTGGTGTACACGCGCTCGCGCCCGTACCGGTTGCGATACCGCACCTCGATCTGCGTCCTGTGCCCGTGCAGGAGGGCCTTCCTGGCGCGCTGCGGGAGGCCCCCGAAGGGGATGTCGGTCCGGAATCCCAACGCGTCTGCGAGGGCTCCGATCAGGCGCCCGAAGTAGTCCTTGGTGTGCCCGTGCGACCAGGGGTGGATGGCGCCCTCGTCGAGGGACTTCTCCTCGTCCGGGACGATCAGCTCGGGGTCGACCTCCATGCGCGTGCCGATGCCCGTGCACTCCGGGCAGGCGCCGAAGGGCGAGTTGAAGGAGAAGGAGCGGGGCTCCAGCTCCTCGAAGGACAGGTCGTCGTACGGGCAGTAGAGGTGCTCCGAGTACATGCGCTCACGCTCGGGATCGTCGTCGGGGAGATCGACGAAGTCGAGTACGACCATGCCGCCGGACAGGCCGAGCGCGGTCTCCACGGAGTCCGTGAGGCGGCGCTTGGCGCCCTCCTTCACCGTGAGGCGGTCGACGACCACCTCGATGGTGTGCTTCTCCTGCTTCTTCAGCTTCGGCGGGTCGGTGAGCTGGATCGTCTCCCCGTCGACCCGGGCCCGGCTGTACCCCTTGGTCTGGAGATCACCGAAGAGGTCGACGAACTCCCCCTTGCGCTCACGCACCAGCGGCGACAGGACCTGGAAACGGCTCCCCTCCGGCAGCTCCAGGACCTTGTCGACGATGGCCTGCGGTGACTGGCGCGAGATGGGGCGGCGGCACTCGGGGCAGTGCGGCTTGCCGATGCGCGCGAAGAGCAGACGCAGGTAGTCGTAGACCTCGGTGATGGTGCCGACAGTCGAACGCGGGTTGCGCGAGGTCGACTTCTGGTCGATGGAGACAGCCGGCGACAGGCCCTCGATGAAGTCGACGTCCGGCTTGTCCATCTGCCCGAGGAACTGCCGGGCGTACGAGGAGAGCGACTCCACGTACCTCCGCTGCCCCTCGGCGAAGATCGTGTCGAACGCGAGCGAGGACTTGCCCGACCCGGACAGGCCCGTGAAGACGATGAGCGAGTCGCGCGGGAGGTCGAGCGAGACATTCTTCAGGTTGTGCTCGCGCGCGCCACGGACGATGAGACGGTCGGCCACGCCGGTCCGCACCTTTCTTGAGAGAAGCGACAGGGGGCAAGACCCCCGTCGTTTCAGACTAAAGGGAGCCACTGACAGCGCCGGTGGGGTTTCCCTGGTTGGTAACAATCCCGGGCCATCCAGCATGCCCGACGCCGCACCTGAGCCTATAGCACGCACATTCGATTTTCGGGGGTGGTCCGCCACCTTCACCCAAACGTGTGGCGGGGCTATCGTCGGCCCATGAAGGATCATGTGCGCGACCTGGCGTCTGTACGCGACGCGACCGAGCGGCTACTCACCTCAGCCGTCACACTGGACAACGCCGCCGTGGCCGAGCCGTCACGTCTGCCCGGCTGGAGCCGCGGCCATGTCCTGGCCCATCTCGCCCGTAACGCGGACGCTCTCGTGAACGCCCTCGAAGGGCGCCCCATGTACGTCTCCGCCGAGACCCGGAACACCGACATCGAGCGGGACGCGCCACGGCCGCTGGACATCCAGCTCGCCGACGTACGCGAGAGCGCGGCCCGCTTCCAGGCCGCGGGGGCGGCACCCGCGGACTGGTCACGCACCGTGGAGCTGCGCAATGGAGTCACCGATGCGGCGTTCCGGGTGCCGTTCCGGCGGTGGGTCGAGGTCGAGCTGCACCACGTGGACCTCGGGATCGGGTACGAGCTCGAGGACCTGTCAGAGGAGTTCACCCAGCACGAGATCAACTTCCTTGTCGAGCGATTCCGGGGCCACCCTGACGTACCGGCCCTGCTGATCAGGCAGGACGACGGCCACGCGATGGCCACCGGGCCTGTCGAAGACCTCAGCCAGGAAGAGATCGAGCGCGGCCGTGAGCCCCGGTTCGAGCTCACGGTCAGCGGCAGTCGGGCGGACCTGCTGGGGTGGCTCGCCGGGCGCCGCGACGGATCCGCACTGAGCACCGACGGCGGGCCGCTCCCCGTACTCCCCCCGCTATAAGCGCGCTATAGGCTGGCGACATGACGTACAGCGGAGCGGTGAAGGTCGGCGGTCCCGCGGATGTGCACGAGCTGCAGGACCTGATGATCTCCAAGGCCGCGGTCGGGCCGATGGACAACAACGCCTATCTGCTGCGCTGCCGCGCCACCGACGAGCAGGTGCTGATCGACGCGGCCAACGACGCCGGGACACTGCTCACGCTGATCGGCGGCGACGGCATCGCGTCCGTCGTCACCACCCATCAGCACGGCGACCACTGGCAGGCGCTCGCGGAGGTCGTGGCGGCCACGGGCGCGCGTACGTACGCCGGCCGGGACGACGCCGACGGCATCCCCGTACCTACCGATGTCCTGGTCGACGACGGTGACACGATCCGGGTGGGGCGCGTGGAGCTGATCGCTCGCCACCTGGTGGGGCACACGCCCGGCTCGATCGCGCTCGTCTACGACGATCCGCACGGGCATCCTCATGTGTTCACGGGTGACTGTCTCTTCCCCGGTGGCGTGGGCAACACGCGTAAGGATCCGAAGGCGTTCGCCAGCCTGATCCGCGATGTAGAGACGAAGATCTTCGACGTGCTGCCTGACGAGACCTGGGTCTACCCGGGACACGGCAACGAAACGACGCTGGGTGCGGAACTGCAGCACCTGCCGGAGTGGCACGAGCGGGGCTGGTGAGGGCGAAGGGTCCCCCTGGTCTTATA
>CBFGQM010000076.1:0-17259 GCA_965650905.1 uncultured Streptomyces sp. | reverse complement strand
TCGGGCTACTCCGGCAGCCAGGGTGCGGCCGAGGGCGCCGGCAAGGCCGGTCAGGCCGCGGGCAGCACCTCCGGTGAGTCGCCCAGCGGCTCGCTCGTGCTCGACCAGTTCGGTCGCAACCTCACCCAGCAGGCGCGCGAGAAGAAGCTCGACCCGGTCATCGGTCGCCACCGCGAGATCGAGCGCGTGATGCAGGTCCTGTCGCGCCGCACCAAGAACAACCCGGTCCTCATCGGCGAGCCCGGCGTCGGCAAGACCGCGATCGTCGAGGGCCTGGCCCAGAAGATCGTCGGCGGCGACGTGCCGGAGACGCTCAAGGGCAAGCAGCTCTACACGCTCGACCTCGGCGCGCTGGTGGCGGGCTCCCGCTACCGCGGCGACTTCGAGGAGCGCCTCAAGAAGGTGCTGAAGGAGATCCGCACCCGCGGCGACATCATCCTGTTCATCGACGAGCTGCACACGCTGGTCGGTGCGGGTGCCGCCGAGGGCGCCATCGACGCCGCGAGCATCCTGAAGCCGATGCTGGCCCGAGGCGAGCTGCAGACCATCGGTGCGACGACGCTCGACGAGTACCGCAAGCACCTGGAGAAGGACGCGGCCCTGGAGCGCCGCTTCCAGCCCATCCAGGTCGCGGAGCCGTCGCTGCCGCACACCATCGAGATCCTCAAGGGGCTGCGCGACCGGTACGAGGCGCACCACCGCGTCTCCATCACGGACGAGGCCCTCGTCCAGGCCGCGACGCTGGCCGACCGGTACATCTCGGACCGCTTCCTGCCGGACAAGGCGATCGACCTGATCGACGAGGCAGGCTCCCGGATGCGCATCCGCCGGATGACCGCGCCGCCGGACCTCCGCGAGTTCGACGAGAAGATCGCGGGCGTGCGCCGCGACAAGGAGTCCGCGATCGACTCGCAGGACTTCGAGAAGGCCGCCTCCCTCCGCGACAAGGAGAAGCAGCTCCTGGCCGCCAAGGCCAAGCGGGAGAAGGAGTGGAAGGCCGGCGACATGGACGTCGTCGCCGAGGTCGACGGCGAGCTGATCGCCGAGGTGCTCGCGACCGCCACCGGCATCCCGGTCTTCAAGCTGACGGAGGAGGAGTCGAGCCGCCTGCTGCGCATGGAGGACGAGCTCCACAAGCGCGTCATCGGCCAGACGGACGCCGTCAAGGCGCTGTCGAAGGCGATCCGTCGTACGCGTGCGGGCCTCAAGGACCCGAAGCGTCCGGGTGGTTCGTTCATTTTCGCGGGACCGTCCGGTGTCGGTAAGACCGAACTGTCCAAGGCGCTCGCCGAGTTCCTCTTCGGCGACGAGGACGCGCTGATCTCTCTCGACATGTCGGAGTTCAGCGAGAAGCACACGGTCTCACGTCTCTTCGGTTCGCCTCCCGGTTATGTGGGCTACGAAGAGGGCGGTCAGCTCACTGAGAAGGTCCGCCGCAAGCCGTTCTCGGTCGTCCTGTTCGACGAGGTCGAGAAGGCCCATCCGGACATCTTCAACTCGCTGCTGCAGATCCTGGAGGACGGTCGCCTGACCGACTCCCAGGGCCGGGTCGTGGACTTCAAGAACACGGTCATCATCATGACGACCAACCTCGGCACGCGGGACATCTCCAAGGGCTTCAACCTGGGCTTCGCCGCCGCGGGTGACACGAAGTCCAATTACGAGCGCATGAAGAACAAGGTCTCGGACGAGCTGAAGCAGCACTTCCGCCCCGAGTTCCTCAACCGCGTCGACGACGTGGTCGTTTTCCCGCAGCTGACCCAGGGCGACATCCTCCGGATCGTCGACCTGATGATCAGCAAGGTGGACGAGCGTCTCAAGGACCGGGACATGGGCATCGAGCTCTCCCAGTCGGCGAAGGAGCTGCTGGCGAAGAAGGGTTACGACCCCGTGCTTGGCGCGCGTCCGCTGCGCCGCACGATCCAGCGCGAGGTCGAGGACTCCCTGTCGGAGAAGATCCTCTTCGGCGAGCTGCGTCCCGGCCACATCGTGGTCGTCGACACGGACGGCGAGGGCGAGACCAAGACCTTCACGTTCCGAGGTGAGGAGAAGTCGGCACTGCCGGACGTCCCGCCGATCGAGCAGGCGGCCAAGGGGGCGGGCCCCAACCTGAGCAAGGAGGCGTAGCCTCCGGGCGACGCGACCGCCCGCGGGGCGGCCGCACGCAGCCGGGGCCGGTGCCTTTGGGTCCCGGCCCCGTCCGTGCGTTGATGCGTCCGTGTGTCTGATGCGTCCGTGTGTCTGGTGCGGGTCAGGAAAGCCGGCCGTCCTAGAGGTCTTCTCGGCGTGGCCGCCCGAAGAGATCGGCGACGCTGTTGCCTATGTTCGCGATGATCGTGTGGCCGGTGGCCGCGATCTCGGGGCGCTTGGCGGTCTTGTAGACGGCCGCATCGATATGTCGCCCTGGGGCGTGATGCGGACCGTCTCGTTGCCGAACCTTTTCCCCGACTCGCCGTCCGCCTGGAGGAACCAGCGCTCGGCTTCCCACCGCTCACGCCACCCGGCCTCGGTGAGCTGCGCCGTCTCGAGGTTGTGACGGGTGCCCAGCAGACGTTTGCACGCCACGCACGACATGCACCCGGCCCGCTTGCCCCACTCGCTCGTGCCGGCGTCCAGGCCGTAGATGGTCAGCGGAGCTTCTTGACGACGTAGCCCCCGTCACATTCCCGGGACTCATGATCTTGCGCACCGGTGACATGTCGCACAGGCGATTTGTCCGATACTAGGCGGAATAGTGGACAGGGTTGGCTGGACAAAACGGACACTTCATTCAAGGGTCGGTGAGGTGTCCGGATGTCGTGCCGGACGGATGCGCGGAAATGGGCGGCTGCTGGCCCGAGCCCTCTTCGCATGGGGAGTAAATCACCACTCAAGGATCAAAGTGGATTGATTGCCCACTAAGCGTTCTTGTCTGTCAAGAAGTAGGAAGCTTCGGTCTCATATACGACTTAGGGTCGTAGATCGCCGTTTTGGTGGATTACAGAGGCGGGGGTTACCAAGGGATGGCCCACCCGGTGGCTGCCTGTTGAGCCGGGTGGTTTTTTCCGGCCATCTCCTGGAGGTACCCCCATGTCGAAACGCGCCACGTCCCACCGCCCCGCCGCGTCCCTGCTCCGCACACGGACGGCCGTCGTGGCCGTCGGCCTGGGCGTCTCGGCCGCGCTGGGTGCCGGGGTAGCGTCCGCCGCCGACGGTCAGGCGAGCGTCGCGCTGCCGGGTGCCACCGCCGCTTCCGTGAAGGCTCAGGCCGCCGCCCAGGAGAAGGCCGCCGCTAGCGCCGAGCAGGTCGCCGTCAAGAAGGCCGTGGTCAAGCAGGTCGCCGTCAAGAAGGCCGCGAATCCCTCCTGGATCGACCCGGTCAAGAAGTACAAGCTCTCCGCGAGCTTCGCCCAGGCCGGCAGCAGGTGGGTGTCCACCCACTCCGGCCAGGACTTCGCTGTCGCCTCCGGCACCAATGTCCTCGCCGCACACGGCGGCACCGTCGTGAAGGTGGGCGGCAACGGCGCCGGCGACGGACCCGCGTACGGCAACGCCGTCGTCATCAAGCACGGCAACGGCATCTACTCGCAGTACGCCCACCTCTCACGGGTCAACGTGAAGGTCGGGCAGGTCGTCGCCACCGGTCAGAACATCGCGCTGTCCGGCAACACCGGCAACTCCAGCGGTCCCCACCTGCACTTCGAGATCCGTACGACGGCCAACTACGGCTCCGCGATCGACCCCGTCAAGTTCCTGCGCTCGAAGGGCGTCGCGGTCTGACAGGCGTCGCGGTCCGAAGTGCTTCACTCTTTGGGCGTGTTGGCCCGGGTGATCAGCTCGGTGGCGACCTCGAGGATGGCCTGGCGCTTCTCCTCCGGGCCGCCTTCGAGATCCTTGAGGGCGAGCATCCCCGCGTGCACCGAGAACAGGGCGCTGAAGCAGCGGACCTGATCGGCCATCGTGGCATCCGGGTCCTTGAGCAGGTCCAGCATGCGGATCATGCGGTCCCTGAAGTCCTCGCCGGTGCGCAGCTCGCGCACGGTCGCCTGGTTCTCCTGCATGAAGCGGAACAGGGGGGCCGCGCAGCTGAGGGCCTTGCTGTAGCGGTTCAGGATCTCGTGCTTCGTTTCCAGCGTGCGCGGCTGTCGCTTGCCCCACTCGATCAGCTCGTCCAAGGGCCTGGACAGGTCCTGGAACAGGCTCACGAGGATCTCTTCCTTCGTCTTGAAGTGGTAGTAGAGCGCCGCCTTCGTGACATCCAGCCGTTCGGCGATCTCGCGCAGGGACGTCTTGTCGTAGCCCTGCTCGGCGAAAAGTTCGAGGGCCACGTCCTGGATGCGCTGGCGGGTGTCCCCGCGGCGCTGCTGCCTGCTGCCGCCCATCGTGGCTGCTCCTCGAGCTCGTGTTCGGGTCGCGTGGTCGGGTAAAGAAAAACCTACTTGACGACCGGCTAGTTGGCGTCTAGCTTCCCAGTGTAGCCAGCTTGCCGGGCGGCAAGTAAGTGTGAGTGCGGTGCGGTACCCAAGTGCCGGGCGCGCACGGGAGTGGGGACAGTGGTGGACACGGAGACAGTGGATGTGGACGGCGCGGGCGAACAACCCAGAAGTGTGCGCGTTGTCCTGCTCGCGCTGATGATCGCGATGCTGCTCGCGATGCTCGACAACATGATCATCGGGACCGCCATGCCGACGATCGTGGGTGAGCTGCGCGGACTCGAGCATCTGTCCTGGGTCGTTACGGCGTACACGCTCGCCACCGCCGCCTCTACCCCGATCTGGGGCAAGATCGGTGACATGTACGGGCGCAAGGGCGCCTTCATGACCTCGATCGTGATCTTCCTGATCGGGTCCGCGCTGAGCGGTATGGCGCAGAGCATGGGGCAGCTCATCGGCTTCCGTGCGATCCAGGGGCTGGGTGCCGGTGGTCTGATGGTCGGCGTCATGGCGATCATCGGCGACCTGATACCGCCCCGGGAGCGCGGCAAGTACCAGGGCATGATGGTCGGGGTGATGGCGCTCGCCATGATCGGCGGACCGCTGGTCGGCGGCACCATCACCGACAACTGGGGCTGGCGCTGGTCCTTCTACATCAACCTGCCGCTCGGAGTCGTGGCGCTGCTCGCCGTCAGCGCCGTACTGCATCTGCCCAAGAAGCGGTCGCAGGGCCGGATCGACTACCTGGGCGCCGCACTGCTGACCGTCGGCATCACCTCGATCGTGCTCGTCACCACCTGGGGTGGCAGCGAGTACGCATGGGGCTCGGCCGTGATCATTGAGCTGATCGGGACAGGGGTCGCCGCGCTGGTGGGCTTCGTCTTCGTGCAGACCAGGGCCGCCGAGCCGGTCATGCCGCTGCACATCTTCCGCAGCCGCAACTTCACCCTGATGTCGGTCATCGGCTTCATCACCGGGTTCGTGATGTTCGGTGCGGTACTGTTCCTGCCGCTCTACCAGCAGTCGGTGCAGGGGGCGTCCGCGACCAACTCCGGGTTGCTGTTGCTGCCGATGCTCGGTGCGATGATGGTCACCTCGATGTTCGCCGGGCGGGTCACCACCGGGTCCGGCAGGTACAAGGCCTTCCCGATCGTCGGCGGCGCCTTGATGACGGTCGGTCTGTTCCTGCTCGCGCAGATGGACACCGGGACGACCCGGCTGACCTCGGGTCTGTACATGGCGCTCCTGGGCGCAGGCATGGGTTGCCTGATGCAGATCACCATGCTGGTGGCACAGAACAGCGTCGAGATGAAGGACATGGGCGTCGCGTCCTCGTCCACAACCCTGTTCCGTACGCTCGGCTCGTCCTTCGGCGTCGCCATCATGGGCGCGCTGTTCAACAACCGCGTGCAGGACGTGATGGCCGAGCGCGCCGGTGCCCTCGGCTCCAGGGCCACCGAGCGGTCCGCGCAACTGGACGCGGCGAGCCTGGCCAAGCTGCCGGACGCGGCCCGTGAGGCCTATCAGCATGCGGTGTCCTCCGGTACGCACTCGGCGTTCCTCCTCGGCTCGATCGTGACGGTGATCGCTCTGGTCGCCGCGGTGTTCGTGAAGGAGGTCCCACTGCGGGGTGCGGGCGCGCCGAAGCCGGCCGCAACGGCAGCGGGCGGCGGTGACGTCCCCTCGAAGGAGGCACTGGCGGACACCGTCTGACCCGCTCTCTCGCTCCTTGGTTCCTCTTCCAGGGGCACTACAGCAAGCACAGGGAAAAACCCGAGCCCGGAGTTTCTGCAGGAGCCCCAGGAGCGGCCGTAGCACTGTGGTCGGGCGGAGCGGGGCGGCGGGCCGCGGCCGGCATGGCGACCTGCCGAAGACCTGTTGCAGCAGAGGGCCGCACCGGCGAGCGGGCCGCATCGGCGCCCTACACCGGCAGCCTCTGGCCGCTCCCCGTGTTCGTCGGCGCGTGCTCCGGCAGCCACAGCACCGCCACCGCACCCTCCGCGGGCACATCCTCCGGCACCCCCGCGGGACGTATGTTGCGGAAGGTGAGCCGGGCGCCCAGCACCCGGGCCTGGCCGGCCGCGATGGTCAGGCCCAGGCCGTGGCCGTGGCCCGCGCGGTCGGTGCTGCCGGTACGGAATCGGCTCGGGCCGTCGGCGAGCAGCTCCTCGGGGAAGCCGGGCCCGTGGTCGCGCACGCGGATGACCCGGCCCTCCACCGTGACCTCGGTGGGCGGCCTGCCGTGCTTGGCGGCGTTGACCAGCAAGTTGATGAGGATCCGCTCCAGACGGCGGGGATCGGTGGTGACCTCCGACTCGTGCACCACCCGTACCTCGATGTCCGCGTCCTTCGCCGCCACCCGCCGTCTCACGAACTCGCCGAGCATGATGCCCTGCAACTCGGCCCGCTCGGAGGCGCTGTCCAGCCGCGCCACCTCCAGGACGTCCTCGACGAGCGTGCGCATCGCCTGCACCCGGTCCCGTACGAGCTCCGTCGGCCGGCCCGGCGGCAGCAGTTCGGCCGCCGTGAGCAGCCCGGTCACCGGCGTGCGCAGCTCGTGCGCGATGTCGGCGGTCACCCGGCGCTCGGCCTCGAGGCGCTGGCTGAGCGCGTCCGCCATCGCGTCCACGGCCCGCGCGAGGTCGTCTGTCTCGTCCCGTACGACTCCGCCGATGGCGTCACGCACCCGTACGTCCGTCTCGCCCTGCGCGACCCGCCGGGCCGCCGTGGCCGCATGGCGGAGCCGTCGCGAGAGCTGTCCGCCGATCAGCACGCCGAGCGCGCAGCCACCGAAGACGACCGTGATCGAACCGATCAGAAGTGCCTGCTCGAGGTCTTTTATCACGGTGGCGTTGCGGTCGGTGAACTCCGTGTGCAGCGACAGGATCCGGCCGTCCTTGAGGGGCACGGCCGCCCAGATGTCGGGCATGCCGTCCGGGTGCTCCGACACGTAGGTGGCCCGTCGGCCGGCCGTGGCCTTCGCCAGCAGGTCCTTCGGTATGCCCGGGGCATTGATCTTGATGCCGGGGAAGTTCGCCCGCCCGGACGTCTCGTAGTTCCGCTGCGCGATCTGGACGCGCTCGTCCGCGAGGTCGCGCGCGTTGTCAAGCATCGAGACACGGGCGGCGTTGTGCACGACCAGGCTCAGCGCGACGGCCACCAGCGCCCCGACCGCCGCGATCGCGGCGCTGAGCTTCCACATGATTCCCGTACGCAGATTCGGGCGCCCGAATCTGCGGCGTCGGTCCGGGATCTCGATCGTCCCCCGCACGTTCCGCTCAGCCCTTCAGCTTGTAGCCGAAACCGCGGACTGTCTCGATCCGGTCCTGGCCGATCTTCGTACGCAACCGCTGCACATGGACGTCGACGACTCGGGTGTCGCCGCCCCACCCGTAGTCCCACACCCGCTCCAGGAGTTTGTCGCGCGACAGGACCGTGCCGGGCGCGGACGAGAACTCCAGGAGCAGCCGCATCTCGGTGGGTGTCAGCGCCACCGGCGCACCGCCCCTGCGGACCTCCATGCCCTCGGTGTCGATCTCCAGGTCGCCATCTCCGAACGACAGCACACCGCCGCCGACGGACGACGAGCCCTCGGCCCCGGCGGCGGAACCCGGGCCGCTCGCGTGCCCGAAGCGCCGCAGCACCGCGCGGATCCGGGCGACCAGGACAGCTCCGTCGAAGGGCTTCGTCACGTAGTCGTCGGCGCCTGCCTCAAGGCCGAGGACGACATCGATCGAGTCGGCGCGCGCCGACAGCATGATCACCGGGACCGTGGAATCGTCGCGGATGCGGCGGCACAGCGAGACACCGTCCAGGCCCGGCACCATCACGTCCAGCAGCGCGATGTCGGGCCGGTTCCCGCGGAACGCCTCAAGGCCGGACAGCCCGTCGGGCATGGCGGTGACCACGAAGCCGTCGCGCTCCAGCGCGAGTTGGGTGGCCTCGCGGATGACGTCGTCGTCCTCGACGAACAGGACATGGGTCTGCTCTGCCATCCGGTGCTCTCAGTTCTCCGTGGGTCTCGGTCGGTCTCGGTGGCGGTGGGGCCGCAGGTCGGCTGGGGGTCTCGGGGTTTTCGGCATGTTCCGTCGTTGGTTTTCGTTCGGTGGGGTCGATCAGTTCTCGGCAGGAGCCGGCGTGTCGCCGCCATCCACCTTGCTGTATCTGTTGTGTGTGCGGGACTGCTCCGTGAAATGGTTCGCGGCCCAGCGGTACATGATCACTTCCTCGCCGGACGGGTACGCCACCGAGTCGCCGTTCTCGTACACCTGCTGTGTGATCACCAGGGAGCCACGGTCGATCTCCGCGTAGACGGGAGGCTCCTCGGCCTTGAAGACACTCTCGTACCCATCGCCCTCCTCGCGATAGACGTACGAGCCGACGCCGACCGCATCGCCGCAGGTCAGCACGTTGACGACGATGTCGTTCGCGGACCCTCCGGTCAGGTTGCCGTACGACACGTCGACCGGGTACTCGTCCGCGACGCACGGCTTCAGGCCACGCTTGACCGCCGGGCTCACCTTCGGGTCGTCCCTGACGAGTCGGACCGCGTCCACACGGGGCGCGGCCTTGGAAGCCGAGGCCGAGGCCAAGGTGGAGGGGGGAGCGGCTTGCGCCGCTACCGCGTCGGAGCGGGCCGGGCCCTCGTCGCGGGCGCCGGTGCCGCCCGTGCCGCAGGCGGAGACCAAAAGGCCGAGGGCGGCGAGCACGGTCACCGCCGTGATCACCGCCTTCATGGGCGCACGGGCCTGTGGGGCCCCTGTGTCTAGGCCGCGCAACGCTCCTGCTCCTTACTCGGTTCGAGCTCGCGGGCGGCGCGCTCTTCGTAGCCCTGGCTCTCCAGCTCTTCGCGGAGCCGCGCCAACGCTCGGTGAAGCGTGCTCTTGACCGTTCCGGCCGACATTCCGAGGGCGGCGGCTGTCTCTTCCGTGGACATCTGCTCCCAGTGTCGCAGCACCACGACACTGCGCTGCTTCGGAGCCAGCACCTTCATGATGTCCATCAACAGCGCGCGGTCCGCGTGCTGTTCGCTCAGGTCGTCCACGCTTGCGTCCGGCAGCTGCTCGGTGGGGACCTCCTCCAGCTTGCGGGCCCGCCACCACTCCGTACGCGTGTTGATCATGACACGGCGCAGATAGGCGTCGGCCAGACGCTTGTCGGCGATACCGTCCCAGCGGCCGTACGTCCGTACCAGCGCGGTCTGCAGCAGGTCCTGCGCGTCGACCGGGTCCGGGACCAGGCGTCGAGCACTGCGCAGCAGTGCGTCCTGCCGGGTGCGTACATACTCTTCGAACTCGAGCACCTCGCCGTGCGCCATGTCCAACCGCCTCCGTTCCCCGTTTCCGACCTGCCTGCTGTCGGCTCTTCGTCGCTTGTCGTGCCGCACTTTTGCGGTACGCCAAATGAAGTTACGGAGGCCTTGTCACGGGGTTGTCCGAGCGAGCCTGCGGTGAACGCTCGGCTGTCCGTCGGTTGTGTAACGAATGTAGGGCGGAGGTAAAAGGGCCCGCCGGATGGGTGGGAACGGGGGATCGGCTGCCGGAATGTGTACCGGAGGTAGCCCGACAGCCGCTGAGCTTGAGAGTGATCCTCCGGATCCGAACAGCGCCGACCAGCTCTTCCTGTCACACAGGCATGCTCCACGGCGCGGTCGGGAATCAGGGTGAACCGGGGTGGCGCGATCCCGCAGGTGCGGTCTGCGGAGCCGACCTGCGGTCGTGTGCGAACGGCGAGGTCGAATCTCAAGCTGAGGGGAACCTGCGGGTCGGCGGAGGAACCTGTGAGTCAGCTGAGCGGGAGTCGGTACAGCCCGCCCGGGAGGGCTTCGACCAGACCGTCCGCGACCAGGCCGTCCAGGGCGCGGGCGCGTTGGACCGGCTCGTCCCAGACGCGGTCGAGGACCGACTGCGGAACCGGGCCGACCGACTCACGCAGGACGGCGAGGAGGCGGCCGCGCACCTGGCGGTCCGTGCCGGCGTACGTCTGGCCGCGACGCGGCGGACCCTCGTGCGCGGGTTTGCCCGCGAGGTGCCAGGCACACTGTGCCGCGATCGGACACTGTACGCAGCTCTCGTTCTTCGCCGTGCAGATCAGCGCGCCGAGCTCCATGGAGGCGGCGGCCCAGCGCGAGGCCGTGTTCTCGTCCTCGGGCAACAGCGAGCGGGCGAGCTTGCGTTCGGCGGCGGTGGTGGCGTTCGGGGGGTACTGCACACCGGTGACGGCTCGGGCGAACACGCGGCGCACGTTCGTGTCGAGGACGGGGTGGCGCTGCCCGTACGCGAAGGAGGCCACGGCCGCCGCGGTGTACTCGCCGATGCCGGGCAGCGCGAGCAGCTGGGCGTGTTCCGTGGGTACGTCACCACCGTGGCGCTCCGCTATGGCGACCGCGGCGCCGTGCAGGCGCAGCGCGCGCCTCGGATAGCCGAGGCGGCCCCAGGTGCGGACCGCCTCGCCGGGGGATTCCTCGGCGAGGTCCGCGGGGCGGGGCCAGCGGGCGAGCCACTGCTCGTACACCGGCAGCACGCGGTTCACCGGCGTCTGCTGCAGCATGAACTCACTGACCATCACCCCCCACGGTCCGGCTTCGGCCCGCCGCCATGGCAGGTCACGAGCGTTCTCCTCGAACCAGTCGATAACGGGGCCGTGCAGGGCGTCGCCGGGTGCGTCGGCGGGAGGGCGGCTGAGTTTCGGCTTCGTGGGCGCAGTCATGACGATTCCGATCCTGCCATGCGCTCGTCGCTGCGCGCGCTTAGCGGTGGGGGTGTGGCGGCTCGGGGTTCTTCTTTCCCCCACCCCACCCCCTTCCGAAACAGGGCATTGCGCTCTCTGCCCCTTCGGAACATTCCTCGGCTGCGGGCCGTCCGTGGCTGGTCGCGCCCATGCGGCCAGGCCGCATATGTCAGGGCCCCGCTTGGAGGGGCGCGCCTTGGAGGGGCGCGCCCCACCCGCCCGCGGTCGCCAACCCACGGGAGGGGCCGTGAGCAGGGCCATCGGGGCCGTCAGTCACAGGACGCCCCGCCAGGCCGGTGCCGCGCCCTCGCCGCGGCGCCCGCGATCGTGTGCACTACGGCATCACATGCTGTGGTCGTCGCGTCCTCGACATGTCGAAAGAGGGGGAGGGGTGGGCGGGCGTGTCCGGGACGATGATCCGGAACAGTTCAGACGCGGGGCGGCGGGTGGGGCCCGCTAACTCATGGATCTCTCGTACAGTTTGCGCCGTGGGATCTCTGCGCAATCCTGTCGGGCCGCTCCCCTCCTCCATCTACTGGCGACGGAGGGCCGTTCTGCTGTCCCTGGTCGCGCTGTTGGCGCTGCTGATCACCTGGGTCGTCACCTTCGGCGACGGAGACGTCAACAACAGCGCGGACGAGTCCAACGGCAAGAATCCGGTGCCCTCGATCACGCCGGGCCCCTCCGGCTCCGGCCCCGCGATCAGCCAAGCCCCGGGCGGGCGCGACGAGTCGACCACCGGTAGCGGCGGATCAGCGGACTCCGGTGGAGGCTCCGACGGCTCCGGTGGTGCGGACGGCTCCACCGCGGGTGCGGGCGGTGCGGGCGGCGACTCGGTCCGGGAGGTCGGCGGCGGCTCCGGTGACACCGTTCAGGCCGGGTCCAGCCTGCCCAACTGCACAGCTACAGCCGTACGGTTGACGCTGCGCAGCGTCAAGAACACCTACGCGCCCGACGAAAAGACCAGGTTCGAGCTGATCGTCCGGAATTCCTCGGGCAGCGACTGCAAGCTCGACCTCGGCCCGGAAAAAGCGGTGCTGACGATCACTCAGGCGGGCGGCGAAGACGAGATCTGGTCCTCGGCCGACTGCCCGACGGGCGCCGGCAGCGTCCTGTACCGCATCCCGGCGAACGACCGCGTCACCCGCGCCCTGGAATGGGACCGCAAGGCGAGCGCACCGCGGTGCGCGACGCCCCGGACGGGGTTGGCGACCGCAGGCACCTACCTGGTCGAGGCGCAGGCCCCTGGCCTGGCGAAGGCCCGGGCATCGTTCGTGCTGGAGAGGGACTGAGGAAACGACCGGGACAACGGCTGGGTACGCACGTCGGGTACCCCGGATGTGTCTTAGACGTAACGCTCCAGGATCGACGACTCCGCCAGCCGCGACAGCCCCTCCCGGACGCTGCGCGCCCGAGCCTCGCCGACGCCGTCCACCGTCTGAAGGTCGTTGACGCTCGCGGCGAGCAGCTTCTGCAGGCCGCCGAAGTGCTCGACCAGCCGGTCGATGATGGCACCGGGCAGGCGAGGCACCTTCGCGAGGAGCCGGAAGCCGCGAGGTGACACCGTGGAGTCGAGGGTCTCGGGGGAGCCGGTGTAGCCCAATGCCCTGGCCACCGTCGCCAGTTCGAGCAGCTCGGCGTGAGTGAGCGCGTCGAGTTCGGCGAGGGCCTCGTCGACCGTGCGGGAGCGCTTGGCGGTCGGCTCGGGTACGTAGTCCCGTACGACGAGTTCGCGCTCGGGCTCGACGCCCGCGATCAACTCGTCGAGCTGGAGGGCGAGGAGACGGCCGTCCGTGCCCAACTCCACCACGTACTCGGCGATCTCCGTGGCGATCCGGCGCACCATCTCCAGGCGCTGGGCCACGGCGGAGACGTCCCGGACGGTGACCAGGTCCTCGATCTCCAGCGCGGACAGTGTGCCCGCGACCTCGTCGAGCCGGAGCTTGTAGCGCTCCAGGGTGGCCAGGGCCTGGTTGGCCCGGGAGAGGATCGCGGCCGAGTCCTCCAAAACACGGCGCTGTCCGTCCACGTACAGCGCGATGAGGCGCATGGACTGGGAGACGGAGACGACGGGGAAGCCGACCTGCTTGGAGACCCGGTCGGCCGTGCGGTGCCGGGTGCCCGTCTCCTCGGTGGGGATGGTGGGGTCGGGCACCAGCTGCACGCCCGCCCGAAGGATTTTGGTGATGTCCTTGTCGAGCACGATGCCGCCGTCGAGCTTGCACAGCTCACGCAGCCGCGTCGCGGTGAACTCGACGTCCAGGACGAAGCCGCCCGTGCACATCGATTCGACCGTCTTGTCCCAGCCGAGCACGATGAGCCCGCCGGTGTTGCCGCGGAGAATCCGCTCGAGGCCGTCGCGCAGTGCAGTGCCGGGTGCCACGGCGCTCAGTGAGGCGCGCATCAGCCCATCGGCACCGGAGCTCCCACCGGACTTTCCGGGAGCTGTCGCCCGGTCGTTGGCTGCCACTGCACTCCTCCGGTCGCAGGTTCTGGGGCGCCCCCGTTTCGTACGTTGGTTCGTACGGACGGGCGAGACCTGGGCAAAGTCTACCGGCGGTCTTCCTCGTCCCGGGGGGCCTGTCGACGACGCGACCTCGGGAGCACGCGCAGCGCGTCCCCCATGTCAGCCACTTCCAGGACCTTCATATCCGGAGGGATCTTGCCGGGATCGCTCGGCACGAGGGCGTGCGTGAAGCCCAGGCGGTGGGCTTCGGTGAGCCTGCGCTGCACGCCCGTGACCCGTCTGACCTCGCCGGCCAGCCCCACTTCGCCGATCGCGACGAGGTTCTTGGGCAGGGGGGTGTCGCTCGCGGCGGAGGCCAGGGCGAGGGCGATCGCCAGGTCCGCGGCCGGTTCGGAGAGCTTCACGCCGCCGACCGTCGCCGAGTAGATGTCCCGCTTGCCAAGCGCGCTGATCCGGCCGCGCTGCTCCAGAACGGCGAGCATCATCGAGACCCGGGAGGTCTCCAGGCCCGATGTCGTACGCCTGGGGGAGGGGATCTGGGAGTCGACGGTGAGCGCCTGGACCTCGGCGACCAGCGGGCGACGGCCCTCGAGGGTGACGGTCAGGCAGGTCCCGGGGACGGGCTCGGCGCGGCGGGTCAGGAAGAGGCCGCTCGGGTCGGCGAGACCGGTGATCCCCGCGTCGTGCAGCTCGAAGCAGCCGACCTCGTCCGTCGTCCCGTACCGATTCTTGATGCCGCGCACCAGCCTCAGGCGCGCGTGCCGGTCGCCCTCGAAGTGCAGGACGACGTCCACGAGGTGCTCGAGGAGGCGGGGGCCCGCGATGGCGCCGTCCTTGGTGACGTGGCCCACGAGGAGCGTGGACATGCCGCGCTCCTTGGAGGCGCGGATCAGCGCGCCGGCCACCTCCCGGACCTGGGCCATGCCTCCGGGGGCGCCGTCGATCTCCGGAGAGGCCACCGTCTGCACGGAGTCGAGGATGAGCAGGGACGGCTTCACCGCGTCCAAGTGGCCGAGTACGGCGGCCAGATCGGTCTCCGCGGCGAGATACAGGTGGTCGTCGATCGCCTTGATACGGTCGGCCCGCAGGCGGACCTGGCTCGCCGACTCCTCCCCGGTGATGTAGAGCGTGCGGTGCTCGTCGCTCGCCGCCCTGGCCGCCACGTCCAGCAGCAGCGTGGACTTTCCGACGCCCGGCTCGCCCGCGACGAGCACGACCGCACCCGGCACCAGGCCGCCGCCCAGCACCCGGTCCAGCTCGGCCACGCCGGTGGAACGCGCGGTGGCCCGGCGGCCGTCCACCTGGCCGATGGGCACCGCGGACGTCGTGACCCGGCCGGGTGCCGTCGTACGGACCGCGGGCGTGCCGTACTCCTCGACCGTCCCCCAGGCCTGGCACTCGGGGCAGCGGCCGAGCCACTTGGCCGTCTGCCAGCCGCACTCGGTGCAGCGGTAGGACGGCCGGTCCTTCGCGGTCTTCGTACGGGCAGCCATGGACGAAACCGTAACCGCCGGCGCTGACAGCGCGGTCCCCGCCCGGTGACACAGACCGCGGGCGTCAGGCGAGCGGGTCCGCCGGATGCGGTGCCACCAACGGCAGCTGGGACGCCAGCCGCTGCTCGCACAGCTCTACCAGCCGGTCGTACCCCGCCTTGCCCATCAGCTCGATGAGCTCTGGCCGGTAGGTGACGTACACGGGCTCGCCCGCGCCGTGCGCGGAGGTCGCCGACGTGCACCACCAGTGCAGGTCGTGCCCGCCCGGACCCCAGCCGCGGCGGTCGTACTCGCCGATCGAGACCTGGAGCACGCGGGTGTCGTCGGGCCGCTCGATCCACTCGTACGTCCGCCGCACGGGCAGCTGCCAACAGACGTCAGGCTTGGTCTCCAGGGGTTCGCGGCCCTCCTTCAGGGCCAGGATGTGCAGCGAGCAGCCCGCTCCGCCCTCGAAACCGGGACGGTTCTGGAAGATGCACGAGCCCTGGTACGGGCGTGTCTGCCGGGAACCGTCCTCGTCTGTCGAGACCCAGCCGGTCTCCGTCCCGACGTCGTGCCGCTGCCAGATCTCCGGCGTGAGCCTCGTTACATGTTCGGCGACGCGCTTCTCGTCGTCCTTGTCCGAGAAATGGGCGCCGAGCGTGCAGCACCCGTCGTCCGCGCGGCCCGCCTGGATGCCCTGGCAGCCGCTTCCGAAGATGCAGTTCCACCGAGAGGTCAGCCATGTCAGATCGCAGCGGAAGACCTGCTCGTCGTCGGCCGGATCCGGGAAATCCACCCACGCGCGCGCGAAGTCGAGTCCCCTCTCGTCCGGCACCGACCCCGGGGCAGAGGCCTTCTTGGGGGGCTTCGGGGACTCCGGGGACTGCTTGGTCCTGGTGGACGCCTTCGCCTGCGAAGAACTTTTGGCGGAGGTGTCTGCCGCTGCCGACTTGTCTGTCACTGCCGACTTGTCGGCCTTTGCCTTTTTCGTCTTTGGCACGCGTCCAGAGTAAGTCGCCAACGACCACTCCGGGGACCAGCGAGCGGCCTGCCCGCAGTAGCGTTCCGTACATGAGACTCGGTGTCCTGGACGTGGGTTCGAACACGGTGCATCTGCTGGTGGTGGATGCACACCCTGGCGCGCGCCCGTTGCCCGCGCATTCGCACAAGGCGGAGCTGCGGCTCGCCGAACTCCTCGACGACAGCGGGGCGATCGGCCCCGAAGGCGTCGACAAACTGATCGGCGTCGTTCAGGAGGCCCTTCAAGCGGCCGAGGACAAGGGCGTCGAAGACCTGCTGCCGTTCGCCACCTCCGCCGTGCGCGAGGCCGACAACGCCGATGACGTACTGGCCCGGGTGCGTGCCGAGACCGGGGTCGAGCTGCAGGTCCTCACCGGTGAGGAGGAGGCGCGGCTCACCTTCCTCGCCGCCCGCCGCTGGTTCGGCTGGTCGGCCGGGAAGCTGCTCGTCCTCGACATCGGCGGCGGTTCCCTGGAGATCGCGTACGGCATGGACGAGGAGCCGGACGCGGCGGTGTCGCTGCCGCTCGGCGCGGGGCGGCTGACGGCCGCCCGGCTGCCGGGCGATCCGCCGGACCCGGCGGACATCAAGGCGCTGCGTCGGCATGTACGCGCCGAGATCGCCCGGACAGTCGGGGAGTTCAGTCGCTTCGGGGCGCCCGATCACGTGGTCGCCACCTCCAAGACGTTCAGGCAGCTCGCCAGGATCGCGGGAGCCGCGCGTTCGGCCGAGGGCCTCTACATGCAGCGCGAGCTCAAGCGCAGGTCCCTGGAGGACTGGGTTCCGCAGCTCGGCGCGATGACCGCCGAGCAGCGCGCGGAGCTGCCCGGAGTATCCGAGGGCCGCGCGGGCCAGCTCGTCGCAGGCGCGCTGGTCGCCGAGGGCGCGATGGACCTGTTCGGCGTAGAGACCCTGGAGATCTGCCCCTGGGCACTCCGCGAGGGCGTGATCCTACGGCGGCTGGATCACATGGGGCTGGGGCTCATTCCCTGAAGGTCTTGAGGAAAAGAGGCCTTGAGGCGGGCGAAAGCTCCTGAGAGCTCCTGAGAGCTCCTAAGAGGTCCCGAGGGAGGCGTCGGTGCGCCTCCAATTCCCCGCGGTTCCCGGTGCCGCCCGAGTGGCGCACAGGAACCGCCTCCCCGGTGCCGAGCGCGGC
>CBFGQM010000075.1:0-17438 GCA_965650905.1 uncultured Streptomyces sp. | reverse complement strand
CGGCATGCCCGGACACCACAGACACCCAAGGCCCCGCCCACCAGCGGGGCCTTCGTCATGCACGGGAGGAACAGCATGCTGGCGTACACCGTGCACGACGTGAAGATCAGCTGCGGCACGCGCGAGCTGCCCCCCGAGGACGGCTGGCGCCGCTTCGAGTCCACCGGCGTGGTCACGCTCGCCTGCAGCTGTGGATACAGCGAAGGCTCCATGCCCAAGCCTCTGCCCTTGACGTGCCAGAGGGCGGGGGGCGGGCATGGCAACAGACCGCGCTGAACTCACCAGCTACGAGTACCGCAAGGTACGCGCCCGCATCCTCGCCGAGTCCGACGTGTGCATCGTCTGCGGCCACGGAGCCGCAGACGCCGTCGACCACATCCACCCGCGCAGCAAGGGCGGCGCCAAGCTCGACCCCGACAACCTCGCCCCGATCCACGGCGTGACCGGCTGCCCCGTCTGCCTGCGCAAGTGCAACAACGAGAAGAGCAACCGGCCACTGGCCGAAGTCACCCAGCTGGTCACCTCAGTCGACTGGTTCGCCGGACCGTAGGAGGACGCCATGCCCAGCACCACCGAGTCGATCGTGCACGCCGAGCCGCCGGACGGCAGCGGCCTCACCCGGTGCTGCGGGCGCACGCCGTTCGAGCTGCCGCGTACCGACCGGATGACGGACGGCATCACGAGCGTCACGTGCTCGGCTGTCGGCCCATGGCTCGTCGACCACGAGGTGCACGTCTTCGCCCAGACCGAGTCCCGGCGTGGCGCGCTCACCGACGAGGGTGAGCGATGGATGGACCGTCAGTCGACCGGCAAGGTCATGGTCGTCTGCACCTGCGGCTACAACAGCGGGCTCATCGACCACGCTGAGCTGCAGGACACTGTCGCCTCGTTGGCCGACAAGCACACCGACCCTCGCGAGCGGCTGATGCGATCTGATGCGCTGGCTGATATGCGCAGGTCAGAGAAGTGATCCGAGTCCGATCGAGCCCGAGCCGTCCGGGATTTTTTGAAATCGGACATATCGCAACCCCGCGCCCAGCTTTTTAGATTTTGTGCGAGAGGAAAAACCTCCCGCGATGATCATGAATTCATAGTCGCCCGCGTCTGATCCACGCGGGAAGGAAGCCCCGGTGTCTCCAGGCGCCGGGGCTTCCGCATGCCTGGAGGACTCGTGCCCCGTAAAGACCTGCCCTGCGCTCACTGCGGAACCCTGATGTGGCGTTCCCGCTCCTCGCTACCCGAAGGGGAGGCGATGTGCCGACCGTGCCGAAGCGCGTTCGGCAAGTACGCGCCCCGCCCGTGTGTCACCTGCGGTTTGGTGTTCAAGCCTGGCAGCAATCCGGATCAGCGCGCGTGCTCGAACGCCTGCCGTGTGAGGTCGGAGACAACCGACTCATGCGACGACTGCGGCACCGTGACCGATCGGGGCCGCAACCAGGCTGGCCGCTTCTGCGCCGACTGCTCGAAGCGTCGCGAGCGCGAGCGCGACGCCCGCAAGGATCACGGCTGGACGAAGTCGGCGCTCCTTCCGAGCGTGCGCTCGCTTGCCTCCCGCGATGGCTACCGCTGCCACGTTTGCGGTGAGGACGTGGACATGCAGCTGCCGTACAACGATCGGATGGCCCCGACGCGAGATCACATAGTTCCTCGGCGCGCAGGCGGCGGACATGACCCGTCGAACCTGAAGCTGGCCCACCGGAGCTGTAACTCCCGTCGCGGCGCCCCGTTGCCTGTCTGAACGGAGGACGCCATGGGCCCAGTTGAGCAGGCAGTGCGGGAGGACATAGAGGCCATCGGTGGCCTGGTTGGTGTGGAGCCGACGCTGGCTGAGATGGCGTACACCCTGGCCCGCGACATCGACCAGGGCGGCGGCGAGGAGGGCAGGCTGCTGCCCGCGCTGAACAAGGAGCTACGCGCCACGCTCAAGCAGCTGCTCGACGGCCGCCCGGCAGAGGATGAAGATGACGACCTCGCCGACCTGGCAGAGCCCGCCTGAGTTCGCCGACCAGTGTCTGGACCTGTACAGGCTGACGTGTCCACCGTGGTGGGGCACACCCCGCCGACCGGAGTTCCCGACGCTGGGCGGCAAGGCCGCGAAGGTGATGCAACGCCTCGGTTTCGACCCCATGCCGTGGCAGCGGTACGTGCTGGACGTGGCCCTGGAGATCGACCCGACCACGGGCGTGTTCGCTCACCGCGAGGTGGGCCTCAGCGTGCCGCGGCAGCAGGGGAAGACGCAGCAGATCCTCGCGGTGATGGTGCATCGGATCATGGCGTGGGAGCGGCAGAACGTCACCTACGGGGCACAGAACCGGACGATGGCGAAGAAGCGGTGGGAGGACGAATTCCTCACCACGCTCGACGCATCCTCGCTGCATGGCAGATACCGGCCGCGGAAGACGACAGGCAACGAGGCGATCATCTGGGGCAGCACGCGCAGCCTGCTCGGGATCACGTCGAACACGGACAAGGCCGGGCACGGTCCGCCGTTGGACCTGGGTGTTATCGATGAGGCTTTCGCCCATGAGGATGACCGGCTGGAGCAGGCGTTCAGCCCGGCGATGCTGACGAAGAAGATGGCTCAGCTGTGGTGGGCGTCGGCTGGTGGCACCACGAAGTCGGTGTGGCTGAACAAGAAGCGCGAGGCTGGGCGTGCTCTGGTCGAGCAGTTGTGGGAGACCGGCGCCCGTCCGTCCGTTGCCTACTTCGAGTGGTTCGCCCCCGAGGACATGCCGCGCGACGATCCGGCGACCTGGTACGCGACGCTGCCCGCGCTCGGCATCACGGTCACCGAGGCGGTCATCCGTGGCGAGTTGGAGAAGATGGACCCGGCCGAGTTCGATCGGGCGTATCTGAACCGTACTCGGAAGCCGACACCGCCGACTGACCCGAACGTCCCGAAGGGGAAGTGGCCGGGCCTGGTCGACGTGAAGAGCCGGCCGACCCGGGATGTGGCGTTCGCGATCGATGTGTCGCAGGACCGGGCGCACGCGTCTATCGCGGCCGCGTCGTTGCGGCCGGACGGCAAGGTCCACGTGGAGGTCGTGGCGCGCAGGTCCGGTACGGATTGGGTGGTGCCCGCCATGGTCAAGCTGCACAAGCTGTGGAACCCCGTGGTCGTGGCGATCGCCTCGGTGGGGACGCCGGCCGGTTCGCTCATTGACGAGCTGGTGGCCGCGGGCATCGACGTGCCCAAGGACAAGGAGCATCCGATGCGGGGCGACTTGGCCGTGATGCGGACGGGAGACATTGTCGAGGCGTGCGGGCAGATGGCCGACGCGATGAATCAGGGCACGGCTCGGCACATCGACCAAGTCCCGTTGACCGCCGCGGTGAACGGTGCCAGGACCCGGAGGAACGGCGACGCGTGGACGCTGGACCGCACCAGCTCACTGACCGAGATCAGTCCGTTC
Source organism: uncultured Streptomyces sp. (assembly GCA_965650905.1). Lineage (GTDB taxonomy): Bacteria > Actinomycetota > Actinomycetes > Streptomycetales > Streptomycetaceae > Streptomyces. The sequence continues at coordinate 14,025 of CBFGQM010000075.1, read as the reverse complement.
TGCGCGGCGACGTTCGCCCGCTGGGCGTTGCTGATCCGGGGACCGGCTGTCCTGGACGACTATGACCCGCTGAATTCGGTGTTGTGAGGGGGGATCTGTGGTGAGCCCGACTCTTGGCCCCGATGGGGTGTGGTACCCGGGCGGGGCGCCGCCGTCTGTAGGCGGGTGGCGGCGGGCCGGGCGTGTGCTGGCGGCGGGGTTCCGGCGGCTGGGTGCGGTGTCGAAGCGGGCGATCACTTCGCTGCCGTGGATTGCTGGCGGTCCCCGGCCGGGGTCGGTGTCGTCGTCGCAGGCGATCCGGCTTATCCCGCTGTTCGCGTGTGTGCGGATCCTCGCCGACTCGATTGCCTCGCTGCCGGTGCAGACGTACCGGAGGAACGGCGCCTCTCGGGAGATACTGACGTTCGTTCCGTCGCTGCTGTTCGCGCCGGCCGCGCGCGACAACCTGTTCGAGTGGCTCCACAAGGCGGTCGTCAGTCTGGCTCTGCGGGGCAACGCCTACGGGCTGGTCACGCAGCGGGACGACTTCGGGTTCCCCACGATGATCGAGTGGCTGAACCCGGACGAGGTGTGGGTCGATGAGCTGCGGCCGACGCTGCCCGTCTACTACTGGCAGGGTCACGAAGTACCGCGCGAGCAGATCGTCCACATTCCGTGGGTGGTCCTGCCCGGCTGTGTGGTGGGCCTGTCGCCGGTGCAGGCGTTCGCGCGCACGATCGGCATCGGCCTGTCGGCCACGGAGTACGGGCTGTCGTGGTTCGACAACGGCGGCACCCCTCCGGCGACGATGAAGAACAGTGCCAAGGCGATCAACCCGGATGAGGCCGAGGAGATCAGCGACCGCCTGGCGGCGCGGGTGCGGGCCCGCAAGCCTCTGGTCTACGGCTCGGACTGGGACTTCACCGCACTGCAGGTGAACCCGGAGGAGTCGCAGTTCATCGAGACGATGCGGCTCAACGCGTCGCAGATCGCAGCGATCTACGGGGTGCCGCCGGAAATGGTCGGTGGAGACTCCGGCGGGTCGATGACCTACGCGAACGTCGAGCAGAACGCGATCAACTTCGTCGGGTTCACGCTGCGGCCGTGGCTGTCGCGCCTGGAGGCCAAGCTGTCCGCGCTCATGCCGGGCAAGGAGTTCGTTCGCTTCAACGTCGACGCGATGATCCGCGTCGATCTGATGACCCGCTACCAGGCCCACCAGATCTCACTGAACGACGGATGGCGCAACCGTGACGAGATCCGCGCCCTCGAGGACCTACCGCCGCTCCCGGACGGGCAGGGGCAGGTCTACCTCCCCGTGTCGATGCTCGGCGGCCCCACCAACGATCCGGCCGCCGTGCCGGACAACCCCAACCCCATTCAGTGAGGAGGCCGACCGTGGCCGACCTGGAGAGGCGCTACACGCCGGTGCCCGTCGAGCTGCGGGCAGCCAAGGAGCAGCAGCGCACTATCAACGGATACGCGGCAGTGTTCAACCGCGAGTCGTCCAACCTCGGCGGGTTCGTCGAGGTAGTCGACTCCCGCGCGTTCAACAAGTCCCGCGGGGACGGCTGGCCCGACGTCATCGCCCGCTACAACCACGACGACAACATGCTGCTGGGCACGGTGGCCGGCGGTACGCTGCGCCTCCTCGTCGACGACACGGGCCTGATGTACGACGTGGACCCGCCGCAGGCCCGCGCGGACATTCTGGAGCTCGTCTCGCGCGGCGACGTCCGTAAGAGCTCGTTCGCGTTCCGCACCATCACCGACGACTGGGGTATGACCGACCAGGGATTCCCGAAGCGGACCCTCGTCGCCGCGCAGCTGGTCGACGTGGCCCCGGTCAACATCCCCGCCTACCCGGACTCCTCGGCCGGTCTGCGGTCGCTGGCCGCGCATGTGGGCGCCGACTACGAGGAGGTGCGGTCGCTGGCCGCGCAGGACGAACTGCGCAAGTTCTTCGTCCGCACGGACGGCCCGGGTCCGGCCAAGCCGCAGACCCTCGGCGCGGCCGCCCGTATGGCGCTGCTCGCCCGCCGGGAAACCCCGCACATCTGATCGTCCCCTTGGGGCAGGCCGACAGCCACCCCCGTACTCCCTGGCCCGCCTGGTGCGGGCCTTTCGCATGTCGAGGCAGGCCGACAGCCACCTCGGACCCCACACCCGTTAGAACAGTGAGGAGTCGGACCATGTCCGAGGTAGTGAAGTCCCTGCAGGAGCGCAGGCTGCGCGTCTGGGAGCAGGCCAAGGAACTTGCCGACAAGGCGGCCGAGGAGAACCGGACGTTCTCCGGCGAGGAAGAGTCCTCGTGGCAGTCCCTGAATGCGGAGCTCGACGCGCTGGACAAGCGCATCCAGGCCGTCATCAGTGGCGAGCAGCGCGCCAAGGACGCCGAGGACGCCATGTCCAAGCTGCGTGGCGAGCCGCGGGGCAACGGCGGCCCGGAAGCTGTCGGCAACAGTGACGAGCTTCGGAAGTTCCTCCGCGGTGAGGGCGGCCGGACGTTCGATGTCCGCCCGTCCGGGCCGGTCAGCTTCCGTGATCTGTCGAAGCTGTCGGCGGGTGCGGGCGGCAACACGGTGCCTACCGACTTCTACGGGCAGCTGGTCGCGCACCTCATCGAGACGAGCGCGATCCTGCAGTCCGGCGCGACCATCCTGAACACGGCCTCGGGCGAGACGCTGCAGGTGCCCAAGACTACGGCGCACTCCTCGGCGTCGATCGTCACCGAGGCGGGCACGATCTCCGAGTCCGACCCGGCGTTCGGGCAGGTCTCCCTCGGCGCGTTCAAGTACGGCACCGTTATCCAGGTGTCGCGCGAGCTCCTCACGGATGCTGGCGTGGACCTGGAGGGCTACCTGTCGATGCAGGCCGGGCGTGCGCTCGGTAACGCGTTCGGCGCGCACTGCATCACCGGTACGGGCACGGGCCAGCCGCGCGGCATCCTCACTGATGCGACGGCGGGCGCGACTGGCCCGAACGCGGCGACTCCGGTTGGCGGGTTCGGCGACCAGTCGGCTGCGGACGAGGGCGCGGATCTGCTGATCACCCTGTTCCACTCGGTGATCGCGCCGTACCGCATGTCCTCGGCCTGCCGGTGGATCCTCAACGACACCACCGCGGGGTCGATCCGGAAGATCAAGACTACTGAGGGCCAGTACATCTGGCAGCCGTCGATGGTCGCCGGGACGCCCGACACGATCCTCGGCAAGCCGGTCCTCACCGACCCGACCATGCCCGCGATCGCAGCGTCGGCCGAGTCGGTGGTCTTCGGCGACATGTCGCAGTACTTCGTGCGCATGGCCGGCGGGATCCGCTTCGAGCGCTCGGATGAGTTCGCGTTCAACGCGGACCTGGTCACCTTCCGGGCGCTGATGCGCGCGGATGCGGCGCTGGTCGACCTGACCGGCGCGGTCAAGACGTTCACCGGCGGCACCGCCTGAGACCCGCGTTCCGGGCAGGCCCTGCGCGGGCCTGCCCGGTCGGATTGGAGGATCCATGTCCACCTACGACGAGGTGCTGTTCAAGCGGTCGCTGTCGCCTGCAGCGCGCACCGACGGCACCGCGAGCGGCGTGGCCGTCGACCGGATGGTGAACGGCGGCATGCAGGACGCTGTCGTGGTCGTATCGACCGGCACCGTCACCGACGGCTCGCATGCGGTCGCGATCCAGGACTCGGCGGACGGGTCGACGGACTGGCAGGCGGTCGCCGCAGCCCAGTTGACCGGTGCCGCTCCGACGCTGGTCGCGGCGAGCGACGACACCGTGTTCGAGGTCGGGGTGCGCGCCAGCCGCCGCTACCTGCGCGTGGCCGTGGTGACCACGGGCTCGACGACCGGCGGCATCTTCGGTGCCGCAATCGCTCTCGGCCGCCCGCGATTCGCCCCTGTGGCCCGCTCCTAGGAGGCACTGTGCGTATCCGTATGAAGGTCCAGATGTCCGGGACCCGCAACGGCCAGCCGTGGCCGCCGGTCGGCGAGCCGGTCGACCTGCCTACTGGTGAGGCGCAGCACCTGTGCGCGTCCGGCATCGCTGAGGAAGTCCGCGACGGGCTGGCCGAGGTGGAGAGTGCGACCGCCCCAGCCGCAGAGGGCGCCGAGCCTCCTGCGGCCGAGGTGACCAAGCCGCCTGCAGAGACGAAGCGAGGGCGCGGCCGGCCCCGTAAGCCCCGCAGCGCCGAAGGCAGCACCGTCGAGGAGTGAGTGGCTGTGGCCAACGAGTACGCCGATCTGCCTACGCTCAAGCTGTCGCTCGGCATGGAGGCAGACGACGACACGAGGGACGACCTGCTCAACAATGCTTTGGCTTCGGCATCCCGCAGCATCGACACCGCGTGCGGGCGGCGCTTCTATCTGGACGCGGAAGCCAGCGTGCGGGTCTTCAACCCGTCCGGGCGGGTGGTGTGCGACGACAGCGGGGAACGGCTACTCCTCGATGACGCCGGGGCGGCCCCCACCCTCGTCGAGACGGGTTCCGCCAGCTCCTGGTCGACGGTCACGGACTACGAGGCCGGCCCCGACAACGCACTCGTGCGCGGCCGCCCAATCACCTCGCTACATCGCACGTCGAGCAGCTGGGGCCGGGGCACAGTGCGCGTGCGGGTGACCGCCCGCTGGGGCTGGCCTGCCGTGCCCGACGAGATCGAGCAGGCCACCCTCATCCAGGCATCCCGCCTGTTCAAACGCAAGGACTCCCCCGAGGGCGTCACCGGCTCCGCCGAGTGGGGCGTTGTCCGCCTGTCCCGCCGCGACCCGGACGTGTGGGCGCTGATCGAGCACTACGTGCTCCCCGGATTCGGATAGGGGGTGCGCGATGCAGATGTCCGCTGTGCGTGAGGCCATCGCAGACGCGGCCCGCGCGGTTGTCCTGCCCGCAGGGGTGGGGAAGCTGACGTGCTCCGGGTACACGCCGGACGCGGTCACCGCTCCGCATTTTTTCGTCGGCGAGTACTCGGTCGACTTCGACAAGGCGATGCGCCGCTCGCTGGACGAGGTGGAGGTGACGTGCCGTGTACTGGTCGGCCGAGCCGATGACAAGTCCGCTCAGATCACCCTCGACGGCATGCTGTCCGGGTCCGGGGACGCGTCGCTGAAGCAGGCGATCGAGGCGGCCCGCGGGGCGCCTGGTGAGTTCGCGCTCGGCGGCCTGGCGCACGACCTGCACGTGATGCGGGTTCAGGGATACCGCTGGTTCGAGCACCAGGGCACGCAATACGTCGGTGCGGACCTGGTCATCAAAGTCATTGGGGACGGGAGCAGCTGATGGGCAAGTTCGTGCTGACCGACGTGCGGCTGTTCACCGGCGGCGCCGACCTCACCGGGAACTCCAACAAGGTCGAAATCTCCGCCGAGTTGGAGGAAAAGGACACCACCAACTACGCCTCCGAGGGCTGGACGGAAGTCCTGGGCGGGCTCGCCTCCGCTGAGATTTCCGGCGAGGGTCAGTGGGAGGCCGGCGACCCCGGCAAGGTCGATGACCATTCGTGGGCGTCGCTGGGTGGTGTCGGCCCGTGGTCGGTCGGCCCGGCCGGGGCCGCGGTCGGCGGCCTGTCGTACTTCACCAGCGCGCTGCGCGCCGACTACAAGCTGGGTGATGCGGTCGGTGAGGTTGCCCCGTGGACGGGCACCGCGAAGTCCGCCTGGCCTTTGGTGCGCGGCCAGTTCGCTCACCCGCCCGGCACCGCCCGTACCGCCTCCGGGACCGGCACATCGCTGAACCTGGGCGCTGTAACGGCGGGCAAGCGGCTGTATGCCGCAGTGCATGTCCTGTCGGTGGCGGGCACGGGCACGCCGACGATCACGGGCCGGATCGAGTCGGACGACGCGACCGGTTTCGCGTCGGCCACCACGCGTCTGACGTTCTCCGCGGCGACCGCGGTAGGCGGTCAGATCCTGCGCACGGATGGCACGGCCATCACAGATACCTGGTGGCGGGTGGCGTGGACGATCAGCGGCACCTCCCCTTCGTTCCTGTTCGTTTCCTCTATCGGGATCTGGTGATCACCCATGGCCAAGATGGTTCTGCTGGCGGAGTTCGTCAGCCTCAACGGCACTGACCTGACCGAGTACTGCCGCAAGGCGGAGTTGTCGACGGAGGTCGAGGACAAGGACGTCACCACCTACGCCAGCCTCGGCTGGAAGGAGCTGCTGGGCGGTCTCAAGTCCGGTGAGCTCGGGCTGGAGTTCCTCCAGGACGTCGCCGCCTCGGAGATCGACTCCATCATGTGGCCCCTCCTGGGCACCGTGGTGCCGTTCGTGGTCCGGCTGGATCAGGCAGCCGTCGGCACGTCCAACCCGTCGTACTCCGGCAACGTCCTGATCAATGGCTGGAACCCGATCGAGGGCTCGGTCGGTGACGAGGCGTCCGTCAGCCTGGGCTTCCCGACATCGGGCGCTGTGGTCAGGGCAACAAGCTAAACGCCTTATCGTTGGAGCATGGCGACATGCTCCGTGAATGAGTGCAACCACCCCGTCTTGGCGCGCAGTTATTGCAGCCTCCACTACCAGCGCTGGCGGAAGCATGGCGATCCGCTCACCGTCACTGGTCGTCCTGGCAAAGAGAGGGCACCACAGCCGTGTTCGGTCGAGGACTGCGGCAGCCTCGTGTACGCCAGCGGGTACTGCGCCAAGCACCATCGACGCTGGCGCAAACACGGAGATCCTGCCGTCGCCCTCGGGAGTAGCGGGCGACAAATCGGTGAGGCTGTCGCGTGTTCGGTGGACGGATGCAACGCGGACGCCAAGGCTCGCACGTTCTGCGATCTGCACTACCAGCGCTGGCAGCGCCACGGGGACCCCACGGTCCTACTCCAGAACGGCCCAGGATCGGCGGCCGGATGGCTCGACCCGACCGACGGCTGCAGGAAGCGGTGGGTGCCGGGCCGAGGGCGGGTCAAGGAGCACCGTCTCGTCATGGAGCAGATCCTCGGTCGTGAGCTGTACAAGGACGAGACGGTGCACCACAAGAACGGTGTCCGCGACGACAACCGCCCGGAGAACCTTGAGTTGTGGTCGTCAAGCCACCCTCGGGGGCAGCGGGTGGAAGACAAATTGGAGTGGGCCATGCAGATGATCGAACGTTACGCACCCGAGCGCCTGTCGGGGGCCGTGACGAGGGCGACCGCCTGATGTCCGGCGGGGGACCGCCGTTCGCGCTCGGCGTCGAGACGCACGAGGGCCTGGCCGCGCTCGTGCGTGCCTTGCGCGCCGAGGAGGACGGCAAGCAGCTGCGCAAGGACCTCGCGAGGAACATGCGCGAGGCTCTGAAGCCCGGGGCGGTCGAGGCCAAGAGCGGCATCATGTCGATGTCCTCGGCCGGCCTGCAGACCGCTCCCGCACTGCGCTCGGCGATCGCCCGGAAGATCCGCCCAGAGGTCAAGCTGGGCGGCCGCTGGTCCGGCGCCCGCGTGAAGGCCTTCAAGACGAAGAACGTCCGCGGCTTCCCCAACGCCCCCAAGCGCACCAACCGTGCGGGCGGCTGGCGGCACCCCGTGTGGGGCAACCGAGGCCAGTGGGTGCAGCAGCACGGAAAGATCGACTGGTTCGACCGTGCATTCCAGGGCCGTGAAAACCAGTACAAGGGCGCCGTCGAGGCGGCCATGGAGGACATGGCTCGGCGCATCGCGTCCCGGGCCGGATAGGAGAGCGATGTACCTGGTCTACAAGCCGGAAGGGACGGAAGAGCCCCAGCGGTGGAAGTACCAGCCGAAGAAGCTGATGTCCGCTGAGCGGGAGATGCTCGAGCGGTACACCGGCCGTAACTTCTCCGAGTTCACCGTGGACGTGCAGAAGGGCAACGCCAAGTGCCGGCGGGCCCTGCTGTACCTGTACCTGAAACGGGGCCACCCCACCCTCAAGTTCGACGATGTGGACTTCGCCTGGGATGAGCTCACGCTCGAGCACTCCAAGGGGGAGTTGCTCATCATGCGGGAGAACGTCCATGAGTCCGTGCCCGCGGACCAGGTGGCGGCCGTCCTGGAGAAGCTGGACGAGGAAATCGCCGCGGCCTACGAGGACCCGGACGAGCAGGGAAAAGCCCAGCTGCCGATCGCCGACTGAGGCGGCTCGGCGACGCCGCCCACCTGCTCGGCATCGTGGGCAGGATGTGGGACACCCTCACGGTCGAGGAGACGGACGGCTATCTCGACTGGCTGGACTCCTACGAGCGGGCGCAAGAAAAGGCCAGCGAGCAACTGAAGACGGGGCGTTGAAGGTACGTCATATCGGCCGTGTTCCATACGGGCAGCGCGTGGCCGACCTCGTGCACTGGGTGATCGAGAACTACCACGAGGAAGTTCTCCGACAGCTGGGTGGTGACCGCCCCCAGTAGAAGTGGGGGTGGTCTTATGAGCGATACGTCGCTCGTGTTTTCAACCTGGTGGCGCGGGACCGTGCTTCGGCGACGCTGGAGCGCTTCAAGGAGAACGTCACCACTGCGGCGAGCGGCATTGGCGCCGGAGTGGCGGCCGCGCTCGGGGTGGGCGTGGCGGCCAGTCTCGACATGGAGGCCGCGAACTCCAAGCTGGCCGCGCAGCTGGGCGTCGGCCCGGAGAAGGCCGCCGAACTGTCGAAGGTGTCGGCGTCGGTGTACGCCAACGCGTGGGGCGACTCGACCGAGACCGTCAACGAGGCCATCAAGGGCGTCTACCAGAACATCGGCGACAACGCCCAGGCCAAGGGCGGCCTTGAGGGGCTGACCACCAAGGCCCTCGCGCTCAGTGAGACGTTCGACCAGGAAGTCGGCCCGACCACCGCTGCCGTCGGGCAGATGTTGAAGACGGGCCTGGCGAAGAATGCCGACGAGGCGTTCGACATCCTCACCCGCGGTTTCCAGACCGGCGTCAACAAGGCGGACGATCTGCTGGACACCGTGAACGAGTACGGCACCCAGTGGCGGAAGTTCGGCCTCGACGGGCAGACCGCGATGGGCCTGCTGTCCCAGGGGCTGAAGGGCGGCGCCAGGGACGCCGATGTTGTCGCGGACGCCATCAAGGAGTTCTCACTCCTGGCGATCGATGGCTCGAAGTCCACGGCGGACGGGTTCAAGGCGATCGGCTTGGACGCCGACACGATGGCCGCGAAGATCGCCAAGGGTGGCGACTCCGCGACCGGTGCCCTGGACCTGACCCTCGACCGGCTGCGCGGGATGAAGGACCCGGTCGCACAGTCGGCCGCCGCCGTGAAACTGTTCGGCACCCAGAGCGAGGACCTTGGCGCTGCCCTCTACAGCCTCGACCCGTCCGCAGCCGTCGATGCCCTGGGGAAGGTCGGCGGCGCCGCGGACAAGATGACCAAGACGGTCGGCGACAACCCCGCGGCCGCGCTGGAGTCCTTCAAGCGCAAGGCTGTTCAGAAACTGGCGGATGTCTCCGGCACGTTCATCCAGTTCGCCACCGACAACCAGGCCGTGTTCGTGCCGCTGGCGTACACGCTCATGGGGCTGGCCGCCACGGTCCTGGTCGTCAAGGGCGCCATGATGACCTACTCAGCCATCTCCGCGGTCGTCGCCGGAGCCAACGCCATCATCAGCGCGTCCGCTTGGGGCGTGATCGGCAACTGGACGCGGATGATGGCCATCGGCCTCATGGCCTACGCCCGCATCGCGGCCGGCGCAGTGCTCTCCGCGCTGACCACCGCCGCGGCATGGACCGGATCCGCGCTCGTCTCCATCGGCACGTGGATCGCAGCCGTCATCAGGGCGGCCGTCGTCTCCAGTGCCCAGTTCCTGATCATGGCTGCGAGGGCCGTCGCATGGGCCACGGTCATGGCCGCGCAGTGGCTGGTCGCGATGGGCCCGGTCGGCTGGGTCATCGCGGTCATCATCGGCCTGGTCGCGCTCGTCGTCGCGAACTGGTCGACCGTCAAACGGTGGACCGTCAAGATATGGGGCCAGGTCGTTGGCTTCATCCGCGGAGCGGCAACCGGCGTCCTCTCCGCGATCGGTTGGCTGTCCCGGATCCCCGGGCAGGTCGGCCGCTGGTTCGGATCCATGAAGGACGCCGCCGTCCGCAAGGCCTCCGAAATGGTGTCCTGGATGCGCGGTCTGCCCGGACGTCTGGGCCGTTCGCTCGGGAACATGGGGCGGCTGCTGGTATCCAAGGGCGCGGACGTCGTCCGCGGTCTGTGGAACGGCATCGCGTCCATGGGCGGCTGGCTCTGGTCAAGGATCAAGAGCTTCGTCAGTAGGAACGTCGTTGATGCGGTCAAGGGCTTCCTGCTCATCGGCTCCCCCTCCAAGCTGATGGCGAACCAGGTCGGCCAGTGGATCCCCGCAGGCATCGCGGTCGGCGCCGAGGACAACCGCGGCGTCCTCGACAAGACCATGGCCGGCCTGGTCGACCCGCAGGCCGCCATGCCGTCCACGCCTCGAACAGCTGGCATGGCTCCGCTGATTGGCGCGCAAGGCGGTACTGGCGGCGTGATGGTGATCAACCTCGATATCGGCGGCCGTTCCTTCGGCCAGCTGTGGGTCGACACCGGACGCCGTCAGGTGCGCGCACTGGGCGGCGACGTCCAGGCCGTCATCGGCCAGAAGGCATGAAAGGAGGCGCCTCGTGGCGTTCCCGCAGACCCCTCTTGAGGTCCTGATTGAGCTGTTCCTCGGCGGAGCGTGGACGGACATCACATCCGACGTGTACACACGCGACGGCATCGACATCAGCCGCGGCCGCGCCGACGAGGGACAGCGAGTCGACCCCTCCAAATGCACGCTCACCCTCAACAACAGGGCCGGCAAGTACAGCCCCCGCAACCCGCTGTCGCCGCACTACGGGGAGATCGGCCGGAACACGCCGATCAGGGTGTCGGTCAAGGCGGGCAGCGCGTTTCTCGGTATGCCGGGGGCGGTCGGCGACCACGCCTCGACTCCTGATACGCCGGATCTGGACATCGCCGGCGACATCGATGTGAGAGTGGACGTCCAGCTGACGAACTGGCTGGACGCCTCCGACGCTCTCGCCACTACCGAGATCGTCGGGAAGCTGAACACGCCCACCGACAAGTCGTGGTTCTTCGGCGTGCGCAGCAACCGGCTGTTCTTCGAGTGGTCGGCGGACGGGGCGAACGGGATCGGCGCCTCGTCGACGGCTCAGCCCGTCATCCCGCCATCCGGGCGACTTGCCATTCGCGCCACCCTCGACGTCAACAACGGCTCGGGCGGCCGCACCATCACCTTCTACACTGCCCCGTCCGGCACGGCGGGCCCATGGACGCAACTCGGTGACCCAGTGGTGCAAAGCGGCACCACCAGCATCTTCAACAGCACCGCCGCGCTGAAGATCGGGGACGCCACGAATCTCGGCCAGACCCGGGCTACCGGCCGCTGCTACGCCCTCGAGGTCCGCAACGGCATCAACGGCAGCGTCGTCGCCAATCCCGACTTCACCGCCCAGGCGCTCGGCACGGCCAGCTTCACCGACGCGGCCACCCGCCTGTGGACCATGAACGGTGCTACGTCCATCACCAACCGGCGCACACGGTTCGTGGGCGAGGTCAGCAACTGGCCCTCCCGCTGGGACGTGTCCGGCGAGGACGTGTACGTACCCCTCGAAGCGTCGGGCATCCTGCGCCGCCTCGGGCAAGGCGCCAAAGCGCTCGACAGCACCTTGCGGCGACGCATTCCGTCCTGGTCGCCTCTGGCGTACTGGCCGATGGAAGATGGCGAGAACGCCACCCAGGCGTCCAGTCCCATCACCGGCGTGGCACGGCTGAAGCTCACGCGCGCCAACTGGGCACAGGCTGACAGCCTCGCCAGCAGTAAGCCCCTGCCCGTGCTCGCCTCAAGCGGCAGCGACTTGCCGATGATGCACGGCCCGATCCCCGCTGCCGCCACCACGCTCACCAGCTGGAGCGTGAACTTCATCTACCGCCTCGATCCCCCCGGTAACCCGACGGAGCGCACTTTCCTGCGGATCCTCAGCACCGGGACGGTCGCCGAGTGGTACATCCAGTCCAGCAACGGCGACGGGTCCACCATCCTGGCCAAGGACAGCGACGGCAACACGCTGTTCACCCAGGCCATCGCCACCGGATCCGACCTGTACGGGCAGTGGGTGCGGGTGCGGTTCACCGCCACGCAGAACGGGGGCAACGTCGACTGGCGCGTCGACTGGTTCGACGTCGGCGGGGATGCCGGCGGCTTCGGTGCCAGCGTCGCGGGCACCGTGGGGCGTCCTACCGCGGTGGCGTCCCCGCCCGACGGCTACAGCCCGCTGCTGGACGGTATGGCCATCGGCCACATTTCCGCCTGGCCCTCGGACACCACAGGGGCCTACGCAGGCGCGATCGACGCATGGTCTGGGGAGCGCGCCGGCGACCGTATGGTCCGCCTCGCCACCGAGGAGGCGCTGCCCTTCATCCTGCCGGGCGACGCCTCGCTGCAGGAGCCGGTCGGCACACAGCGCCCGGACACGCTACTCAACCTGCTTGGGGACGCGGCCGACGCCGACGGCGGCATCCTCTATGAGCAGCGGGAGAACGTCGGTCTCGTCTACCGCGACCGCGTCTCTCTGTACAACCAGACACCCGCCCTCGAGCTCGACTACACAGCGCCCGGCCATGTCGCGCCGCCGCTGGAGCCCAACGAGGACGACCAGCTCGTCCGCAACGACATCACCGTGCAGCGCACCGGGGGCAGTTCGGGAAACGCCGCCCTCGACGAGGGACCGCTGTCCGTCCAGGCCCCGCCGGACGGGGTCGGACGGTACGCCGAGTTGGTCACCCTCAACGTGTACGAGGACGACCAGGCCGCCCAGCACGCCGGATGGCGCCTGCACCTGGGCACCGTCGACGAGGCCCGCTACCCCGTAGTACACGTCGACCTGGCCGCCGCGCCGAGCCTCATCGACGCGGTCACGGAAGTGGACAGCGGCGACCGGCTCACCATCGCCAACCCGCCCGCGTGGCTGCCGCCCGGCCTGATCGACCTGCTGGCCCAGGGCTACTCCGAACGGATCGGGCACCCGATCGACTGGGACCTGCATTTCAACTGCACCCCGGGCACGCCCTGGACGGTGGCCGTTGCCGACGATGACGTCCTCGGCAGGGTGGACACCGACGGCAGTCAGCTCGCGTCCCCGATCGACGCGGACGACACCACGCTGAGCGTGACCGTCACCGACGGGCCGCTGTGGACTACCAATCCTGCCGAGATGCCCATCGACATCCGAGTCGGCGGCGAAGTCATGACCGTGACCGCCATCTCCGGGACCAGCACCCCCCAGACGTTCACGGTCACCCGGTCGGTCAACGACATCGTCAAGTCGCACGGGGCGGGGGCTGATTTGCGGCTCGCTACCCCGGCCATCGTCGCCCTGTAGGAGGAACCAGTGGCCACCTATCCCACGATCCTCGCCGGACAGAGGATCACTGCGGCGCTGCTGACATCGATGCAGCCCGTCCAGCTCTGGAAGCCATCGAGCACGGACCGGGCGTCGACAACCACGGTCACCGACGACCCCGACCTCACCGTGACCCTGGAGGCGAACGCCACCTATCGGGTGATCTTCCGCCTGTTCTACGCCGCCCTGGACGCGGCGAGATTCAAGACTCAGTGGACTGTGCCCTCCGGCGCCACCGGCAACCGCTCCGCGGTCGGCCCGGACCAGGGCGTCATCCTCTCCAGTACATCCTCGGGCGGCACCGGCCGGTGGGGCGTACACAACTACACGACGGCCTGCACCTACGGCACCAGGGACCACGCCACCAACCTCTGCTCGGCCGTCGAGGAGTCCGTCCTCGCCACCACCAGCGGCGGCACCCTCGCCATCCAATGGGCGCAGGCCACATCGAACGCGACCGCCACCCGGTTGGGCACCGGCTCTTCCCTGCGCGTTGAACGACTCGCCTGAGCAGCACGGCTGTTCTTCCCACCGCCCCGAGCCCGTCTGGCCGGGGCCTTTCTCATGTCTGGAGGCACCGTGACCGGTGTCCGTGTCGTCTCACTGAAAGTCGACACCCCGCAGTCCATCCCCGCCGACGGCGGCTACCACGTCGTCCGCTTCCCCTACAGCAGCGAGCCCTACGACCCATGGGGCATGCACCAGCA
>CBFGQM010000074.1:0-17468 GCA_965650905.1 uncultured Streptomyces sp. | reverse complement strand
AAGGCACCTCGGTGCCTGGATCCATGAGCCCGAGCACCGCGAGATTCTCAAACTGTTCACCGAAGTCGAGGCCGATCTCGCCGACGCCCGTCTGCTGGGTGCGATCGGCGGCAGGCTTCGGCAGACGGCAGTAAACAACGCCGTAAAGATCCTTGAGTACACCTTCGCCGCAGTGTCCGCCCGCTACCCGCTGCCCCCGGCACTGGTGCTGCAGCTCGACGATCCGGTCTTGGGTGATGCGACGTCGGTGAAGGCCCAGCTCGAGGAGGCACGCAAGGCGCTGGCTATCACCACACCCCTCCCCGTCGGAATGCAGCGGCAAAGTGGTGACCAGATTGCCCGCGCCTCGGTCGGACACCTGCCGTCCTTCCGCCCGAGTGTCGTCGTAGCGCTGCTGGCGAGCGTCGCTCACCCTGGCCATCCGCTGCGCGCGGCCCTGCAGCTCAGGCCCGACCTGTGCCAGCAGCTGGACGAAGCAGCTGGCCTGCGTAACTCGGGCGTCCATCACCAGGACACCGAACCCACCCCGGACGAGGCGGAAGACATCCTCAGCCTGACCTACTGGACCGTTTCCCGGCTCGTCACCCACCCGAGAACCAGCGAGCAAGCGAGCAAGGAGCCTGATGCCCCCGTCCTCTCGACGCAACCGAAGCAGCGCGCCGCCGAGGAGGGATCAGGCAGCGGCGAGTCTCCTCAAGGGCGTGAAGAAGGGCCAGCGCCAGGCGAACACCGTGGCTGAGCGTGAAGGAGTCGCGGCTGACCTGCCGCAACAGATGCCGGACAATGTCCCACTCACCACGGCTCAAGAAGCCTGGGCTCTCGCACAGCAGCAGGCTGACATCTACCGTAAGGCCCGGCAGAAGCTCGACGGGGACCTGACCGCTCTTGCCGAGCGAGAACGCGGACTTAGTGCTCGGGAGCAGCAGCTCGATGAGTCCCGGGAAGCGTTGCAGGCGGGAGAAGGCGCCGTTGAGGCCGCTCGGCAAGAACTCGACCAGGACAGACTGCACCTCGTCGAGGCGGAGGGGGACCTGCGCGCCCGGCGAGCGGTACTGGACAGCCGTGAGAAGGAACTGAACCGCCAGGCGCTGGAGATCGAGAAGGGTCGGCTGGACGCTGAGGCCGGATTCCTAGAACAGGAGCGTGTCCACCTGCGACGTCTGGCCGAGGAGCGGCAGCGCCTGCTGGCGGACGTGGAGATCGAGCGGCAGCGCCTCTTCTCGGATGTTGAGCGACGCAGGAGCGAGCACGAGGAAGAGCGAGAGCGCCATACCGCCGAACTTGAGCGGTCCCGCAACGATGTTCGGGAGGAACTCGAACGTCAGCGCGCAGAAATGGCCGCGCGCGAGAAGGAGCTCCGTGAGCGGGACCGGCACCTTCGTGCCGCCGCGGAGATCCAGGAGGAGGACCGGGAGCATCTGCGGCAGCAGGCGCGCCTGACCGTAGCCGGTGAACTCAAGACGGTCCAGCTGGACCTGGAGACGCTGAGGCGCGAGCACGACGTTGTGATGCAGCACGGGCTCGACCTCGAGCGGCAACTGCGCGAACGTGACGACGCGCTACGAGAGGTCGGCCACGAGGGGCTGGAAGCGCGCGACGGCACGGTCCGAAGGCTCAACGCCGAGAACGAGCGGCTCCTTCAGAAAATCGCCACCATGCCCAGCGCTGCCGATGTGGAGCTGCTGCAACGGCTCAAGCAGGAGCACGAGCAGTGCGAGGTGATCCGCGCCGAACTGGAGATGGACAGGGCCCGGCTGCGGAGCGAGAACCACTCCTTCACGATCGCGAACAATGAAGTGGAGGAGCTCCGCGAGCACCGGGATGTGCTTTGGCACCGGGTCAATCTGCACCAGCAGCTGCTGAACGACGCTCAGACCGAACTGGACAAGCTGGTCAGCAACGCCCACGCGCCGAGGCCCTTCCCCGGGCTCCAGGAACTCGACGAGGCCCCCGCGCTGCAGAGGGTGTGCGACGCCAGTGACAGGCCACTGCATCTCACCGAACTGGTACGGGAGGTGCAGCAGCGCATCCTGGCCGACCGCAGGCATCGCCGCGGCCCGGTTCCGTTGGCCTACTCCGAGCGGGACATCCGCTGCCTGTTCGGCGGCCTGGCCATGAGCAGGCTGCATATCCTCCAGGGCATCAGCGGCATCGGCAAGACCACGTTCCCCAAGGCGTTCGCTGCTGCGATCGGCGCCGAGTACGAGGTCATCGAGGTGCAGGCCGGCTGGCGTGACCGCCAGGACCTGGTCGGCCATCTGAACGCCTTCGAGCGCAAGTACTACGAGACCGCGTTCACAAAAGCCGTCTACCAGGCAGGCTGTGCAGCCCATCTCAACCGGCCATTCTTCATCATCCTCGACGAGATGAACCTCGCCCACCCCGAGCAGTACTTCGCGGATGTCCTGTCCGGGCTGGAGAACGCGGGCTCCCAGTTCCGGCTCCAGCTGGCCACGCACACCATCGAGCCCACGGCGGACCTCCTCGTCGTTGACAAGGGCGTGCACCTTCCTGTCCCAGACAACGTCTGGTTCTTCGGCACGGCCAACCAGGACGAGACGACCGTCAAGTTCGCCGACAAGACCTACGACCGGGCCCACATCATCGAGCTGCCTTCCACCCCACCCACGCTCACGGCACAGAAGTACCCGCCCCGGTCTGCGATCTCGCGAAGGGCTTTGCTGGACAGTTTCCACAAGGCATGGCGGGATCATTCGGCCGACGCGAAGATGGCCGTCGACTTCCTGCGGAAACACCTCGCCGGTGTGCTCGCCAACGACTTCAACCTCGGTTGGGGGCCGCGCCTCGAGAAGCAGATCGGGGACTTCACACCTGTCGTGGTGGCCGCTGGCGGATCCCCCGGAGAAGCCACA
This sequence comes from uncultured Streptomyces sp., assembly GCA_965650905.1. Lineage (GTDB taxonomy): Bacteria > Actinomycetota > Actinomycetes > Streptomycetales > Streptomycetaceae > Streptomyces. The sequence continues at coordinate 14,595 of CBFGQM010000074.1, read as the reverse complement.
GATCACATTCTCTCCACCCGGATCCTTCGCAAGCTCGAAGGCAGGTACAACCTGCAGCCGGAGAAACTGCTGGAATTGCGCGGTCTCATCGACGACCGCTGGTCCGAGCTGGTCAAGGTGGAGATCAGCGAGTCGAACGGCCCGGTGGCCACTCGGGCGCTGCTCGACGCGCTGATCGAGGAAAGGTCCTGAAGCCGGATGACGGGAGGATTCTGGGACCGGGTTCTCGCGGACCGAGTCGGACGGGTGCCGGACCGTCCACTACTGGGTCGCTACCAATTGGCCGTGCCCGGGGTTGTCAACGGACTGGACGCCCCGGCACAGGCACCACTCGCACCGACCGCGTCGAGGCGCTGGTCGGCCAGCGCACCGGGGGCAGCGGGCGAGGGCCGCTTCGGACGGGACGCCCTGCCCGACCAAGCGCTTGGTGCGCGCACCATCGCCATCAGCACTGCCCTCGCCACAGCCCTGGAGCGACCGTCGTCAGGCGAGGGCCACCAGCCGCGTCAGCTGCCGGAGACGGAGTACGACCGGTGGCTGTCCGTCCCGCCCGTGGCCACCGACCTGATCACGGAGCTCGTGGCCGTGACGGGCGACGATCCGGTCGTCGCCCTGGAGCGGGAGATCGACGCGAGCGTGGGCCACCTCGAGGCGGTGTGCCAGCGGCCGGCGACCAGACTCCGGCGGGAGGCGGTCGTCACACCGCTCTCGCGTGCCCGGCGCATCGCCCCGGACGCGGTCTCCTACCTTGCCGCCCACACCGAGGACTGGGAGAAGCGAACGATCCGGGGAGTGTTCCCCAAGCGCCTGCGGGCTCTGTACAACGAGCCAGACACGGACCTGTACGAGAATCAAGTGGCAGTCCAGCTCGTCGACCACCTGCTCGCCTTTCTGGACTGGCGCCGGTGGAAGCTGAAGGCGGCGAGCAGCATTCTGGAGGACTACGAGGCGCTCGCCAGGCAGCTCAATGACAGGCCATGGCGCACCCGGCTCCGGCTCTCCATGCTCCTGAACGAACTCGACTGCTCAGAGTTGTATGCCACAGCCGAGGGACTGCTGAGCCGTACCGAAGACCGGCGCAGGCGCATCGCCCGCCTGCGCGCCTCACGGCTGTACCGGGATCGACGAGTGCTGCGGTACGCCACCATCGCTCCCGAGCTACGTCAGACCAACCTGCTCACCCACCACGAGGACTACCGCCCCACGGGAGCGCTGTGGCGTGCGTGGGCCCGGGCCAACCGGGAGGCGGGGATCAGCGACATCGTCTCTCCCCGCCAGTTCTGTGACAGCTTCAACCAATTCGTCGCGCTGCTCATCGCCCGGTCGCTGGACGCCCTCGGGTACAGGGCAACGACGAGCCATGCACCTGCGCCCGCCGGACCCGACCTGCACTATGCAGGGCCTGCAGACGACGCGCTCACGATGGTCACGCCACCCGACGGAACCTTCGCGATACACCGGGGCAACACCCCACTGGTGGCCTTTATCCCAGTTGCGCACCCGATCACGGCCGATCCGGAGGCAGCCGAACTGCGGCTGTTCCTCGACGAACTCAGCCGGTACCGGCAAGCTACGCGCACCCCGCGGATCGTGGTCTATCCCGGCAGTCGGATTGAACGTGAAGCCTTGCCGACACCCTTGCGCGACCGCGCCGCCACCATCGGCAACGACCTGCCGGACGGGTCCGGCGTCGGGCTGCTACCTGTCGCACCCACCGAGATCGACAGCGTCGAGCGGGTGACTCAAGCACTCCAGTGGGCGAGGACCATCCCAGACGCTTCGGCCTATGCACCACGGGTCCGTTGTCCGAACGGTCTGGCCGACGCGCTGACCGGGTGCGGGACCTGGTTCTCGTCCAGCGCCGACGGTGCCGACGTCGTGCTGGAGCGTCCGCCGAGCCAGTCGGAGTGGGACCGGTTCCGCTGCGCCGTGGACGCTTGGTGCACGGAGCGCCTTACGGCCGCCCGACGCCGGGAACGAAAAACAGCGGCCGGAGTGTTCCTCGCCACCGTCGAGGAGGCACGCGTGGTCCTGCGCCGTCTGGCCCGCTGCCCGGTCTGCGCCACGGAAAGCAACGCCCTGTACGACTTCAAGCCGCGACAGGGCACGTTCCGAGCGACATGCCGCGAGTGCCACAGCGACTGGGCGACCCAGTCCTGCTCATGCGGCACGGACTACCCAGTCATCAAACTCCGACGCCGCTCCCCGCAGGACAGCCTCGAGCGGAACGCGACCGGAGCGATGGGAAACGAACTCCTCGCGGCCCCGTGTCGGCTCGGAGACCGGACGGGTGCCCACATCTGCCCGAACTGCGGCCAGTGCGGTGCGGCCGACAGCCAATCCAGTCGACAGTGCCCACGCTGCGTCACGCAGCGACCCACAACCAGGGGTGACCATGGCCAGTGATAACAGCGAGACACAACTCCGACGCATCCTGCGCGGCGAAGAGTCCTGGGGCGACGACGGCGGGACGCCCTCAGACCAGGCGACGGCGTACTTCCTCTCCGAGATGCTCGACGACGTGGTGTCCCGGGTCCGGAGCGAGAATCCGGCCCTGCAACAACGCCGTGTCGATCTTCTGATCAGCATGAGCGGTTTTTCTCCGCTGACCACGGTCCTGGCCTATGAGATGCTCCGCCCGGCCCGTCTGCTCGTCATCTATTCCAAGCAGGCCAACGCCAGTGTGGACTTCATCGGCAGCCATGTGATCGGGCGGGGACGGCTGCGTCTGCAGGACTTCTCGCACCGCTCCGTCGAGCCGACGGACCCGCAGAGTGTGTACCGCGAAGTCAAGGCGGAACTTGCCCGGTCAGCGGTGCCAGACGGGCACCGGCCGTACGCGATCATCGACATCACCGGCGGCAAGAAGGTGATGAGTGCCGCCGCGGCGCTGGCGGCCTGGCAGCTCAATCTGGGCCTGTGCTATCTCGATGGCGACTACGACGTGGAGTTCGGGCGGGTGGTACCCGGGGACGAACGGCCGCTCCTGCTCGAGAATCCGACAGCCCTGTTCGGAGAGCAGGAGATGGCAGCTGCCCTCGAGATGTTCCGTGGCGGGGGGTTCAGCAGTGCCCATGCCCAGTACGAGCAGCTATGCGAGCAGATCGCCGAGCCGGTCCGCGCCCGTTTCATGCGCGCGCTGAGTGCCTTGTACCGCGCATGGTGCGATCTCGACCTGTCCAGCCTCCCCGAATACATCCGGGCCGTGGAGCGTACCCGCCAGGCAGCTCATCGCGAATTGACGGAAGAGACCAGCCGTCGTGTCGCCGAGCAACTGGCCTTCCTTCACCAGCTGGCCAAGGAGCCACCAGACCCCGCGTCCCTGGTCGTCTCCTTCTACGTGCTCGGCAAGCATTACCGGGACATTGGGCGGCACGACTTCGCCGCGCTGCTGTTTTACCGGACGATCGAGGGCTGCCTGGCCCGCCGACTGGAACTCCGCTTCCCCGGATTCCACTGCAAAAAGGCCGACTACCGACTCGTCGGCGACGTCAACGAGGTCACAGCGGCTTTCCAGAATGCGCTGAGCAGCACCGGCGGATACGAGACGAGCGAGCTCCCCGTGAAGGTGAGCCTGATGGATGCGGCCATGCTGCTGTACGCCCTTGAGGATGAATTCATGGTCAGAGCAAAGTTGAAGACGCCGAGAGCCATCGCTAACCTGCGCGAGCTGGCGGAGATCCGAAACGGCTCGGTGCTCGCCCACGGCTACCACACCGTCTCTGCGGAGCAGTCGGAAAGCCTTCGTGGCCGGGCCGAGCACTTGCTGTCAGTCTTCTGGCAGCTGCACGGCACTAGCGCGAGCGTCCGGGCCCTTTGCGAACGCCTCCGGTTTTTGGATACCGATCGGTGAGTCCCCGCCGCTTGGCCCGCGCCGAGCCAGGATTCAGCCGTCGCCGACACAAGCATCTCGGAACGCTCACACCTGAGGAAGGCTAACTCTACCAATGCCTTGCGGAAGGCGAGTTCGGTCACAACATACGGCTCGAAGGTACAGCGCAGCACCGACTAGAGATCTTTAACGGCTGAGGTTACGGCGGTTGGAAGTCGAGCCCGGTCTTGGCGAGGAGACCGTCGATGAGGCGGGGCCGGTACTGCATGCGTTTCAGCCTCGTCTTCACCAACGCGGTGAGCTGGTCCAGGCCGTGTTTGGTGAGGTTGGCCAGAGACCTCTTCAGGTGCGACCACACGCCCTCGACGGGGTTGAGCTCGGGAGCGTACGGCGGCAACTGGTAGACGGTCAGCCATAATCGGGCGGCGATCAGCTCGCGCATGGTGCGGCTGACGTGCGTGTTCAGGTTGTCCCAGACCAGAACGATGGGGCCGCCGAGCTGCTGGTGGGCGGCATCAAGCAGGCGCGTGTAGTCGGTCTCGGTGAAGCCCTTGCGGCGGCCTTTGGCCGGGCCGCGGTCGAGGTGGATGCGGTAGATCAGCCGGGGCCGGTGACCGGCTTTGGTGCAGATCAGCGCCGCCATGGAGACACGTTTGGTGCCTGCGGCGGTGACCCGCACCACCGGGGGCCCCGGCGGCCCCAAGTGCGGCCTTTGGGCGGCCTCAGGCCCTGGCCGGCTTCATCCTCGAAGCAGAGCCAGGCGCCCAAGTCCGCCGACCTCTTTTTATGACGGGCCACTGCTCGTCCTTCCAGGCGGCGATCTTCGCCTCGTCCCGCTCGGTGGCCTTGCGGGAGGGGACCTGCACGCTCCAGCCGATGCGGTGCAGCAGCAGGTCCAGTCCCGCCAGGGTGTACTCGACGCCGAACCGGCGGCGCACGACCTCGGCGATCCGCGCCAGCGTCCAGCACTGGTCACTCCAGCTGGAGGCGGCCGGGCCGGCACCCAACACCGTCTCCAACAGGCGCAGTTGACCTGAGTCGAGCTTGCAGCGGGCACCGCCCGGTCCCTTGGAGGCCAGAGCTTGCCGACCTCCTGAGGCCAACGCCCGCCGCCAGCGGTTCGCCGACATCCGGGTCACCCTGAACCGCCGGGCCACCTCCCGGTCACTGGCCCCGGTCTCGATCAGATCGGCGGCCGCGAGCCGGACTTGCTCACGCCGAGCCCTTTCCTCAGCCGTCAAGCCGCCGCCATCGGGATACCTCATCCTCTCGGCATAGCGCAGCCCACGACAGCCGTCACGACCTTACGTAAGCTTGACTCTGTCGGGGATCTTGGGGATCCCCGGCGGGGCAGCATGATCAACGGGCATGCTCGGCTCTGTTCAAGGACCGATGCAGTTATCGAGGTGCCCGTTGTCGCTCCGTGCCCGTTCTGGTGAGCAAGTCCCTTCTCTGACCGTGCGGATGGCGCGGGCGAGCAACCCGGGCGGTACGACGGCGATGTGGGTGAGAGACCGCCTGGACGGGCTGTGGCGTGACGAGGACTTCGCCGACTGGTATCCGCGTGACGGCCGTCCGGGTCTCTCGCCCGCCCAACTGGCCACCGTCTGTGTGCTCCAGTTCCTCCTCGGTCTGTCGGACCGGCAGGCGGCCGAAGCGGTTCGCTGCCGCATCGATTTCAAGTACGCGCTGGCCATGGAACTGGACGATCCCGGCTTCCACCACAGCGTGCTGGCCGACTTCCGCGACCGTCTCGCCGAGGACGGCCGAGCCGACCGTCTCCTCGACCTCGCGCTCGCGCGCCTGAAGGAGGCCGGTCTCGTCCGCGAGCGCACCACCCAGCGCACGGACTCCACCCACGTCCTGGCCGCAGTGCGCGACCTGACCCGGCTGGAACTGGTCACCGAGGCCGTCCGCGCCGCGCTGGAAGAGCTGGCCGGCACGGCTTCGCACCTGCTGACCGGCCTGGTCGACGAGGAGTGGGGGCGCCGCTACGGCCGCCCGGTCCGTCTGGGCAAGAACCCCACCCGCCCCAAGACCAGGATCCTCGCCACCGGAGACGACGCCGTCCGGCTGATCGAGCACCTCGGGCGGCACGGGCCGGAACGCCTGTCCGGGCCCCGCGTCCAGGCCCTGCGGCAGATCATGGTTCAGAACTACTACCGTGACGGGGCCGGCCGCCTGCGCTGGCGCACCGTGGAGGACGGCGGGCTGCCGCCCTCGTCCGTCGCGGTCGTCTCGCCCTACGACCCGACGGCCCGCTATGCGCGCCGCGGACATGTCACCCGGTGGAAGGGTTTCGTCGCACATCCCACCGAGACCTGTGATCCCGACGGCGTCAACGTGATCACAGATGTGGCCACCACCGACGCCACCGGCTACGACGCGAAGGCTCTGCCCGGCATCCACACCCGGCTCAAGCACCGCGGGCTGCTGCCCGCCGAGCACCTGGTCGACGGCGGCTACACCTCCCTGGTCCATCTGGAACAGGCAGCCCGCGAACACCAGGTCACGGTCACCGGACCACTGCCGGTCAACACCACCCGCCAGAACCGCAGGAACAACGGCTTCGGCCGCGACGACTTCCACATCGACTTCGACCTCCGGCGGGCTTCGAGGCCCTCACCCTCCTGGACCGTCTGCTGCCCGTGTACGCGGAGGTCCTCGCGGACCTGCGCCGGGCCGGTGCCGAGTGGGTACAGCTCGACGAGCCAGCGCTGGTCCAGGACCGCAGCCCGGCCGAGCTGAACGCAGCCGCGCGCGCCTACCGCGATCTTGGGGTCCTGTCGGACCGGCCGAAGCTCCTGGTCGCCTCGTATTTCGACCGTCTCGGCGAGGCTCTGCCCGTCCTGGCGAAGGCTCCGGTCGACGGCCTCGCCCTGGACTTCACCGATGCCACCGCTGCCAACCTGGACGCTCTGGCCGCCGTCGGCGGACTGCCCGGCAAGCGGCTGGTGGCCGGTGTCGTCGACGGCCGCAACATCTGGGTCAACGACCTGGAGAAGTCCCTCGCGACCCTTGGCACCCTGCTGGGTCTGGCCGAACAGGTCGACGTCGCGGCCTCGTGTTCTCTGCTGCACGTGCCTCTGGACGCGTCGGCCGAGCGGGACGTCGACCCGCAAATCCTGCGTTGGCTGGCGTTCGCCCGGCAGAAGACGGCAGAGATCGTCACCCTCGCCAAGGGCCTGACGCGCGGCACCGACGCGATCACCGCCGAACTGGCCGTGAACCGGGCCGCCCTTGCCTCCCGGGTGAACTCCCCCCTCACCCGCGATCCGGCCGTACGCGCTCGCACCGCCGCGGCCACCGACGCCGACGGGCGCCGCTCCCAGCCGTACGCCGTACGTGCCGCAGCCCAGCGCGCGCACCTCGGGTTGCCTGTGCTGCCGACCACGACGATCGGCTCCTTCCCGCAGACGAGAGAACTGCGCACGGCCCGTGCCGACCTGCGCGCCGGCCGGATCGACGCGGCCGGTTACGAGGAACGCGTCAGGGCCGAGATCCGGGAGGTCATCGCATTCCAGGAGAAGGCCGGTCTCGACGTTCTGGTGCACGGCGAGGCCGAACGCAACGACATGGTCCAGTACTTCGCCGAGCAGCTCACCGGCTACCTGGCCACGCGGCACGGCTGGGTCCAGTCCTACGGCACCCGCTACGTCCGCCCGCCGATCCTGGCCGGTGACATCTCCCGTCCCGGTCCTATGACCGTGCGCTGGACGGCGTATGCCCAGTCCGTTACCTCCCGGCCGGTCAAGGGCATGCTCACCGGCCCGGTCACGATGCTCGCCTGGTCATTCGTCCGCGACGACCAGCCCCTCGCCGACACCGCCCGGCAGGTCGCCCTCGCCCTGCGCGACGAGGTGAACGACTTGGAGGCGGCGGGGACTTCGGTGATCCAGGTCGACGAGCCCGCGCTGCGCGAGACGCTGCCCCTGCGCGCCGCCGACCGGCCCGCGTACCTGGTCTGGGCGACGGAGGCGTTCAGGCTCACGACCAGCGGGGTGCGGCCGGACACCCAGATCCACACCCACATGTGCTACGCCGAGTTCGGTGACATCGTCCAGGCCATCGACGATCTCGACGCCGACGTCATCAGCCTGGAGGCCGCCCGCTCCCACATGCAGGTCGCCCGCGAACTCGCCGCCCACGGCTACCCGCGCGAGGCCGGTCCCGGCTGCCGCCTGCTGTCGCGCGTAGGGCACGCAGCTCACACTTCGCGCGTGCCACTCGGCTCCTTCCCTCTCATCCAGGTGATCAGGCGAACCCACCCCACTGCGCCTGATGACCCGACACACTTCTGAAGGACGACCGCCATGACCACAACACTTCCGGCCCCCGCCACCACATCGGGTCCGCCACTCCCCGACATACGCCATCTCCACCTCGTGGGCGACACCACCCAGCACGGCGACCAGGGACACGGTTCCGCTCCCCTCGTCGGCTACCTCGTGCTCCTCCCCGAGGGCACCGATACCGCCCAGCTCTTCGCCAAGGATGTGACACGGCCGGAGATCCGGCCGGTCGCCTACACGGAATCGCCTCCCGCGCAGCAGAGGAAGGGCGACGCCGTCCGTATCGATCCCGCGCGACATGTCGCAGAGGTGGACGGACGCGAACTCGACCTCACCTACCTGGAGTTCGAGTTGCTGGCCCGCCTCGTTCTGCATCCCCACCAAGTGCACTCGCGCGAGCAACTGATGGCCGGCGTCCGGGGCTACGACCACATCGGCGACGGCCGCACCGTGGATGTCCACGTCGCGCGCCTGCGGCGCAAGCTGGGCACGGCTCACAGGCACCGGATCATCACCGTACGGCGCGTGGGCTACAAGTACGCGCCCGACCACCACGAGAGCCCCAGCCCCGCTGCTTGCCGTTGACCTTGAGGAGACCGCTTTCCATGGGCGTTGCCACTGCGCCGTCCGGCCCCACTTCCGACTCCGACGGGATCGGGCCCGGCCATGCGCACTGGCTGCGCGTGGCCCGCGAGACGGCAAACGACCTGGCCACGGACGCCGTTACCTGGGAGCAGGCGGGCAAGGCCCCGTTCGACGAGGTGTCCCGGCTGGGTGAGGCAGGCCTGCTGACGCTCCTGACAAGGCCGAGTCCGAGGGAGGCGGCGCCCGACTGGCCCGCGGCCTACGCCGTGGTCCGGGAGATCGCCGCGGCCGACGGCGCGATCGGTCAACTGCTCGGCTGTCACTAATTCCTGTCGTGAAGCGCCCGGTTCTTCACCGAGCCCTCTGTCGCCGCCCGGCTGGAGCGGCAGTGACACTCGCCAGGACAACCGGCGGACAGGTGCTCGACGGCCGGCAGAGCCACGCCACCGGGGTCCTGGTCGCCGACCGCCTCACCGTATGGGCCGTGCGGGGCCGAAACCGGCGAACCACTTGCGGTCGTCGTCGATCCCGCCCGGCACGGCGTGCGGATCGACGACGACGCCGACACCTTCGGCCAGCGGCTCGCGGCCGGCGGGAGCGTGGAGTTCGACGCCGTCCCGGTCCCTGCCGACGACGTGCTCGGTTCCCTGTCCGCGGACGAGTACGTCGCGGAGATCTCCGTCCTCGTGGCCGTGGCCGAAGCCGCCGCCTCCAAGGCCGCCCAGGAGTCCACCGCCCACGCCCTCGACATCGTCGGCGCCCGCTCCGCCTCCCTCACGACTGGGCTTCGACCGCTTCTGGCGCAACGCCCGGACCCACACCTTGCACGAGCCCGTCGCCCACCGGCTCCGCGATCTCGGGGACTACTTCCTCAACGGTGCGCACCCGCCGTTCGTCCTGCCCATCTGACCGAACGGGCGCACCGAACGGGCGCCCGGAGTGCCGGACCGACAGCAGACTCATCGCGCCGAAAATGAATCGAGCCGGTCTCTTTCCGGCCGCTCCGGCAATGAGCGGCATTGACCACGCAAACTGGAATCCAGGCAATTGTAAACACCGCACTTCACTCACATGTCGGGCTGTTGACAGTATGAGACAGCCACGCAAGCGACGTTGACCTGGCTGGAATTCGCTGCGACTCTCATGGCTGTGAGCAAGTCCGAGAACCTCGCCGCGCGCCTGCACGTCGACCTGCGACGTCAGGCCAGCGCCCTCTGTGCCGTCGGTCTCTGAACCCACCGACGGGCGCCGCTCTCCCACGCTCCCATTCACATCTGGCCTCCGCGCCTCGCTGTTTCCGTAAACGCCGGGCTGCTCGCAGCCACTGCCGGTGAGGTCTCCCTCTCCCGCCGTTCGGCCGTGTGCCATTCCCTGACCGACTGGTTTTCAGGGCCACAGCGATCACCTTCGGCGCATCACTGACCCGCCGTCCCACCCGCACATACGACTTCACTTGAACAGGACCTCTCCATGGCCACGACGGCATCGACTCGACGCCAGTTCCTCACTCTGCTCGGCCTTTCGGCGGTGGCCGTGGGCTGCGGCACGACCGCAACCGGAGCAACGTCCGGCGCGGGCCAGACCCAGACCCTCCGGTACCAGGGCTGGGCGAGCCAGGTCACCCTGCCGGAGCTGGCCGAGGACCTCGGCTATCTGGGCGACGTGAAGCTGGAGTGGGTCGGCAACACCATCAGCGGGCCGCAGGACATCCAGTCCGCGGCCACGGGCCAGGTCGACTTCGGCGGCGCGTTCAACGGCGCGGTCGTGAAACTGGCCGCGAACGGCGCGCCTGTCAAGGCGGTCATCAGCTACTACGGCGCCGACACGTACGTTTACAACGGGTTCTACGTCCTCAAGGACAGCCCGATCCGCTCGGCCAGGGACCTGATCGGCAAGAAGGTCGGGATGAACACCCTCGGAGCCCATGCCGAGGCCACGCTCGACATCTATCTGCAGCGAGGCGGTCTGTCCCGGGCGGAAATCGGCAAGGTCGAGCCCCTCGTGGTGCCTCCGGTCAACACCGAGCAGACGCTGCGTCAGAAGCAAATCTAGGTCGCCGTGTTCGGCGGCATCATGCGCGACAAGGCCCTGGCAACCGGGGGCATCCGCCCGCTGTTCACCGACTATCAACTGCTCGGAACGTTCAGCGCCGGCACCTATGTGATGACCGACCGCTTCCTGCAGCAGAACCCCGACACAACCCGGACCTTCGTCACCGCCGTCGGAAAAGCCATCGAGTGGTCCCGTTCCACTCCGCACGAAGAAGTCGTCGCCAGGATGACGGACATCGTGAAGAAGCGAGGCCGCAACGAGGACACCGCACCGCTGAAGTACTGGCGGTCCTACGGCGTCGCCGAGACGGCGGGTCGGATCACCGGCAAGGAACTGCAGTTGTGGATCGACTGGCTGGCCGAGCGCGGCGACATCAAGAAGGACCAGGTCACGTTGTCGGACCTCTACACCAATGACTTCAACGGCGATGACACGTCCTCCTCCCCTGCAAAGAACGGGAGCTGACCCATGCCGGAATCCCCCACACCCAAGATCGTGTTCGAGGACGTACGAAAGGAATTCACCGTCAAGGACCGCAAGGGGGATCGGCAGGCGTCCCGGTTCACCGCCCTCGACGGCATCGACCTGGAGATAGCGGCGGGCGAGTTCGTCGTCCTCGTGGGTCCCAGCGGCTGCGGAAAGTCGACGCTGCTGGATCTACTCGGCGGCCTGGGCCGGCCCACCGGCGGGCGGATCCTGCTGGACGGCAAGCCCGTCACCGGCCCGGGCCTGGACCGCGGCATCGTGTTCCAGCAGTACGCGCTGCTGCCGTGGCGCACGGCGCAGGGCAATGTCGAGTTCGGACTGGAGTCCACTGGCGTTCCACGGCGTCAACGGGCCGCACAGGCCCGGGAGTTCCTCGACCTGGTCGGCCTGTCCGGGTTCGAGGACCGCCATCCGCAGGAGCTGTCGGGCGGGATGCGGCAGCGGGTGGCGATCGCCCGCAGTCTCGCGTACGACCCCGATGTGCTGCTGATGGACGAGCCGTTCGCCGCGCTGGAGGCCCAGACCCGGGAGTCGCTGCAGGACGAGCTGCTGCGCATCTGGCAGCGCACCGGCAAGACCGTCGTGTTCATCACGCACGGCATTGACGAGGCCGTCTATCTGGGACAGCGCGTCGCCGTCATGACGTCCCGGCCGGGTCGCATCAAGGAGATCGTGCCGGTCGCGTTCGACTCCCGTACGGCGACGGACGACCTCCGCTCCAGTCCCGAGTTCGCGCGGCACCGCCATCAGATCTGGTCGCTGCTGCACGACGAGGTGGCCAAGGCCCAGCAGTTGGAGAAGGAGGAGGCTTCCGTATGAGCCCCACAACCGGCACGGCCACCGACAAGACCACGGTGCCGGGCGCGGAGAGCGTCACCAAGCCCGTCCCGGCCTCTTCCCCTCCTACGACCGCCGCGTCCGCGCCACCTGACACCGCACCGTCGGACGTGCGCCGAGTCCCGTCCCCCACGCCCCGGGTCCGTCGTGCGATCCGCCGACTGCCGTACCTACTGCTGAACGGGGCAACCAAGTCCGCGGCGATCGTGGCTCTGCTGCTGTTGTGGGAGACCGCACCGCGACTCGGCCTGGTCGACCGGGTCTTCCTGCCGCCGTTCAGCGAGGTCGCCCGCGCCTGGTGGGGGCTGGCAGCCGACGGTCAGCTCGCCGACAACGCGCGCGCCAGCCTGGTGCGCTCGTTCAGCGGATTCGGGCTCGCCGTGGCCCTCGCCGTCCCGCTCGGGCTGCTGATCGGCTGGTACCGGCCGGTCGCCGACCTCCTCGGCCCGCTGCTGGAGGCCTTCCGCAACACCGCCGCTCTGGCCCTGCTGCCGGTGTTCGTGCTGCTGCTGGGCATCGGCGAGGCCTCGAAGATCTCCATCGTGGTGTACGCGTGCACCTGGCCGATCCTGCTCAACACCATCAGCGCGGTCCGCAACATCGACCCGACCCTGCTGAAACTCGCGAAGTCGATGGCCCTGTCCGCGCCCCGGCTGTTCCAGAAGGTCATCCTGCCGTCCTCGGTGCCGGTGATGTTCACCGGCATCCGGCTGGCCGGAGCGGTGTCCATTCTGGTGCTGGTCGCCGCCGAGATGATCGGCGCCAAGGCGGGCCTCGGCTATCTGATCAACGCCTCGCAGTACAACTTCGCGATCCCGCAGATGTACGCGGGGATCATCACGATCTCCGCCATCGGCGTGGCTTTCAACCAGTTCCTGGTGGCCCTGGAACGGCGGCTCAGCTCCTGGCGCGTACCCGCCGACGGCTGACCCGGCCGCCCTGTCGCCCCACGGCCCCTCCCTCTCCCCCGAGCATCTCGCCGCCCCGATCCGAGGACCCTCATGACCGCGACCAGACACCGGCAGCTGCATCTCAACGCCTTCCTGATGAACGCCGGCCACCACGACGCCGCCTGGCGGCACCCGCGCACCCAGCCCGAACGCGTCACCGACCTTCCCTACTTCCAGCACCTCGCGCGGACCGCCGAACGCGGCCTGCTCGACTCCGTCTTCCTCGCCGACGGCCTCGCCCTGGGGGGCAAGGTCAGGCACAACGCGCTCGGCGGCTTCGAACCGCTCACCCTGCTGTCCGCCCTGGCGGCGGTCACCGAGCACGTCGGCCTGATCGCCACCGTCTCCACCACCTTCAACGAGCCGTTCCACACGGCCCGCAAGTTCGCCTCCCTGGACCACATCAGCGGCGGCCGCTCCGGTTGGAACATCGTCACCTCCGGCACCGTGAACGAGGCCCGCAACTTCGGGCAGGACGAACACTTGGAGCACGGCCTGCGCTACGAGCGGGCGCGGGAGTTCATCGAGGTCGCCACCAAGCTGTGGGACAGCTGGGAGGACGACGCGATCCTGCTCGACCGTGAGCGCGGCGTCTACGCCGACACCGGCAAGGTGCGGAAGATCGAACACCGCGGGAAGCATTTCGGGGTGCAGGGCCCGCTGAACGTACCGCGCAGCCCACAGGGTTACCCGCTGCTGGTGCAGGCCGGCTCGTCGGAGGACGGCAAGGAGTTCGCCGCCCAGTACGCCGAGGCCGTCTTCACCGCCCAGCAGACCCTCGCCGACGGCCAGTCCTTCTACAAGGACCTCAAATCGCGGCTGGCCCGATACGGCCGCACCGAGGACCAGCTGCTCGTCCTCCCCGGCATCGCCCCCGTCATCGGATCCACCGAGGCCGAGGCCCACGCGCTGGAGCAGGAACTGACGGACCTCCAGGTCCCCGAGTACGGGCTCGCCCAGCTGTCCGGGATGCTCGGCACCGACCTGACCGGGCTGCCGCTGGACGGGCCTCTGCCCCATCTTCCCGAGGAGCGGGACATCAACGGCAACAAGAGCCGCTTCACGCTCGTCGCCGATCTCGCCCGCCGCGACGGCCTCACCCTGCGCGAGCTCATCGCCCGCCTCGGCGCCGGACGCGGCCACCGCGCCTTCGCCGGCACGCCCGAGCAGATAGCCGACCAGCTCGAGGAGTGGTTCACCCAGGGCGCCGCCGACGGCTTCAACATCATGCCGCCCCATCTACCGGGCGGCCTGGAGGACTTCGTCGACCACGTCGTACCGATCCTCCAACAGCGCGGCCTCTTCCGCACCAGGTACACCGGCCGCACGCTGCGCGAGCACTACGGCTGGCCCGCCCCGCCAACCGCCTGGCCACGACAGCCGTAGGAGAAGGGCAGCCCCCGCAGGGTGCCAAGGGAACCTCCATGCCCATCACCTCCTGACCGCCCCACAACCGATCGCCTCCCGACCGGTCACCTCCTGACCGGTCACCTCCCGAAAGGAACCCGCACATGACCACCAGCACCGGCTTCGACATCCGCAGGATCGGCGGCCGGATCGG
>CBFGQM010000073.1:0-17494 GCA_965650905.1 uncultured Streptomyces sp. | reverse complement strand
GAGCGCCTCGAATGATTTAGCATGGGCTCGGTAGTGGAAGTACGTCCCGCTCGAAAGCCCAGCATCCGCCAAACCCAGTCCTGGTGCTGAGTGCTTGACCGCGGCGAGACGCTCCGACGCGGCATATGGCAGCGGCCGAATCAGGATCGCATGAACGAGCGCGAAAATCGTCGTAACCCCAGCGCTTCCGATCGCAAATGTGATGACGATGATCACGGGAACACCGGGGCGCTTCACAAGCGCGCGGGCCGCGTGCAGCGCCTGCTCCAAGAGGCTGACGGGTGGCGGGGAAACCGGGGAGTCGTCCATGCGACCCATTGTGCGCCAGGCGCACCCGCCGGGCACGGGCACTGGTACGGCCACGCCGCCCCGGCACGGCACGGCTCGGCTCGGCTCGGCCGCACACTCCCGCGGAACGGAACGCACCCTTGACCCACTCGGCTGCCGAAAATATCTTTCACCGCGACCGACTGCGAGGTGAAGAACGCGATCCTCACAATCCTGGGCCGCGTGGACGGTTCCACCACCGCCCGTCTGCTGGAGGAGAGCGAGGGCCAGCTGCGCGCCGCGCTGGCGGCGACGCCCCGCTGACCTCCGAGGAGCGACGCCAGTGACCGAACATCCGGGACCCGACCACCCGTACCCGGACCACCCGGGCACCAACCATTCGGGCACCAACCATTCGGGCACCGACCAGACCTGCATGGCCTGCCGGCTCGTTGCCGGGACCGACCCTCTGCCGGGCGGGACGATCCACCGCACCGGCCAGTGGGTCGTCGAGCACTGCGTCGGCCCTCTGGGCCTCGGCACGCTGGTCGTCAAGCCGCTCCGGCACGTCCTTCACGTGGCCGATCTGACGCCGGACGAATCCGCCGGACTGGGTCCGCTGCTGCGGCGGGTCAGCGCAGCCGTCACCGCGGTGATGCGGCCCCAGCAGGTCTATGTCTGCCTGTGGTCCCACGCGGGCGCCGTCCCGGGCCACATCCACTTCGTGGTGCAGCCCGCACTGAAGGACGACATCGAGCGGTACGGGGTCCACGGGCCCGCGCTGCAGACGGCCATGTTCGACGCGGGGTTCGTACCGGACGTGGAAGCCGTGGCCGAGGTGTGCGAGCGGATGCGGGCGGAACTGGATTGTCGGTGCGACGTGGGAGGCTGGGCGGGCCGACAGGAAGGGATACGAGCACCGTGAACCATGCGCAATTGACCGCCGTGGGCCGGGCCCTGCGGGTGCTCGGTGAGCACGGCGAAGCCTTGGGGACCGACACCCCCGACGCCAAGCTGCACGAGGTCAAGGCCGATCTGAAGCGAGCCCTGGAGCTGCTGGAGAACACCGTGTCGACCGCGGCGCCCACCACACGCTGCGCGGAGCACCCCAACGGCCCGGTCGACAAGGACGCCACGGACCTGTGCCTTCTGTGCGAGACCCGCCGCCGCGCCGCGCGCCGCTCCGAGGTGAACGGCGCCTTCCCTCAAGGCCGTTCGAGCGGACCGGACGAGCACACCGGCCGCGCACAGTCCCGCTACGGCGTACGCGCCGACCGGCCGCAACCCCAGCAGCGGTGGCTGCCGGAGATGTGGACCGGTCAGGCGTGGCACCTGTGCGGGACCCCGCGCCGCGACAGACAGGAAGCGGAGCAGTACCTCGCGGCCCGGCGCCGAGCTCCCCGGCCCGCCATGGCCTACCGCCTGGTGCACGAGTTCACCGACTACGAGGTGCTGCGCATCTGGGGCGAGCCACTGCGAACCGACATCGAGCCGATGGGGAACCTGTAGCTCGCGGCGGGGCTGCGCCCGGTTGACCCGAGAGTCCACTCGAAAGGCAGCCGCACAGCCTCAACTCCCCTGTGCTCCGGGGCGGTCCTGTTCCTCGTGCCCCCCGACGGACTCGCACATGCGTTGTACGGCGCTCCGCCGGCCGCCGCCGTGTGCGCCGGCGCGGTCCGGTCACACACGGCGTGCCGGAGGACTGGGCGCACCGGCCACCCAACGCCTAGCGTGGGCCTCGACCCACGGAACAGGAATACACGGAGGCCGAGACCATGAATGACGCCGCCCACGACATCGCGACCGTCACCGCGCCCAGCGCCACCGGCGAGCGCGCCGACCTGCTGGCGGCGCTGGCCCAACACCGGCACTTCCTGCGCTTCACCACTCGCGACCTCACCGACGAGCAGGCCGGGCAGCGGACCACCGTCAGCGGACTGTGTCTGGGAGGACTGATCAAACACGTCACGTCGGTGGAACGGAACTGGGTGGACTTCATCCAAAACGGCCCGTCGGCGATGGGCGACTTCACCGCCATGACCGAGGCCGACTGGGCCCGGCGGGCCGACGAGTTCCGGATGCTGCCCGGCGAGACGTTGGCCGGTGTGCTGGCTGACCACGCCGAGGTGGGCCGCGGGACGGAGGAGTTGGTCGCTGCCCTGCCCGATCTGGACGCCGGTCAGCCGCTACCCAAGGCCCCTTGGTTCGAACCCGGGGCTCGGTGGTCGGCACGCAGGGTGCTGCTGCACATCATCGCGGAGACCGCCCAGCACGCCGGCCACGCCGACATCATCCGCGAGTCCCTGGACGGCGCCAAGAGCATGGGCTGAACGGGGACGGGGTCGGGCACGCCCGAGGGCGGTACCCCTGGAAGCAGGGGTACCGCCCTCGGTCTCGTACAGCGATGAGCCGCCGATCCGCAACCGGATCAGAAGTCCATGTCACCGCCCGGCATACCGCCACCGGCGGGCGCGGCGGACTTCTCCGGCTTGTCGGCGATGACGGCCTCGGTGGTGAGGAACAGCGCGGCGATGGACGCGGCGTTCTGCAGGGCAGAGCGGGTGACCTTCGCCGGGTCGATGATGCCTTCGGCGATCATGTCGACGTACTCACCGGTCGCGGCGTTCAGACCGTGGCCGACCTTGAGGTTGCGCACCTTCTCCACGACGACGCCACCCTCGAGACCACCGTTGACGGCGATCTGCTTGAGCGGGGCCTCCAGGGCGAGCTTCACGGCGTTGGCGCCGGTCGCCTCGTCACCCTCGAGCTCCAGCTTCTCGAAGACCTGGGAGGCTTGGAGCAGGGCCACGCCACCACCGGCGACGATACCCTCCTCGACGGCCGCCTTGGCGTTGCGGACGGCGTCCTCGATGCGGTGCTTGCGCTCCTTGAGCTCGACCTCGGTGGCGGCACCGGCCTTGATGACGGCCACGCCGCCGGCCAGCTTCGCCAGGCGCTCCTGAAGCTTCTCACGGTCGTAGTCCGAGTCGGAGTTCTCGATCTCGGCGCGGATCTGGTTGACCCGGCCCTGGACCTGGTCCGCCGAGCCCGAACCGTCGACGATCGTCGTCTCGTCCTTGGTGATGACGACCTTGCGGGCGCGGCCCAGGAGGTCCAGGCTCGCGTTCTCCAGCTTGAGGCCGACCTCCTCGGAGATGACCTCGCCGCCCGTGAGGATGGCGATGTCGCCGAGCATGGCCTTGCGGCGGTCACCGAAGCCCGGGGCCTTGACGGCGACGGACTTGAAGGTGCCGCGGATCTTGTTGACGACCAGGGTCGACAGGGCCTCGCCTTCGACGTCCTCGGCGATGATCAGCAGCGGCTTGCCCGACTGCATGACCTTCTCGAGGAGCGGAAGCAGGTCCTTGACGTTGGAGATCTTGGAGTTGGCGATCAGGATGTACGGGTCGTCGAGCGACGCCTCCATCCGCTCCATGTCGGTCGCGAAGTACGCCGAGATGTAGCCCTTGTCGAAGCGCATACCCTCGGTGAGCTCCAGCTCCAGACCGAAGGTCTGGGACTCCTCGACGGTGATGACGCCTTCCTTGCCGACCTTGTCCATGGCCTCGGCGATGAGCTCGCCGATCTGGGTGTCGGCGGCGGAGATGGAGGCGGTCGAAGCGATCTGCTCCTTGGTCTCCACGTCCTTGGCCTGCTCGAGCAGCGCGCCGGAGACCGCCTCGACGGCCTTCTCGATACCGCGCTTGAGGGCCATCGGGTTGGCGCCCGCGGCTACGTTGCGCAGGCCTTCCTTGACCAGCGCCTGGGCGAGGACGGTCGCGGTCGTCGTGCCGTCACCGGCGACGTCGTCCGTCTTCTTCGCGACCTCCTTGACCAGCTCGGCGCCGATCTTCTCGTACGGGTCCTCGAGCTCGATCTCCTTGGCGATGGAGACACCGTCGTTGGTGATCGTGGGGGCGCCCCACTTCTTCTCGAGGACGACGTTGCGGCCCTTGGGGCCGAGGGTCACCTTGACGGCGTCCGCGAGCTGGTTCATGCCGCGCTCGAGGCCTCGCCGCGCCTCCTCGTCGAACGCGATGATCTTGGCCATGTGAAGTGGTCCTCCCGGACTGGGGTGGATTGCTCCGGACCGCGCTGGCGCCCGCGACGGACGGCCTGCCTGCCGGTGGTTCCTTGCCCCACCTGGCCTGCGGGCCTCACCGACCCGGTCCTCGTTGTCACTCTCACCTTCAGAGTGCTAACGCCAATGATTAGCACTCGACCCCCGAGAGTGCAAGATGCGCCCGCGCAGCGAACTCGTTGAGGGGTGGTGGTCGGGTGACGGGCGGGCGCAAGATGCGCCCGCGCAGCGGGCTCGTTGAGGGGTGGTGGTCGGGTCGGGCGGGCGGCGCCGCAAGCATGCCGAAGGGCCCGCACCCCGGGGGCGCGGGCCCTCAAAGAAGAACGTGTCGCTGCAGATCAGTCGGCGCGTGCTTCAACCGGCCGCCAGTCGGACCATGTCCGCCTGCGGCCCCTTCTGGCCCTGCGAGATCTCAAAATCGACCCGCTGCCCCTCCTCCAGGGTGCGGTAGCCGTCCATCTGAATCGCGCTGTAGTGGACGAATACATCCGCACCACCGTCGACCGCGATGAAGCCGTACCCCTTCTCCGCGTTGAACCACTTGACGGTGCCCTGAGCCATGCCTAACTCCCCTATTACTGGCCCTTGCACAGATCCACACTTCGCGGATCCGGGTCAGACCTCACCCCCCAACGGTTGGGGGTGTGCGCCGGAACGCGTCGACCGCGGCCGAATGTATCTGCCCAACTGCCGTCTGCAACAGGGCAATCGGACGAGAAATCTGGGCGCACCCGATCGGGAATATGCGGAAAATTACCCTGAATTCAGGTCAAGTCGGGCCCCATAAACGCCATAAACGGCTTAAACAGGTGGGACACTTTGGCTGCTTTTTGTCGGCTTGCGGCAAGAAGTCATATGCGTGCGCGGCGAGGTTCGAGGCAGCTTCCCCAACTGTACCCTGCTCAACCATACAGAATTGCCCCCTCCGTTTATCTTGCGGAGAGGGCAATTCGATGAACTCTGCGTGTTCGCCGTTACTGAGGGCAATAACCGGTCCGGCACCCGGGCAACGGTCGGTCCCCGGCGCTGTGTCCGGCTGGTCAGCCTCCGGCGCTGTGTCCGGCTGATCAGCCTCCGGCGACGGCCGGGATGATCGAGACGCCCGCCCCGTCCGGCGTCGCCGTCTCCAGCCCCTGCTCGAAGCGCACGTCGTCGTCGTTCACGTACACGTTGACGAAGCGGCGCAGCTTGCCCTGGTCGTCCAGGACGCGGGCGGCGATGCCCGTGTGGTTCTTCTCCAGGTCGGCGATGACCTCGGCGAGATTCGCGCCCTCGGCAGCGACCTCGGCCCGGCCGCCGGTGTAGGTGCGGAGGATGGTGGGGATGCGGACGTTGACGCTCATGCGGGTGACCTCCGGTCGGGTATGGCTGGTGGCTGGGAGTGGGCAGCGCCGGGCGGACGCCTACGCGAGGCCGGCCTCTCGGAACGAGTCGAGGTGGGGACGGATCGTCGCGGTGAGCCCGGTGCCCGCCACCGCGTCCAGCGTCTTGAGGCCGTCACCGGTGTTCAGGACGACCGTGGTGAGGGCCGGGTCGAGTACGCCGTCCTCGATCAGCTTGCGTGTCACGCCGACCGTCACACCACCCGCCGTCTCGGCGAAGATGCCTTCGGTCCGCGCGAGCAGCTTGATGGCGTCCACGATCTGCTCGTCGTTGACGTCCTCCACCGCGCCTCCGGTCCGGCGCGCGATGTCGAGGACGTACGGCCCGTCGGCCGGGTTCCCGATGGCGAGCGACTTGGCGATGGTGTTCGGCTTCTGCGGCCGTACGACGTCGTGGCCCGCCTTGTAGGCGACGGACACCGGCGAGCAGCCCTCGGCCTGAGCGCCGAAGATCTTGTACGGCTTGTCCTCGACGAGCCCCAGCTCGATCAGTTCCTTCAGGCCCTTGTCGATCTTCGTGAGCTGCGATCCGGAGGCGATGGGCACCACCAGCTGATCGGGCAGCTGCCAGCCGAGCTGCTCGCAGATCTCGTACGCCAGGGTCTTGGAGCCCTCGGCGTAGTACGGGCGCAGGTTGACGTTCACGAAGCCCCAGCCCTCGCCGGCCGGGTCGCCGATCAGCTCGGAGCAGAAGCGGTTCACGTCGTCGTAATTGCCCTCGATGCCGACGAGCTCGCCACCGTACACCGCGGCCATGACGACCTTGCCCTGCTCCAGGTCGTGCGGGATGAACACGCAGGAGCGGAAGCCGGCGCGGGCCGCCGCGGCGCCCACCGCGCCGGCCAGGTTGCCGGTCGAGGAGCAGGAGAGGGTGGTGAAGCCGAAGGCGCGGGCGGCCTCCAGGGCCTGGGCGACGACGCGGTCCTTGAAGGAGTGCGTCGGGTTGCCGGAGTCGTCCTTCACATACAGGCCGCCGGTCACGCCGAGCTCGCGCGCCAGGTTGTCGGCCTTGACGAGCTGGGTCCAGCCGGGGTTGATGTTCGGCTTGCCGGCCACGTCCGCGGGGACGGGCAGCAGCGGCGCGTACCGCCAGATGTTCGCGGGGCCCGCCTCGATGCGCTTGCGGAGTTCCTCGGTGTCGTACGCCGAGAAGTCGTACGCGATCTCCAGCGGGCCGAAACACTCCTCGCAGGCGAAGACCGGGCCGAGCGGAACGCGGTGTCCGCACTCGCGGCAGGACAGCGCGGCAGCGGGACCGAGGTCGACGGTGCCTGCGGGATTCGCGGAGGTCACGGTGTTCGTGGTGCTTGCAACTGTCTGCGCAGCCATGTGAGGCGAGGCCCTTTCTCCTCATCTTCCTCACGACGCATCTCGCCGTGAGACGGAATTGGCACCTTCCCTAGCCGGGAGCCTCGCGGAGTCGATCATCATCGATCGGTACAAGACCGGCTGGAGGGTTGCCGGGGCTTCAACGGGCCGTATCCCTCTGCCCCTCTGGATGAGCGGTATTCGGTTGTGAGTATGCGGTTGTGCGCGCAACGACCCCGACATGCGATGGTCATCAGCGTTGTCCAAGACTGTAACCGAAGGCCTGGATGGTGGAGAGAGTCGTCCGAACCGCGAGACGACCGTCACAGCGGCCGGCACCGGGCAGGCGCTCGCACCCACCAGTCCAACGCAAGGAGAGTCGCACGTGCTGGAAGACGTCGAGCGCTGGCTGAGTACGCGCTCCTGGTCCGTGAGTGACCGTACAACGCACCAACTCGTCGCCGCGAAGCGCTCCGCGAACTCCACGGTGAGCGTGGTGCTGCCCGCGCTCAACGAGGAGGCGACGGTCGGCGAGATCGTCTCCGTCGTCCGCCGCGAGCTGATGACCAAGAACGTGCCGCTCGTCGACGAGCTGGTAGTGATCGACTCGGGTTCGACCGACTGCACGGCGGAGGTCGCCGCCGAGGCGGGCGCCCGCGTGGTGCACCGCGACGAGATCCTGCCCCGGATACCCACCGTCCCCGGCAAGGGGGAGGTCCTGTGGCGCTCACTGCTCGTCACGAACGGCGACATCGTCTGCTTCGTCGACGCGGACTTGAAGGAGTTCTCCGCGGACTTCGTCTCCGGCATCGTCGGCCCCCTGCTCACGGACCCCGGCGTGGACCTCGTGAAGGCGATGTACGACCGCCCGCTGGGCTCTGCCGCGGGTCAGGGCGGCCGGGTCACGGAAATGATGGCCCGCCCCCTGCTGAACATGCACTGGCCGCATCTGGCCGGCTTCGTGCAGCCACTCGGCGGGGAGTACGCGGCCCGCCGCTCGCTGCTGGAACAGCTGCCCTTCCCGGTCGGGTACGGGGTCGAGCTGGGCCTGCTTGTCGACGCCCTGCACACCGTGGGTCTCGACGCCCTCGCGCAGGTCGACGTCGGCGTCCGCAAGCACCGCCACCAGGACGGGCAGGCACTGGGCCGCATGGCCGCCGCGATCTACCGCACCGCCCTGCTCCGACTGGCCCGCGGCCACCTCGTGCGCCCCCGGCTCACCCAGTTCGAGCGGGGCGAGGCCGGCTTCGAGCCGCGCACGTACTCCGTGGACACGGAGGAACGACCGCCGATGGCGCAGATGCCGGAGTACGCGGAAGGCAGGGCGGCGTGAGTCCCTCACATGACCTGTATACGGCTGAAGCGTACGTTTGAGCGGTTACAGGCCTGGCTAAGTTGAGGCGTATGGCCTCAACGCAAGGTGCCCAGATCCTCGTCGCGTCCAACCGCGGCCCGGTCTCGTACGCGCTGGACGAGACCGGGACGCTCACCGCCAAGCGCGGCGGGGGCGGGCTCGTGTCCGGGCTCTTTGCGATCGGGTCCGACGCGGACGCGTTGTGGGTGTGCTCGGCGCTCAGCGACGGTGACCGCGAGGCGGTGCGGCGCGGGGCGGTGCGGCACGTCGCCGGCGGTGCGGGTCCCCTCCGCTCGAGTGGAGCCGAGGGTCCGGGGGGCGGCGTGCGGATGCTGGACATCGACGCCGACGTGCACGCGGACGCGTACAACGGCATCGCGAACTCCGTACTGTGGTTCGTCCACCACATGCTGTACCAGACGCCGCTGGAACCGGTCTTCGACGCGGAGTTCCGGCGGCAGTGGGCGGCGTTCGAGACGTACAACCGCGCCTTCGCCGAGGCCCTGGCCGACGGGGCCGCGCAGGGTGCGGCCGTGCTCGTGCAGGACTACCACCTGGCGCTGGTGCCCCGCATGCTGCGCGAGCTGCGCCCGGATCTGCGGATCGGGCACTTCTCGCACACGCCGTGGGCCCCGCCCGAGTACTTCCGGCTGCTGCCCGACGACATCGCCGCGCAGCTGCTCGGCGGGATCCTGGGCGCCGACCGCGCCGCGTTCCTGACCCGGCGCTGGGCGGACGCGTTCACCGACTGCTGTCACGCCGTGCTGGGCCCCGGCATCCCGTCGGGCACGCGCATCGGTGTGCACGGGCTCGGCGTGGACGCGGACTTCCTGCGCGAACGCTCGCACCGGCCGGACGTCGACGACCGGGCTGCCTCGCTGCGGGAGCGGATCGGGGTGGCCCCGGAGGGCGGCGCCCGCAAGGCGATCGTGCGGGTCGACCGGACCGAGCTGTCGAAGAACATCGTGCGCGGGCTGCTGGCGTACCGGCAGCTCCTGGACGACCAGCCGTCGTGGCGCGAGCGCGTCGTGCACGTGGCCCTCGCGTACCCGTCGCGGCAGGACCTCGCCGTGTACCGCGACTACATGGCCGAGGTGCGGCGGCTCGCGGACGAGATCAACGCGCGGTACGCAACGGCTGGGTGGACCCCGGTGCTGCTGCATCTGAAGGACGACTTCGCCCGCTCACTGGCCGCGTACCGGCTGGCCGACGTGGCGCTGGTCAACCCCATCCGGGACGGGATGAACCTGGTCGCCAAGGAGGTGCCGGTCGTCTCCGACGAGGGCTGCGTGCTGGTGCTGTCCCGGGAGGCGGGCGCGTACGAGGAGCTCGGCGGGGACGCCGTCACGGTGAACCCGTACGACGTGGTCGGCACCGCCCGCGCGCTGCACGAGGCGCTGACGATGCCGTCGGACGAGCGGTCGGAGCGTACGAAACGGCTGGCCACCGCGGCTACGGCGCTGCCGCCGGCCCAGTGGTTCCTGGACCAGCTGCACGCACTGGACCAGCGGTAAACGGTCGATCGGCGTGCAACGGTCGAAACGGCGGTGAAGGTCGAGCGGCGGTGAAGGTCGACGGGCCGTGGCCGTCGGTCAGCGGGTGGCGGACGGTCGGCCGGCCGACCCTGGCCGGGCGATCAGCCCAGCCGATCAATCATCGCCGTCAGCAGGCGTACCAGTCCCTCGGGGCCGTTGACCACCAGGTCCGCCCGGTCCGCCAGTACCGGCACCTCCAAGCTGCCGACGCACACCAGCAGGCCCGGTACGCCGTCCGAGCGCAGTTTCTCGACGGCGGCGAAGGCGGGGAGGTCGCCCAGGTCGTCGCCGCAGTACAGGACGGATTCGGCAGCCACTTCACGTACGTACTCGCTGAGGGCGACGCCCTTGTCCACGCCCGGTGGGCGCAGTTCCAGGACCAGGCGGCCCGGTTCCACGATCAGGTCGTGGCGAGTGGCCAGGCCGGCGAGAGGCTCGCGCAGGGCCTCGAGGGCGGCTTGCGGGTCCTCGGCGCGGCGGGTGTGGACGGCGACCGCGCGGCCCTTCTCCTCGATCCACGTGCCGCGCCAGGCGCCGATCTTGTCGAGGAAGCCGGGCAGTTCGGCGCGGACGGCAGCGACGCCGGGGTGCGGCGCGGGGCCGCTGACGGTGCCGGTGACGGCGTCCCAGCGTTCGGCGCCGTAATGGCCGAGGACGACGAGGTGCTCCAGACCGGGCACGCCCGCGAAGCCGCCGTGGCGGACCGCGACGC
Organism: uncultured Streptomyces sp.; assembly: GCA_965650905.1. Lineage (GTDB taxonomy): Bacteria > Actinomycetota > Actinomycetes > Streptomycetales > Streptomycetaceae > Streptomyces. The sequence continues at coordinate 6,855 of CBFGQM010000073.1, read as the reverse complement.
CGGCCGGACGGCCGGTGACGACGGCCACCGACGCGACCTTCGGGGCGAGTGCGGCGAGCGCCGGGACCGCGTCGGGGTGGGCGCGGGCCTGTTCGGGGTCGGGGACGATCGGGGCGAGGGTGCCGTCGAAGTCGAAGGCGAGTACCGCCCGGTCGGGCCGCGCGAGGACGGCGTCTAGGCCGTCACGGCCCGCCGGGGTCTCGGGGATCGGCAAGGGCGTCGGCATCGGCGTCTGTGAGGAGTCCGGATGGCTGCTCATACGGGGACCCTATCCGCACGGAGCCGGTCGCACCCGTGCCTCGGCACCTCCGTCACCACCCCGTCACACCTGTGTTAGCGCTCCGAACGGCGGGCCTCCCGTATCCGGCGGAGCCGGTTGACGGTCACCGGGTCGTGGGCCAGCGCCCGGGGGGCGTCGAGGAGGGCGTTGAGCAGTTGGTAGTAGCGGACCGGCGCCATGCCCAGCTCCTCCCGTACGGCCCGCTCCTTGGCCCCGGCGCTGGTCCAGCCTCGCCGCTCCAACGCGAGCACGTCTCGCTCCTGCCGGGTCAGCTCGACGTCTGCCATGCCCTGCACGATATCGCCCGCCACTGACACCGCCGGCCGTAGAGATGGCCCGGCCATAGGTCGACACCATCTGGGTGGACTAGACCTCTCCGGTGGACAGGGGTGAGACTGTCCCCGTGAGACATGTCATCGCCCTCGATGGGGGCGGCACCGGGACACATCAACCACCAACCACACCATCCACCCACGACTCCCCGGAGGTCACCACCCGATGACCGCTGGCCATGAGTTCGCCGGTGCTCGGGTGGTGCTGCCCACCGGGATCGTGGACGGGGGCCGCGTGATCGTCGACGGCACACGGATCGCCGACCGGGCGCACGGCGACGCCGAGGTGCTCGACCTGACGGGCCACTGGCTGGTCCCCGGCTTCGTCGACGTGCACAACCACGGCGGAGGCGGCGCGTCCTTCACCTCCGGGAGCGTGGAGGAGGTCCTCAAGGGGGTCCACACGCACCGGCTGCACGGCACCACCACGACCGTCGCGTCGACCGTCACCGGCGAGATGGACACCCTGGCCCGGCGCGCCGGACTGCTCTCCGAACTGGCCGAGCAGGGCGACATCGCCGGCATCCACTTCGAGGGGCCGTTCCTCTCGCCACGCCGCAAGGGCGCGCACTTTGAGGAACTGCTGCGCGACCCGGACCAGGCCGAGGTGCGCAAGCTGATCGACGCGGCACGCGGCCAGGCCAGGATGGTCACGCTCGCCACGGAACTGCCCGGCGGCATCGACTCGGTACGCCTCCTCACGGAGCACGGGGTGATCGCGGCGGTCGGGCACACGGACGCGACGTACGAGCAGACGGTGGAGGCCATCGCTGCGGGGGCCACCGTGGCGTCGCACCTCTACAACGCGATGCCCGCGCTCGGGCACCGCTCGCCCGGTCCGATCGCGGCGCTGCTGGAGGACGAGCGGGTCACGGTCGAGCTGATCAACGACGGCACCCATCTGCACCCTGCCTCCCTCGAGCTGGCGTTCCACCACGCGGGCGCGGACCGGGTGGCGTTCGTCACGGACGCGATGGACGCGGCGGGCTTCGGCGACGGCCGCTACCTGCTCGGCCCGCTGGAGGTCGAGGTCAGCGAGGCCGTGGCGCGACTGGTGGAGGGCGGGTCGATCGCGGGCTCGACGCTCACGCTGGACCGGGCCTTCAAGCGTGCCGTCACCGTCGACCGGCTGTCCGTAGAGGACGTGGTCGCCGCCGTCTCCGCCACCCCGGCCAAGCTGCTCGGCGTGTACGACCTGGTGGGCTCCCTGGAACCGGGCAAGTACGCGGATCTGGTGGTACTGGACGCCGACTTCGCGCTCAAGGGCGTGATGCGCCGGGGCGAATGGGTGGTTGAGCCACAACTGGGCTGATTCCGCTTGTTGCGCCTCACACGGTCTTAACTCTTCCAGCCCTTGACCAGCCACAGCTGGTCAAGGTTGGCGTCGCACTGGTTGCCCAGCTCGCAGGAGATCTTGATGACGTTCGTGCCCTTGTTGAGCTCGACGGACGCGTAGGTCCGCGTCCAGCCCTTCTCGTAGTCGCCCTCCGGCGCGCCGGCAAAGTTCTCCATGTTGAGCGGGCGCGTCTGGGCCGTGCCGTTGATCGTGAGCGTGGCGTTGGCGTCCTTGCCGGGCACGCCGTAACCGACGTACAGCGTGTACTTGCCACTCTTGGAGATGCCGTTCACATTCCAGGTGACGGAGGCACCGACCCGGTTGAAGCCGCCCACATAGACACCGGTGGCGGCCTTCGCGCCCGCGACGTCCGACGCCGTCGTCGCGCCGCCGTCCAGCTTCAGCGCCTTCGCGTCGATCGTGGGCAGGTCGACCGTGTCCTCGGCCGGCTTCGACGCCGCCTCGCTCTGCTTGGTGCTCCGGGCGGCCGACGGCGTCGAGTCCGCCGCGCCACCGCCGCCCGTGTCGTCGCCCCCTTTGCCTCCGAGCATGGCGACGCCGATACCGATGAGGACGGCTGCGACGACGGCGATCGCTCCGATCAGGAGGCCCTTGGTGTTGGGACCACGGCCCCGGCCGCCGCCGCCCGGCATGGGCTGGCGCGAGGTGGCCGCACCGCCGGGCAACGTCTCGGGCGCCTGGTAGTGCGCGTTCGGCTGACCGTACGCGCCCTGCTGCGGGGGCAGCTGCTGCTGGCCGTACGGAGCCTGCGCGTACTGCGCGGTCTGGGCCTGTGGAGCCTGCTGGCCGTACTGGCGCTCGCCGACCGCCCGCACCCGGTTGACCGAGCCGGGGTAGCCGTAGCCGCCGCCTCCACTGGGCGGCGTGGCTCCGGCGGCCTGCCCGTCTGCGTACAGATAGCCGAACGGGTCGTCGTCCTCGGGCGTGCTCGCGCCGTTGTTGCCGGGCGTCATCCCTAGGTACTCCTCAACAGGTGCGGTTCAGATGCGTGTGTGGACAGAAGGGCGAGCCTACCCGCTTGGGCCGGGCCACACGTGTGCCCTTCATCCCACTATGCCGCTGACCTGCCGCTCAGCCCGCCCACCTGTGCGCTTTGGGACGAGACCGTTTCTCTACGTACATCCGTTCGTCAGCCGACTTCAACACTGCGTCTGCGGACATCCCGCAATGGGCCCAGCCGATGCCGAAGCTCGCGCCGACCCGCATCGCGCGGCCGTCGACCCGGATCGGCTGGATGATCTCATTGCGCAGCCGCACCGCGAGGTCCTGTGCGTCGGCCCGGCCGTACACGTCTGCGAGCACCACGAACTCGTCGCCGCCGAGCCGCGCCACCGTGTCCCCGTCCCGCACGCCGTTGTTCAGCCGCCGCGCCACCTCGATGAGCACCGCGTCGCCGGCGTTGTGCCCGAAGCGGTCGTTGATCGACTTGAAGCCGTCGAGGTCGCAGAAGAGGACCGCGAGACCCTTGGTGCCGTCGTCCGTCTCCCCGTCCGGCGCGACCGTGTGCACATGGTGGACGGAGACGTCCAACGCATTGGCGCCCGACCGGAAGTCGAAGCCGTGGCCGGGCCCGTGCGTGTCGTACGTGGGCGGCCCGCCCTGCTCGCCCTGTTCGTCCTGCTCGCCGTACTGCCCGTAGGCGGCGTCCAGTGTGTCCACCACGCTGGGCATCGTGGCCAGCGGGCGGCTGCACAGGCGGGCGGAGAGCCGGGAGCGCAGCTCGGCGGAGTTCGGCAGGCCGGTGAGCGAGTCGTGCGAGGCGCGGTGTGCGAGCTGGAGCTCGCGGCGCTTGCGCTCCTCGATGTCCTCGACATGGGTGAGCAGGAAGCGCGGTCCGTCGGCGGCGTCGGCGACCACGCTGTTGCGCAGCGAGACCCAGACGTACGTCCCGTCCGGGCGCCTGAACCTCAGCTCGGCGCGCCCGCCCTCGGCGGACGTACGAAGCAGTGTCCCGATGTCCTCGGGGTGGACCAGGTCGGAGAACGAGTAGCGGCGCATCGCGGAGGCGGGGCGGCCGAGGAGTCGGCACAGCGCGTCGTTCGTCCGCAGGACCCGCCCGTGCTGGTCGCCGCCCATCTCGGCGATGGCCATGCCTGAGGGGGCGTACTCGAAGGCCTGGCGAAAGCTCTCCTCGCTTGCGCGCAGGGCCTGCTGCTCCCTCTCCAGGCGTACGAGCGCGCGCTGCATGTTCGCCCGCAGCCGGGCGTTGCTGATCGCGATGGCCGCCTGGAACGCGTACATCTGCAGTGCCTCGCGACCCCACGCGCCCGGGCGCCGCCCGTTGCGCGGCCGGTCGACGGAGAGCACACCGATCAGCTCGCCGTAGGCGCCGCCCGGCACACCGGGGGTGTACATCGGCGCGAAGAGGCGGTCGGAGGGGTGCCACTCGTCCTCGAAGCAGGGCGCGGGGCCGTCGGTGTACCACTGCGGTACGTCGTCCTCGTCGAGGACCCAGCCCTCGGTGTGGGGTATGAACCTCAGGTCGCCCCAGACCTCACCCATGGTCAGCCGGCGTTCCCAGGAGGCGCGGGAGCCGACGCGTCCGGTGATGAGCGCCGCGGCCGCGGAGTTGCCCGCGAGGGCAGCGACCACGAGGTCTCCGTCGGGGCGTACGAGATTGACGCAGGCCAGTTCGTAGCCCAGGCCCGTCACGACTCCGTCGGCGACGGTCTGCAGCGTGTCGGCGAGACTGCGCGCCGTGGTCATGTCCGCCATGACCTGATGAAGCTGCCGCAGGATCGCAAGACGGACGTACGGCTCCGACTCGGTCTCCATGCTCGCTCTCCCCGAGACCTCGACAGCAACTCCAGAGTTGGCTTGTCGTCTGTGCTGACGCCTGCCGATCGCCTACCGATCGTCGACTGGTCGCCTACTGATCGCTTGTCGATTGCGCGTCCCTGCCACTGAATCACAGCGCGCTGCCCACTCGGTACACAGGGTCAACAATATATGACTCCTGTGACCCAAGTCACAACCCAGATGAGCAACTGAGGAGAGCCACTGTGCGTGCACGGCGCGTGTACCGAGAGCGACTGCGTGGAGTATGCGAGATGGCGGGACGCGGTTCCGACGAGGCCCCGACATGGGTGGCGACGCCACCCGCTCAGGAGCCGACGTGGGTCCTGGGGCCCGCACAGATCCCGGCTCGGTCCCGGCTCAAATCCCGGCTCGGGCGCTGGTCCGATGTGCCGACCAGGGCGAGGAGACTACCGTTTCCCCGTGCTGACGACTCCTCCCGCTCCCCGCCTGCCCTTGACTCCCGAGCCCGACGGGCATGCTGATGGGGTGAGTGACGACGAGTTCCGCGCCGCCATGTCCCGGCTGGCCGCGGGCGTGGTGCTGGTGACCGCGCACGAGCCCCCGCTGGATCCCGAGGGGCCGGGCGGCGAGGACGTGGGCATGACGGCGACCGCCTTCACATCCGTGTCCCTGGACCCGCCCCTGGTCCTGGTCAGCCTGCGCGAGGGCTCCCGCATGGACGACCTGCTCGCAGAGCAGCCCCTGTGGGCGGTCTCCGTCCTCTCCGAGAGCCAGCGCCACATCGCGGGCCGCTTCGCGATGAAGGGCCGCATCTCCGACCGCCTCCTGTTCGAGGACATCCCGTACGTACGCGGAGAGGTCTCCGGGGCACCACTGGTGCGCGGCGCCCTGGCGGTCCTGGAGTGCCGCACCGAGCAGCGCGTGGCCGCCGGTGATCACACGCTGGTCATCGCCCGGGTGCTGGCAGCGGCGGTGCCGAGTGCGGGCGGGGGTCCGCTGGCGTATTTCCGGGGCAGATACCGGCAGTTGGGGTGACCCCCGCGGTCCTTCCGCAGGTCCGGTACCAGGACGAAGGCGAGCCGTTCGGCGGACAGCAATTCGTTCACGGTTCGTTGCGGGTCTTTCTGGTTTTCGGGGAATGCGTGCGAGCGAGGCGCGGGAATGCCCTATCCCCAATCCCGCCCGGAGCGCCCGCGCTTCGTGTCGCTGCGCTGTTTCTTCTCCCGCAGCCGGCGCTCGTTGATGCCACGCGGGATGCGCGTGGCCCGGCGCGGCTTGGGCGGCGGGGCGGTGACTTCGGCGAGGAGGGCGGCAAGCCGTACGGTCGCGGTCTCGCGGTTGCGCCACTGGGAGCGGTGCTCGCACGCGCGTACGACGACGACACCGTCGACGAGGCGTCCTGCGAGCCGCTCGAGGGCGCGGGTCTTCCACACCGGAGGCAACGCCTCCGTCTTCGCGAGGTCGAACCGGAGTTCGACCTGCGAGTCGCTGGTGTTGACGTGCTGTCCGCCGGGCCCCGAGGACCGCGAGAAACGCCACATGAGCTCGGTCTCGGGAAGCGAGACGGAGCCGCGGATGACGTAGGGACCGGACATGGCTCCATGGTCGCGTGTCTGTCCGATCCACGTCACCCAGTTTTCCCCGGGGTCCTCACCCGTTTTCCCCGGGTTCCTCGGTCCACAGGTAAAGAAAGTAAAGAGGAGCGGAACCTGTGGGACCCCCCTCGGCGTTGGTACGGGTGACGGTAGCTTCGTCCCCAGTACGAAGCACTGGCCCAACGCACCGCGCGTAGTAGGTACGTCAACGAGGGAAGGACTCCCCAACAATGGCTGTAAGCCTGTCCAAAGGTGGCAACGTCTCGCTCACCAAGGAGGCTCCGGGCCTGACCGCTGTCACCGTGGGCCTCGGCTGGGACGTCCGCACCACTACGGGCACCGACTTCGACCTGGACGCCTCGGCCATCGCGGTCAACCCGGGGGGCAAGGTCTACTCGGACGCCCACTTCGTCTTCTTCAACAACAAGCAGACCCCTGACCAGACGATCGTCCACACCGGCGACAACCGCACGGGTGAGGGCGCCGGCGACGACGAGGCGATCAACGTCAACCTGGCGGGCCTCCCCGCCG
>CBFGQM010000072.1:0-17603 GCA_965650905.1 uncultured Streptomyces sp. | reverse complement strand
AGCCGCCGATTACCCAGGCGCCGAGGATCAGAAACGGCGTGCGGACCTGGAGCGAAAAGCTGACCCAGCGGCACGTCAGCAGGGAAGTGAAGTACCCGATGAACCCCCCGGTCGGCGGTGATCACAACCAGGTGTGGATGAACTGCAACGGCGACGTCTACCCCAAGGCGATCAAGAACGTGAACGCCGTGCACTCCCTCGAGCACGGCGCGGTCTGGGTGACGTACAACAGCAAGGCCTCGGACGCGGACGTGAAGGCGCTCGCGGCGAAGGTCAAGAAGACCCCGTACTCGCTGATGAGCCCGGTCGACGACCAGAAGGATCCGATCATGCTCTCCGCGTGGGGCAAGCAGCGCACGGTGACGAGCGCGAGCGACCCGAACGTCAACAGGTTCTTCTCGGAGTTCGTGCAGGGCAAGCAGACGCCCGAACCGGGCGCCGCCTGCACCAACGGCCTCTCGCAGTGAGGAGGCTGTGACGCCGTGACGAAGACGAGGCACGTCGGCTGGATCGCCGGGGCCGCCACGGCCGTACTCGTGGCAGCCGGCGGGATCACGTACGCGGTCGCCGGCGGCGACGACTCCGGTATGAAGGCCCCGTCCGCGGACTCCGCGGACGCGGGCTTCGCCCGCGACATGGCGGTCCACCACCAGCAGGCCGTCGAGATGTCGTACATCGTGCGCGACCGCACCAAGAACGAGGAGGTACGCCGCCTCGCGTACGACATCGCCCAGACGCAGGCCAACCAGCGCGGCATGCTGCTCGGCTGGCTGGACCTGTGGGAGCTGCCGAAGGTGTCGGCGGACCCGCCCATGACCTGGATGGGCATGGGCGACATGGCGTCCGGTGAGGACGGCGCCCTGATGCCGGGGATGGCGACCGGCGCCCAGATGAAGTCGCTGAACGAGGCGAGCGGCAAGGACGCCGAGATCCGCTATCTCCAGCTGATGTACGCCCATCACATGGGCGGCGTACACATGGCCGAGGGCTGCGTGAAGACATGCGAGGTCGGGGTGGAGCGCCGGCTCGCGCAGGGCATGGTCGCGGCCCAGCAGTCGGAGATGACGCTGATCACCGGCCTGCTCAGGGAGCGAGGGGCGAAGCCGCCGAGCTGAGCGGCTCCCACAAGCCGGGCCTCGCGCGCGCCGAACACCTTGTGATTACGGTTCCTTGGGACCACCCCCAGGCGCGGCTCGCCGAGGGGCAGGCATGAGGCGCACAGGCACGGGGGGATGGGCGTGGGGCTTGCCACACCCCATCGCGTCGCTTTGACGATTACACTGGCCGCGTGCCTCGACTACGCCTCGCCCTGAATCAGATCGACTCGACGGTCGGCGATCTCGCCGGGAACGCCGAGGCGATCGTCCGTTGGACTCGGCACTCGGCCGAGCAGGAAGCGCATCTGGTGGCGTTCCCGGAGATGGCGCTGACCGGGTATCCCGTCGAGGACCTGGCCCTGCGGCCGTCCTTCGTCGAGGCTTCCCGCGCGGCCCTGAAGGACCTGGCCGCGCGGCTCGCCGACGAGGGGTTCGGGGAGCTGCCGGTGATCGTCGGCTACCTCGACCGGTCGGAGGCCGCCCAGCCGAAGTACGGGCAGCCGGCCGGAGCGCCGCAGAACGCCGCCGCGGTACTGCACGGCGGCGAGGTGGTGCTCAGCTTCGCCAAGCACCATCTGCCGAACTACGGGGTCTTCGACGAGTTCCGGTACTTCGTGCCCGGCGACACCCTGCCGATCGTGCGGGTGCACGGCATCGACGTGGCCTTCGCCATCTGTGAGGACCTCTGGCAGGACGGCGGCCGGGTGCCGGCCACGCGAACCGCCGGCGCCGGACTGCTGCTCTCCGTCAACGCCTCCCCGTACGAGCGCGACAAGGACGACACCCGCCTGGAGCTCGTGCGCAAGCGGGCGCAGGAGGCCGGCTGCACGACCGCGTATCTCGCCATGATCGGCGGGCAGGACGAGCTCGTCTTCGACGGGGACTCGATCGTGGTCGACCGGGACGGCGACGTCGTCGCGCGGGCCCCGCAGTTCGCCGAGGGGTGTGTCGTCCTCGACCTCGATCTGCCGGCCGCTGCCGCCGAACCGCCGTCGGGTGTCGTGGACGACGGGCTGCGGATCGAGCACCTCGTCCTCTCCGGGGAGCCGCTGCCCGCGTACGAGCCGGAGCTTTCCGGGGGGTACGCGGAGCGGCTCGACGACGACGAGGAGGTGTACTCGGCGCTCGTGGTGGGGCTGCGGGCGTACGCGGCGAAGAACGGTTTCCGCTCGGTGCTGATAGGGCTCTCGGGCGGCATCGACTCCGCCCTCGTCGCCGCGATAGCGTGCGACGCGCTCGGGGCACAGAACGTGTACGGAGTCTCGATGCCCTCCCAGTACTCCTCGGACCACTCCAAGGGGGACGCGGCCGAGTTGGCTCGGCGTACGGGGCTCAACTTCCGGACCGTACCGATCGAGCCGATGTTCGACGCGTACATGGGGTCGTTGGGACTCACCGGTCTCGCCGAGGAGAACCTCCAGTCGCGGCTGCGCGGCACGGCGCTGATGGCGATCTCCAACCAGGAGGGGCACATCGTGCTGGCGCCGGGGAACAAGTCCGAGCTGGCTGTGGGGTACTCGACGCTCTACGGGGACTCAGTGGGGGCGTACGGGCCCATCAAGGACGTGTACAAGACATCGGTCTTCCGGCTCGCCGAGTGGCGGAACCGGGCGGCTGCCGAGCGTGGGCAGACCCCGCCCATCCCCGAGAACTCCATCACCAAGCCGCCCAGCGCCGAGCTGCGCCCGGACCAGGTCGACACCGACTCACTGCCGGACTACGGCGTTCTGGACGCGATCCTGGAGCTCTACGTCGACCGTGACGCGGGCGCCGACGCGATCGTCGCCGCCGGGTTCGATCACGGCCTGGTCACGAAGACGCTCCGCATGGTGGACACGGCGGAGTACAAGCGGCGGCAGTACCCACCGGGCACCAAGATCTCGCGCAAGGGCTTCGGCAAGGACCGCCGGCTGCCGATCACGAACCGCTGGCGCGAGAACGTCTGACCAGTCCGGCGATGGGGCGCCCGGCGTGGACCGTCACGCGGCGCCGGTCCATGCCGTACACGACGGCCGCGCCCCCGGAGCCCCAGCACCGCGAGCCCCGCGCCCGCGGCCGCCGGCGCCATGCCGGGCATCGCGGTGCAGGCGGGAAACTCCGGACAGGCCCTACATCTTCACGCGGGCGGCGATCGGGAGATGGTCGCTGCCCGTCTCCGGCAGGGTCCACGAGGTGACCGGGGCGACGCCCTTCACCAGGATCTGGTCGATCCGCGCCATCGGGAACGAGGCCGGCCAGCTGAAGCCGAACCCACTGCCCGCCGCGCCCTGGGTGGAGCGCATCTGCGCGGTCACGGCATGGAGCGCGCGGTCGTTCATCGTGCCGTTCAGGTCGCCGAGGAGGATGACCCGCTTCAGCTTCTCGTCGGCGATGGCCGCGCCGAGCGCGTTGGCGCTCTTGTCGCGCTGTCGCGCGGTGAAGCCGGCCTCGATCTTCACCCGCACCGAGGGCAGGTGGGCGACGTACACCGCGATCCGCCCGTCCGGCGCGTCGACCGTCGCCCGCACCGCGCGCGTCCAGCCCAGCTCGATGTCGACGTCCTTGACATCGGTCAGCGGGTACTTGCTCCACAGGCCGACGGTGCCCTGCACCGAGTGGTACGCGTACGTCGCCTTCAGCGCCTCCTCGTACACCGGGACCGCCACCTCCGTCAGCTCCTCCAGGGCCACCACGTCGGCGCCGGACGCGGCCACGGCGCGGGCGGTGCCGGACGGGTTCGCGTTGTCCGCGTTGACGTTGTGCGTCGCGACGGTGAGGTCGCCGCCGCTCCCGGTCTTGTCGCCGAGCGACCCGCCGAAGAGGTTGAGCCAGACGATCGCGGGCAGCAGCACGGCGATCAGGGCTGTCGCGGACCTGCGGACCAGCGCGAGCACGAGCAGCACCGGGATGAAGACGCCCAGCCAGGGCAGGAAGGTCTCGGTGAGGCTGCCGAGGTTGCCGAGGGTGTTCGGGACCTGCGCGTGCAGCAGCATCACGAGAGCGAGGAGGATGGCGAACACGGCGAGGACAATGCCACGGCGCCAGATACGGCGATCGATGCGTACGGAGTCGACCAGGCGCCGAAGCCTGGACCCTCTGCAGTCGGACCCCCCGCCGCCATCCGTCTCCGTCATATACGCCTGCGCCATACCGTCGCCTCACAACATGCCGTACAACCATTCCCGCGCCTATGACCCTAGGGGATGATCGCGTTCGTTCTCGCCGTCCCACGACGGCCGTACTCTCACCAGGACGTACGGGCCGGCGCAGCGAGTTCCGGTTACGGGCCCGGACAGGGGCTCTGTGACGATACGCGCACATCCCCTCAGGAGGCCTTGGATGCCGGAGGAGTTGATGCCTCCACGGAGTTGATGGGTACACAGGAGCCGGTGGAGACACGGGAGTTGACCGGTCCGCGGAGCCGACACCCCGACGAGGAGCCGGGCCCACCTCACGACTCGGCGGGTCGCAGTCCCTCGAGGATCGTGTCGACGATCACTTCGGCGAGGTCGTCGGGAAGGCTGGCGTCGGGGCGCAGCGCGGTCCGTACGAGCATGGGCCCGGCGAAAAGGTCGGCGATCAGCTCGAGGTCGACGTCGGCGCGGATCTCCCCGTTCTCCTGCCCGCGGCGCAGCACCTCGGCGGTGAGCCGGCGCCGTGGCTCGACCACGTTCATGTGGTACGCCTTCCACAGTTTGGGGCTGCTCTTCATCTGAGCCAGCACGTTGTGCGCCATCGCCGACGTGCGGCTCGCCAGGCCGCGCCTGCGCAGCGACTCGAGCAGGGCGATCAGGTCATCGCGCGTGGAGGTGCCCGGCAGCCCGGGGTCGCGGGGTTCGGCGGCGCGCATGACGTCGCAGAAGAGCTCCTCGCGGCCACTCCAGCGGCGGTAGATGGTGGCCTTGCCCACACCGGCGGTGCGGGCGACCCGCTCTATGGAGATCTCCGCGAGCGGAACGCCGTCCTCCAGGAGTTCCATGACGCCCTCGATGATGGAACGCTCCACGCTCTCGCTGCGCGGCCGCCCCCTGACAGGCCCGCGCCCGGCCTCCTGCTCAGCGATGTCCACGTCCACGCCAACTCCGTTCGTTCACCGCCCTATACGGACCCGATCCTCTCAGCGCTCGGCGCTCACCAGCTCTGTCCCCTTGCCCTGCCGGCCCTGCGGGGTCGGGTTTCGGCCGGGCAGGAACAGCGCCACGACCACGGCACCGACGACGGCGACCACCGCTCCGCACAGGGCCGTGACATGCATGGCGTGCAGGAAGGCGTCGTTCGCCGGATCGACGAGGGCCCTGCCCTGGGGCCCGAGTTTCGCGGCGGCGGCGAGCGTGGCCTCGATGGATTCGCCCGCGGTGTGCCTGAGGCCGGCGGGCACCGGGGCGAGCTTGTCCTCGATGCCCGAGCGGTATGCCGCGGAGAGGACCGAGCCGAGTACGGCGATGCCCAGCGCGCCGCCGACCTGGCGGAAGGTGTTACTGAGCGCGGAGGCGGAACCGGCCTTCTCACGGGGCAGGGCCTGCATGATCACCACGCTGGTGGGGGTCATGACGTGCGCCATCCCGAGGCCCATCAGGAAGAAGATGACCTCCAGGATCCAGATCGGGGTATCCGCCTCGAGTGTGGCGAAAGCGGCCAGCGTCGCAGCGAGGGTGAGCATGCCCGCGGTGGTCGTGGCCTTGTTGCCGAAGCGGTCGACGGCCAGCCGGGCCCGCGGCGCGAAGATGAGCTGCGCGGCGGCCAGCGGCAGCATCAGCAGGCCGGTCTGCAAAGGCGTGTAGCCACGCACCGTCTGTGTGTAGAAGACGGCGAAGAAGGTCACGCCCATCAGGGCGAAGAAGACCAGCGCGATGGCGCCCATCGCCGCCGAGAAGACCCGGTTCCTGAAGTACGTGACGTCTATGGACGGGTGGTCGCTGCGCTTCTCGTACCAGACGAAGCCGACGAGTACGGCGAGTCCGGCTCCCATGGTCGCCAGCACCGTGGCGTCGGTGAAGTCGGCGAGCTGGCCGCCCTTGATGATGCCGTACACGAGCAGCACGAGCCCGACGACGGACAGCACCACTCCCACCGGGTCGATCCGGCCGGGCCTGGGATCGCGGGAGTCCGGAACCAGCACCGTCATCAACGCGACCGCGATGATCACGATCGGCACGTTGACGAGGAACACGGACCCCCACCAGAAGTGATCGAGAAGCGCCCCTCCCGTGATGGGCCCTATGGCGATGGCGAGCCCGACGCCGCCCGCCCAGACACCGATGGCCTTCGGCTGCTCGTCCCGGTCGAAGACGTTCATGAGGACCGCGAGGGTGGCGGGCATCACGAAGGCGGCACCGAGGCCCATCAGGGCTCGGAACACGATGAGCTGCTCCGGTGAGCCGGAGAAGGCGGCGAGCGCCGAGCCGGCCCCGAACACCGCGAGCCCGCCGAGCAGCACCTTCTTGCGCCCGAGACGGTCGCCGAGCAGACCTGCCGTGAACAGCAGCCCTGCGAAGACGAGCGTGTAGGCGTTGATGGCCCACTCGAGCTCACTCTGCGTGGCTCCCAGGCCGTTCGGAGCCGGAGTCGAGATCGTCTTGATCGCAACGTTCAGGATTGAGTTGTCGAGCACCACGATCAACAGGCTCAGCATCAGTACGCCGAGGATCAACCAGCGACGCCGGTGCACGGCTTCCGGGATACGGGAGTCAGGAGCGGCCGGAGTAGTCATAGGCCCGAGCCTAGACCACATAACGATACGAGACGGTATCGTATTGAAATACTTTACCGAGACCTTACGCGGCGGGGCGGGAGTCGTGGTGTGAGGCCGTGGCGGGACCCCCTAGCCGTTCGGTGGCACGAGGTGCCACCATGGGAGTGGTCCGGGGACGCCGTCAGGGCGCCTCGAGATGACAGAAGGAGCCGTTGCGATGACGCAGCTCTCGGCTGCCCACAAGACCCTCGACAGCGGTAGGGCGCTGTACGGCGGGAAGGGCACCCGTCGCATCACTGTCCGCGACATCACCGCCGCCAGGGAACGCGGCGAGAAGTGGCCCATGCTCACCGCGTACGACGCGATGACCGCGTCCGTCTTCGACGAGGCCGGGATCCCGGTCATGCTCGTCGGCGACTCGGCGGGCAACTGCCACCTGGGGTACGAGACGACGGTGCCCGTCACGCTCGACGAAATGACCATGCTGTCGGCCGCGGTCGTACGCGGTACGCGGCGTGCCCTGATCGTCGGTGACCTGCCCTTCGGGTCGTACCAGGAGGGGCCGGTCCAGGCCCTGCGCTCGGCCACCCGCCTCGTGAAGGAGGCGGGCGTGGGGGCCGTCAAGCTGGAGGGCGGCGAACGTTCGCACCGACAGATCGAGTTGCTGGTCGAGTCCGGCATCCCGGTCATGGCCCATGTCGGCCTGACCCCGCAGTCCGTGAACTCCATGGGCTACCGCGTCCAGGGCCGCGGCGAGGAGGCCGCCCAGCAGCTCCTCCGTGACGCCAAGGCCGTGCAGGACGCCGGGGCGTTCGCGGTCGTCCTCGAACTCGTGCCGGCCGAGCTCGCCGCGGAGGTCACGCGTGTCCTCCACATCCCGACGGTCGGCATCGGGGCCGGGCCCGACACCGATGCGCAGGTCCTCGTCTGGACGGACATGCTCGGGCTGACGGGTGGGAAAACGCCGCGGTTCGTCAAGCAGTACGCGGACCTCCGGTCGGTCATGGGGTCTGCCGCCAAGGCGTTTGCCGAGGACGTCGTCGGCGGAACGTTCCCCCAGGAGGAGCACTCCGTCCACTGAGCCATCCCGGCACCACCGACAGCCCGCCGATCTTCCCCCGTCGGCGGGCTGTCCCTCTTGTGCGGCCGCCCTCACGCGACGGAGCCGCACAGTCCACAGCCCCGCGCCCCGGGGTGGGGCGCGCCCCACCCGCCCGCCGTCGCCCGTCCACGGGAGGGGCCGTGTGCCGGCACGTCATCGCCCGTCGCTTACGGCTCCGCCCGGGAAACCCTGCCCCTCGATTCCCTTGACGCTCCGACCGGGACGGGGCGGCGCCGCCGCCGGGACGGGGCGGCGGCCCGCCGCCACACCTTCTCCGGAACTCACAGCCGACCGCGAGACCTTTCTGGCCACGCCCAGGTACTGTCGGGCACGCCCCTCGCATGAACCTCGTCGCACGTACTCCAGGGAGCCCCCCGAATGACCACCGCCCTCACCCGCCGCAGTGACCGGCGGATCAGCCCCGTCTTCCTCGGGATCGTGGCCGTCATGGCGATCACGGGCTGGGCCACCTGGACCGGCTTCCCCGAGCAGCCCGGTGTGGCGGTCTTCCTGTTCGTGACGGCGGCCTGGGTGGTCTCGCTCTGTCTGCATGAGTACGCACACGCCCGCACAGCGCTGCACGGCGGTGACATAACCATCGGGGCGAAGGGCTACTTGAGCCTGAACCCCCTCGCGTATACCCACGCCCTGCTCAGCATCGTCCTGCCGGTCCTCTTCGTGATCATGGGTGGCATCGGTCTGCCGGGCGGCGCGGTGTTCATCGAGCGCAGCCGTATCCAGGGGCGTTGGAAGCACAGCCTGATCTCGGCGGCCGGACCGCTGACCAACGTCCTGTTCGCCGTGGTGTGCACGGCCCCGTTCTGGCTGGACGCGCTGGACGGGGTGCCGGCGGAGTTCCAGTTCGCGCTCGCGTTCCTGGCCCTGCTCCAGGTCACGGCGGCCATCCTGAACTTTCTGCCCGTCCCCGGCCTGGACGGCTACGGCGTGATCGAGCCCTGGCTGTCGTACCGGATCCGTCGCCAGGTGGAGCCGTTCGCACCGTTCGGGCTGCTGGCCGTGTTCGCCGTCCTGTGGATCCCGGAGGTGAACGGCGTGTTCTTCGACGCGGTCGACGCGATGCTGCGCGGCTTGGGGATCGACGAGATCCGGACGTACTGCGGCCACAACCTCTACCGCTTCTGGACGGAGACCGACGCGTTCTGCTCCGTCAGCCAGTGACCGATCCCGTGTCCGGGGCACCCCGCGTTTTTCCGCGCCGCAGGTAGTACCACGTCATGTTCGACGACAGCCCGGCCAGCAGCACCCACACGATCCCCAGCCAGCTGCCCCGGACGAAGGAGACGACGGCCGCGGCGACGGAGAGGACGCAGAAGACGAGGGCGTAGAGGGCAAGTCGCCGAGCCGGGTCGGACGGGGGCAAGAGGGGCATGGGGTCGGCTCCTGTAGGGGGACACGGCTTTTGTCGATGATCGGTTGGGGCGCTGCTTTGCCACCAGTGTCCCCCATATCTCCTTGGCGCCCGGAGCGCGCCCCTGCACGTCGGCTACAGGTCGGTCAGGCGCAGGCCCACGTGGGCCTTGTAGCGGCGGTTCACGGCGATCAGATTCGCGACCAGTGACTCCACCTGGTGGGCGTTGCGCAGCCGCCCGGAGAAGATTCCGCGCATGCCCGGAATCCGACCGGCCAGCGCCTGCACGATCTCGACGTCCGCCCGGACCTCGCCGAGCACCATCACGTCGGTGTCGATCTCCTCGATCTCCGGGTCCTGCAGCAGTACCGCCGACAGATGGTGAAACGCGGCGGTCACCCGCGAGCCCGGCAGCAGGGCCGCGGCCTGCTCGGCGGCGCTGCCCTCCTCCGGCTTCAGCGCGTACGCGCCCTTCTTGTCGAAACCGAGCGGATTGACACAGTCGACGACGAGCTTCCCGCTCAGCTCGGCCCTGAGCGACTCCAGCGTCCTGCCGTGCCCTTCCCACGGCACCGCCACGATCACGATGTCGCTGCGCCGCGCGCACTCGGCGTTGCCGGCGCCCTCGACGCCGTACCCGATCTCGTCCGCGGCGGCCCGTGCCCGCTCCGCGGCCCGCGATCCGATGACCACCTTCTGTCCGGACCGGGCCAGCCGGTAGGCGAGGCCCCTGCCCTGCGGGCCGGTGCCGCCGAGCACGCCCACGACGAGCCCGGACACGTCGGGCAGGTCCCAGGGGTCCTTGGCCGGAGCCCTGCCAGGGGCGGGGTCGACCTTCTGTGCACTGTCGGTAGAGGTCATAGGCCGACTTTACGTCCGCACGGACCGACCGCAGAGACTCTGACCACCGTCCTCGCAGTCGGCGTCGGCGCGGGTGCCGGGGGCGGGCGAGTCGTTGGGTGTTCAGGTAGAGGCGGCCGTCGGGGAGTTCGGCGGCAAACGTCTCGTTCAGGTGGAGGTCTGGGGAGACGGCCGCCTTCTCGCCCACGCCGGGAGAATTCAGGGTGAACTCCGCCTGACACGTCGCCGGCGGTGCCCCGCCAGGGGCGGGGGCCGGGACGCCGCGCCGGCGGGTGTCGAGGCCCCGGACGGGCCCCCGGATCAGTCGTCGTCCGAGCTCCGCGCAGCCGAGTCGTGCCAGCGGGGATCGCTCTCCCACTCCAGATTCCGCTCGCGGGCGATTTCCATCGCGTTCTGCGCCTCGCCCCGGGACGCGTACGGGCCGAAGCGGTCCTTCGCCGGGCACTCGGGGCCCTCCTCGACCTTCTTGTGCTCCAGGCAGTAGTACCACTCGCCCGGCTTTCCGACCGTCCGCTTCTTGAACAGGGCCATGACTCAAGGCTCCTTTCGCCAACGACATCGTCCCCCACACGCGCTGGTTAAACTCGCTGTCATGTCTGGCCAGTCGCTGCTCGTACCAGGGGAGCTCTCTCCCACCCGTTCCGTCCCGGGAAGCATCAGGCGTCCCGAGTACGTGGGCAGGTCCGCTCCCACGCCGTACACCGGACCGGAGGTCCAGACCTCCGAGACGATCGAGGCCATGCGGATCGCCGGGCGGATCGCCGCGCGGGCGATGGCCGAGGCCGCGAAGCTCATCGTCCCCGGCGTCACCACGGACGAGTTGGACCGGGTCGCCCACACGTACATGTGCGACCACGGGGCCTATCCCTCCACCCTCGGCTACCGCGGGTTCCCCAAGTCGCTGTGCACCTCGATCAACGAGGTCATCTGCCACGGCATCCCGGACTCCACGGTCCTGCGGGACGGCGACATCATCAATCTCGACGTGACCGCCTACATCGGCGGGGTGCACGGCGACAACAACGCGACCTATTTCGTCGGCGACATCGACGACGAGAGCAAGCTGCTCGTCGAACGCACCCGGGAAGCCCTCGCCCGCGCCGTCAAAGCCGTCAAGCCGGGGCGGCAGATCAACATCATCGGGCGGGTCATCGAGTCGTACGCGAAGAGGTTCGGGTACGGGGTCGTGCGGGACTTCACGGGGCACGGGATCAACTCGTCGTTCCACTCCGGGCTGATCATCCCGCACTACGACAGCCCGCACGCGACCACCGTCATCAAGCCCGGGATGACCTTCACCATCGAGCCGATGCTCACGCTCGGCACCCATGAGTACGACATGTGGGACGACGGGTGGACGGTCGTGACGAAGGATCGGAAGCGGACCGCTCAGTTCGAGCACACGCTGGTCGTCACCGACAGTGGTGCCGAGGTGCTCACACTGCCGTAGCCGCGCCCGCCGCGGCAGACCGGGCTCGTCTCCAACGCTCCCCCTCAGCCCGTCTCGGCCACAGTGCCCCAGCCCGCCGAGGCCGTACAGAGGGCCTCGGCGGGCTCAGCGTTCCAGAAACACCCGGCCGCCCACCTCGACCCATCCCTCCGGCTGCGGTGCCGTCAGGATCTGGGAACCCACGCCCTGGACGATGTTCAGGGCGCGGCCCAGCTGGTGCGTGAGCAGCAGCGCCGCCGCGCCCGTCGCCTCATCCTCGTCAATGGCGTCGTCACGGCCGGGGAAGGCCCGCGCGCGGACGCGGCCCGCCGCCTCGTCCTCCCATGCCCAGGCGTAGATCCCTCCCCAGACTTCGTCCGGGGGGAGGTCCATCTCGCTACGCTCGCCGGCGCGCGGTACGGGGAGGGCGTCGACCTCGGCCGCGGAGCCGTACCGGCGCAGGGTGCGCGGCAAAGCCCACTCGGGCCGCGCCTCGATCCAGCTGAACTCCCCGTCGAGCCGGGCCCCCACCACTCCGGCGGGCGTGACGAGTTCGGGCACGTCGAGCAGCCATGCCGTACCCACGCAGGAGTGTCCGGCGAAAGGCAGCCGCAGGGTGGGCGTGTAGATGTCGATGACCCCGCGCTCCGGGTCGTCCACGAACACGGTCTCACTGAACCCGAGCTTGCCCGCGCACATCTGCCGGTCGCTCCGCTCGGGCAGCATCGAGCCGTCGCGGACGACGCCCAGCTGGTTGCCGTATCCCGCGCCGGGCCCGCAGAAGACACGCAACACGTCGTAGTCAGTCACGCGGGCATTGAAACACCTCACGACGTGGTGATCGTTGCGCCGGGCGGGCCGCGGCCGACGGCCGCCGACCGAGGTCTTCACCGACCCGCTGCTCTCGGACGTCTACCGGCAACCGGTCGAGGTCTTCCCCCACCCGCGCACCGGTGATGTCCTCATGACTCCCCGCCAGGGTTCTTGATCCGTGCTTGACCGTTTCATGGGGCTCTGATTGAACCATCGTGATGGGGCCGTGACGGGGCCGTGCTCCTGCGCCCTCGATGAGAGCTGAATCACTGGAAGGCCGGGTGGCGCCGAGGTAAGCCTCAGCTAAGTTAGGTCCGCCTCACCTCGGAATCCTCGTCTCCCCCGTGTACCTGTGAACCTTCCTGGAGCCCCTATGCGAGCCGTCCGTCTCTCCGTCGTCACCGCCGCCGCCACCGCGGCGACGCTGGCCGCCGTCACGGGCTGCACCGAGAAGAGCGCCGCCGAGAGCGACGACCACGTCATCGCGGTGACCGCCACCGACACCACGTGCGAGGTGTCCAAAAAGCAGTTCCCGGCCGGCCACCTCGAGATCGACGTGGACAACAAGGGCTCCAAGGTCACCGAGGTCTATCTGCTCTTCCCGGACAACCGGATCGTCACCGAACGCGAGAACATCGGACCGGGCACCAGCCAGAAGGTCACCGCCGAGGTGAAGGCGGGCGACTACCGGATCGCCTGCAAGCCCGGTATGAAGGGCAAGGGCATCCGCCAGGACGTCACGGCCACCGGCACCGGCAAGGTCGCCCAGCGCGACCCGCGCCTGGACAAGGCCGTCGCCGACTACCGCGCCTACGCGCAGAAGCAGGCCGACGGGACGCTGCCCAAGGCGGAGGTCTTCGCGGCGGCGGTCAAGGACGGCGACATCGAGGCCGCGAAGAAGGCGTACGCCGACTCGCGCGTCGGCTGGGAGCGCACCGAGCCGGTCGCCGAGTCCTTCGGTGACATCGACCCGAAGGTCGACCTGCGCGAGGACGGTCTGGAGGCCGGCCAGGACCCGGAGAGGGACTGGACCGGCTGGCACCGTCTGGAGCGGTCCCTGTGGCAGGACAAGAAGCTCACCGACCGCGACTCCGAGCTCGCCGACCAGCTGATCACCGACCTGAAGGACTGGCAGAAGCGGGTCGGCAAGGCCGAGATCACGCCGACCTCGATGGCCAACGGGGCCAAGGAGTTGCTGGACGAGGTCGCCACCGGCAAGGTCACCGGCGAGGAGGAGCGTTACTCGCACACCGACTTGGTCGACTTCAAGGCGAACGTCGAGGGCGCCGAGAAGTCGTACGAGCTGCTGAAGCCGGTCGCCTCGGAGAACGACGCGGCACTCACGAAGGAGCTCGACAAGCAGTTCGCTGCGCTGAACACGCTGCTCGACAAGTACCGCGCGGACAAGGGCTCCTACGAGTTCACCTCGTACGACAAGGTCGGCAAGGCCGACCGCAAGGAGCTCTTGGACGCGGTCAACGCGCTCGCCGAGCCGCTGTCCAAGCTCGCCGCCGCTGTCGTGAAGTAAGAGGGGCCACCATGACGGACACCACGGGCACCACTGAAACCAGGGAATCCACGAAATCCACGGACTCCACGGACTCCATGGAAATCACCGCCGAGATCTCCCGTCTCCCGTCGAGGCGTTCGCTGATCGGCTGGGGAGGCGCCGGGCTCGCGCTCGGGGCCGCCGCGGCCGGCGGTGCGGTGGCGATGACCCGTACGGGCGACGACGCCGGGCCGACCGCCGCCGAGTCGGGCGCCGCCATCGCCTTCCACGGCACGCACCAGGCGGGCATCTCCACACCCGTCCAGGACCGGCTGCACTTCGCCGCCTTCGACGTGAAGACCGAGGACCGCGCCGAGTTCGTCCAACTGCTGAAGGACTGGACGGCGGGCGCGCGCCGGATGACGGCCGGGCACACGGTCGGCGAGGGCGCGTACGGCGGTCTGGCCGAGGCGCCGCCGGACGACACCGGCGAGGCCCTGGGCCTCAAACCGTCGCGGCTGACGCTGACGATCGGCTTCGGACCCTCACTGTTCGGGAAGTTCGGGCTGGCGGACCGTCGGCCCGAAGCCCTCGTTGACCTGCCGAAGTTCGCGGGCGACAACCTCGACGGGAACCGCAGCGGCGGCGACCTGTGCGTGCAGGCGTGCGCGGACGACCCGCAGGTCGCGGTGCACGCGATCCGCAACCTCGCCCGGATCGGCTTCGGCAAGGTCGCCATCCGCTGGTCCCAGCTGGGGTTCGGCAAGACCTCGTCGACGACCCCACAGGCGCAGACCCCTCGTAATCTCATGGGCTTCAAGGACGGCACGCGCAATATCGCGGGAACGGAGAGCGATCGCCTGAAGCAGTTCGTGTGGGTGGACGAGAACGACGGCCCCGACTGGATGACCGGCGGCTCGTATCTCGTGGCGCGGCGCATCCGCATGAACATCGAGACCTGGGACCGGACTTCGCTGCAGGAGCAGGAGGACGTCTTCGGTCGCGACAAGGGCGAGGGTGCCCCGGTGGGCAAGGCGAAGGAGCGGGACAAGCCGTTCCTGAAGGCGATGAAGCCCGACGCGCACGTCCGGCTCGCGCACCCCGACTCCAACCACGGGGCGACGCTTCTGCGCCGCGGCTACTCGTTCACGGACGGCACTGACGGGCTCGGCCGCCTGGACGCGGGCCTGTTCTTCCTCGCGTACCAGCGCGATGTGCGCAAAGGCTTCATCCCGGTGCAGCGCAGTCTGGCCGCCGATGCGCTCAACGAGTACATCCAGCACGTGGGTTCGGCGATCTTCGCGATTGCGCCGGGCGTCCGGGACGAGGACGACTGGTGGGGCCGGGCACTGTTCTCGAAGGATCCAAAGGAGGCGTAGGCCGTGTTCGGCAACTACCTGATCGGCCTGCGCGAGGGGCTCGAAGCGAGCCTCGTCGTCTGCATCCTCATCGCCTATCTGGTGAAGACGGACCGGCGGGACGCGCTGAAGCCCATCTGGATCGGCATCGGCGTCGCGGTGGCGCTGGCCCTCGGCTTCGGCTGCGTGCTCGAATTCGGCTCTCAGGAGCTGACGTTCGAGGCGCAGGAGGCGCTCGGCGGTTCGCTGTCGATCATCGCGGTGGGCCTGGTGACGTGGATGGTCTTCTGGATGCGGCGTACGGCCCGGCATCTGAAGGCCGAACTGCACGGCAAGCTGGACGCGGCGCTGCGGATGGGCACGGGTGCTCTGGTCGCCACCGCGTTCCTGGCCGTCGGCCGGGAGGGCCTGGAGACCGCGCTGTTCGTGTGGACGTCCGTGCGCGCCTCCAACGACGGCACCCAGGAGCCTCTGATCGGTGCCCTGTTGGGCCTCGTGAGCGCCGTCGCACTCGGCTACCTCTTCTACCGGGGTGCGGTCCGCATCAACCTCGCGAAGTTCTTCACCTGGACCGGCGGCATGCTGGTGATCGTGGCCGCGGGCGTCCTCGCGTACGGCATCCATGACCTCCAGGAGGCCCAGTTCCTGCCCGGTCTGACGGACAGGGCCTTCGACATCAGCGCCACCCTCCCACCGGACAGCTGGTACGGCACGCTCCTCAAGGGCGTCTTCAACTTCCAGCCGGACCCGACCGTGCTCCAAGTCGTCGTGTGGGCCCTGTACCTGGTGCCGACGCTGGCCCTCTTCCTGGCGCCGGCGCGGCTCGGCGGTGGGAGGGTGCGGGCGGCACCGCCGGTCCGCGAGGAGGTCTGATCGGTCTTTTGACCTACCCGTCGTGACGTACCGCCTTGCAGGAAGATCACAGTGCGGGCGCGGTACGTGATCCCGGCGGCGGCGCGTCTCCCGGCCCCGGTAGGGTTCGCCTTCGGGAAGGGTGTAGGTGAAGAGGAACCGATGAAGACGCCGCGGACACTTCGCAGGCTGGACAGGCTGACCACGTCGGCGGCAGCGGTCACCGTACTGTCGGTGACGGCGAGCGGGTGCGTGGTGGTGCACGGGGAGCGGGAGGTCCTCCCGGGGGCCACGAAAGCCGAGGCCGCGCGTGCCCTCAAGGACTTCACGACCGCGTACAACAAGGCCAACAAGGCCAACGACCGGTCCCTGGACGCGGACCGGGTCACCGGCCCCCTCGCCGACATCGACGGCGCGAAGCTCAGGGCGGGCGGAAAGACCCAACCGGGTGGCGATCCGGACTACGTGCCGCTGAAGCTGACCGACACCGAGTTCACCATCCCCAAGAAGGTCGGCTGGCCGCACTGGTTCGTCGCCGACTCCCACGCCAACAAGGGCTCCGCCAAGGCCCGTTGGCTGCTGGTGTTCACCCGGGGCGGCGCGGACGGGGTGTGGGAGGTCTCCTATCTGACGATCCTCTCCGCCGACGACGTACCCAAGTTCAAGAAGGACAAGAACGGCTGGGCGGAGCCGGTCACCGTGAACGCCGCGGACCTGACCGTCCCGCCGGAGGACCTCGCCGAGTCGTACGCGACGTATCTGAAGAGCGGCGGCGACACCTTCGCGCCTGGCACGCACACCTCCAGGTGGCGGGCCGACCGCAAGAAGAACGCGGAGCGGCCGGGGCTGGCCCGGCAGTACATCGACGAGCCGCTGACGACCGGCGACTACGCCCCTGTCGGGCTGCGCACCACGGACGGCGGCGCGCTGGTGTTCTTCTCCACACGCCACTACGAGAAGCAGACGGCGTGGCAGGGTGTCCCGCTCAACGTCACCGACCCCAGCGTGAAGGCCCTGATGACGGGCGAACCCAAGCAGTCCCTCACCCTGGAGTCGATCTCCAACCAGGCGGTGCTGGACCCGGCGAAGAGCGCGGCGGACCAGAAGGTGGAGTTCCTCAGCCGGATTCAGGGGCTGACAGGGGCGAAGGGCGAGTAGGGGCGCGGGGGGGCTGTGACATCACGCGGCTCCCCCACGTGGGCGCGACCAGCCGCAGACGGCCCGCGGTCTTCGACGGCCGCAGTCTTCGTGCCCCACTGACCGCGCCGACCAACTGACCACACTGCTCACCGAGCTCTTGGCGGCGTCAGCCTCGCAGAGGCCACGCCGCCAGGTGATCCGGCTCCTCGCCCGCGTACCGGGCGCATTCCTCCGTGAGGATCTCAAGCAGCGACAGCGGGTCCGGGAGCGGGTGTTCGGGCCCTCGCACCCACCCGACCGTCAGCTCGCCGGGCAACCGGGCGGGCGGGACGAGGACATATGAACCGCGGCAGTGCCAGCGCAGGCCGACGACGGCATCCCCTTGGTCGGCCGTCCCGCGCACACCGTCTGGATGAAGAGCT